>NZ_CP116619.1:1663627-1993627 GCF_030409055.1 Trichocoleus desertorum NBK24 | reverse complement strand
CCGTTGACTTGCTCGGTGAAGCAGTGATTACAGAGGCAGAAGCGCAATCTTATTTAGATCGTTATTTAGACTTGATCACTCAGCTAAGTAATGCTGCCAAAACTTGGTCAAAGGTTGAAGCAATCGACCAAGCCGAAGGGGAGGAGCTCTCTCAAGTCCAGGTTTCAGTCAAGCTGACCGCGTTTTATTCTCAATTTGATCCGCTGGATGCTCAAGGTAGCGAAGCCAAAGTGAGCGATCGCATCCGGACTCTTTTACGACGAGCGAAAGGCGTGGGAGCTTCTATTCACTTTGATATGGAGCAGTATGTCTACAAAGATTTGACTCTAGCGATTCTCAAGCAAATCTTGATGGAAGAGGAGTTTCGCAGTCGTACCGATATTGGGGTGACACTGCAAGCTTATTTACGAGATAGTGAACAAGATTTACAAGGTTTAATCGCTTGGGCCAAGGAACGCAGGTATCCAGTTACAGTGCGCTTGGTTAAAGGGGCTTATTGGGATCAGGAGATCATTAAAGCCGCGCAAAAAGATTGGCCAGAACCTGTTTACAAAGACAAACCTTCTACAGATGCTAACTTTGAGAACTTGACGCGCATCCTGCTCGAAAACCACGAGTATCTTTATGCAGCGATCGGGAGCCATAACGTGCGATCGCAGGCTTATGCAATCGCGATCGCCCAAACTCTCAAGATTCCTCGGCGACGGATTGAGTTGCAGGTGCTCTACGGTATGGCAGATAAGTTTGCCAAAGCTCTGGTTGAGCAGGGATATCGAGTACGAGTTTATTGTCCTTATGGTGACTTGATTCCAGGGATGTCTTACCTAATTCGTCGTCTGCTGGAAAATACCGCCAACAGTTCCTTCCTGCGACAAAATCTTGAGGAGCGACCGAGCGCAGAACTCTTGGCACCTCCACAAGTGACAACTGCGGATCAAGCAGGCACCGCTTCACCTCCAATTCCGACTCATCAAACTCATTTTCAGAATGTCCCTGACACGGACTACGCTGATTTAGCTCAACGGCAACCTGCTTTGCAGGCGATCGCCACGGTGCAGCAGCAGTTAGGCAAAACCTACTGGCCCCTAATTAACGGCGAATATCAGCAGACTGAAGCTCAGGTAGATTCTGTTAATCCTTCTAACCCTACCGAAGTGATTGGCCGCATTGGTTTAATGAGTCAGGCTCAAGCAGATGAGGCGATCGCAGCGGCTAAGGCAGCATTTCCAGCTTGGCAACGCACTCCTGCTCAGCAACGCGCTAATATTCTTCGCAAAGCTGCTGATTTGCTCAACCAACGACGCGCTGAGCTAGCTGCTTGGATTGTGTTGGAAGTTGGCAAGCCCTTGCGAGAAGCAGATGGTGAAGTCTCGGAGGCGATTGATTTCTGCCGCTACTACGCCGATGAGATGGAGCGGTTGGAACCAGGGCATCGTTACGATTTAGCAGGTGAAACCAATCGCTATCACTACCGACCTAGAGGAATTGTGTTAGTGATTTCTCCTTGGAATTTCCCCTTAGCAATTCCGACAGGGATGGCTGTAGCAGCTTTGGTTGCTGGTAACTGCACTCTCCTCAAGCCTGCTGAGGTTTCCTCGGTGATTACCGCCAAACTGACAGAGATTTTGGTAGAAGCGGGCATTCCCAAAGGCGCTTTTCAGTATGTGCCAGCCAAAGGATCAACCGTTGGCGCTTATATGGTGAAGCATCCCGATATCCACATGATTACGTTTACTGGATCTCAAGAGGTGGGTTGCCGCATTTATGCGGATGCTGCCATTTTGCAACCAGGACAAAGACACCTCAAGCGGGTAGTCGCTGAGATGGGTGGCAAAAACGCCATCATTATTGATGAGAGCGCTGATTTAGACCAAGCGGTGCAAGGGGTTGTGCAATCGGCCTTTGGCTATAGCGGCCAAAAATGCTCTGCTTGCTCACGAGTCATTGTGGTAGAGCCCATCTACGAAGGGTTTGTGGCTCGGCTAGTAGAAGCAACGCGATCGCTCAACGTAGGGGATGCGGCTCATCCGAGTACTCAAGTCGGCCCAGTCATTGATGCCACTGCCCGCGATCGCATTAAAGGTTATATCGATCAAGGCAAATCTGAAGCCCAAGTTGCTTTGGAAATGTCAACTCCGGACACAGGGTATTTTGTGGGGCCTGTGGTTTTTAGTGAAGTCGCTCCTACCGCCGCGATTGCTCAAGAAGAAATTTTTGGCCCAGTGCTATCTGTGATTCGGGCTGAGAATTTTGCTGAAGCTTTGGCGATCGCGAATGGCACGCAATTCGCACTTACAGGCGGTCTTTATTCCCGCACTCCTTCTCACATTCAGCAAGCTCAAGCTGAGTTTGAGGTGGGCAATTTGTACATCAATCGAGGCATTACAGGCGCGATCGTGGCTCGTCAACCCTTTGGCGGCTTTAAGCTCTCTGGGGTTGGCTCTAAAGCAGGTGGCCCCGATTATCTACTGCAATTCTTAGAACCTTATGCAATTACAGAAAACATCCAACGTCAAGGATTTGCACCCCTTGAAGGCGTTGATTAACAGGATGCTGGAATCCGGCCAAAATCATCTCTTAATCCACTCATGGAAACCTTGAAACTGGCAGTTTTAAGCTATGCCGAAGCTCAAGCATCCATTCAAGCCATTCGAGCTTTAGTTTTTCAAGTCGAGCAGGGAGTTGATCCAGCCTTAGATTTCGACGGACTAGATCCAGAGAGCAAGCATATTCTAGCTTTTTGGCAGGGGCAAGTTGTTGGTACAACTCGGCTGCGCCATTTAAATGAGCAGACCGTCAAGATTGAGCGGTTGGCTGTTTTGCCAGAATTTCGGGGGCAAGGAATCGGTCGCAAAATCATGGAAGCTGCACTAGAATTCCTTGCTCAATGGAAGGTTGAAATAGTGCAACTACATGCTCAACTTTATATCAAAGACTTGTACCAAAAACTCGGCTTTGTTCAGGTTGGAGATGTCTTTAAAGAAGCAGGAATTTTACACATCAAAATGCAAAAACAGTTGCATGAGCCCTAGAAATTATTGCAGTAAGGCGCGATCGCAGATCATACTTATCACGTACATGAACGAAGTTTTTGAGGAAAGCACTCGTGGTTAATCTAGAGCGAAGAATTGTCTCTTTAATCCCTAGTGCCACAGAGATTCTGGCTCAGTTAGGTTTAATGGATCAAGTTGTAGGGCGATCGCATGAGTGTGACTACCCAGCGGAGATTTTAACCCGCCCGATTTGCACAGAACCTAAATTTAACCCAGTGGGTACAAGTGCGGAAATTCACGATCGCGTGACTGACTTGCTCCAATCCGCACTCAGCGTTTATCGAGCCAAAATTGAGGTTTTAGAGCAGTTACAGCCGACTCATATTCTGACCCAAGCTCAATGCGAAGTTTGCGCTGTCAATCTAGCGGATGTCGAGCTAGCCGTGGCCACGCTTACCGGAACCCAGCCTGAAATTATCTCGTTACAACCGAATACCCTAAACGATGTTTGGGATGATATTGAGCGGGTTGCGATCACCTTTGGGATTGAGAGCCAACCCAGCCTGACTCAACTACAAGCCAGAGTAGAGGCATGTACTACCAAAACAAAAGCTCTGAGCGATCGCCCCACGGTTGCCTGTATTGAATGGGCTGAACCGTTAATGGCCGCAGGCAATTGGATACCTGAGTTGGTTGAGTTAGCCGGAGGTCAATCCCTGTTTGGTGTAGTTGGTCAGCACTCACCTTGGTTGCAATGGGATGCCTTGGTAGCTGCCGATCCTGAGGTGATAATTTTGATGCCTTGCGGCTATGACTTGGAAAGCACTCATCAAGATGCGATCGCTTTAGCCAAATATTCTGAATGGCCGACGTTACGAGCAGTGCAAGCGGGCAATGTTTACATTACAGACGGCAATCAGTATTTTAATCGTCCTGGCCCCCGGTTAGTGGATTCCCTAGAAATCCTTGCCGAAGTTTTGCATCCTCATCTATTTGATTTTGGCTATGAGGGCACAGGATGGGAGCGTCTACCTGCTCAAGTCAAGGTTAACTAGGAAGTGATCCAGCAGAGGCATTGAGGGCGATCGCTCTTTTACCAAACAGAAGCAAGATTGAGTACGAACCCAGGCAATATCCCTTCTCCGGAAAGTGATACAGGCGATTTGAGAATCTCCACATCGCGATCGGGAAGGTAAATTTCCACTTGCTGAGATTTGCGATCGATTAGCCAACCCAACTGCACTCCATTCTCACGATATTCCTGCATTTTTTCTTGTACTGTGGTCAAGCGATCGCTGGGCGATACCAACTCAATCAAAAAGTCTGGACAGAGGGGAATAAAACCTGCTTTTTGCTCAGGAGTCAGAGCATCCCATCGCGCTTGCTGAATCCAAGCCACATCAGGAGAACGATTAGCGCCGTTAGGTAACTTGAAGCCAGTGGAAGAATCAAAAGCCACTCCTAATTTTGTTTGGCGGTTCCAAATCCCTAGCTCAACCGCAATTTCAAAATTGCTTCTTCCCGTATCTCCTCCTGTAGGTGCCATGATGATCAATTCTCCGGTCGCAGAGCGTTCAAATTTCAAATCACGGTTTTTCTGACAGAGCTGATAAAACTGCTCATTAGTTAGATCAATCACAGAATCAAGGTCAACCGTGAAGCTAGTCATGGCGCGATCGCAGGACTCCACAAACAGATGACTTTAATTTAACGCAAGCAAAAAGGGGAGACATTTGTGAGCCTCCCCTAAGTAGATCAATTAATTCATTTGTGCCAACTGTTTAAGCAGCTTAAAAAAACCAACAGTTCGCCTGACTACTCAACCCCTTCAATCCGGTCTTCTACTTCTTGATAAAGTTCGCGGAGCATATCGAGGTTTTCTTCGCTGGTTTCCCAGTAGCCGCGACCGTTAACTTCCAGCAGTGTGGAAACCATCTTGCGGAACGAGTGGGGGTTGAGGTTTAGCAACCGCTTCCGCATCTCTTCATCCTGGATGAACGTGGCATTGGTGTCCTCATAGATCCAGTTGTCCACTGCACCAGCGGTCGCCGACCAACCCATTGTGTTCACCAAGCGCTTGGAGAGTTCCCGCACGCCTTCGTAACCGTGGCTGAGCATCCCTTCGTACCACTTGGGGTTCAGCATCTTAGTCCGAGCATCCAAGCGCACGGTTTCCGAAAGGGTTCGCACTTGAGCGTTGGCAGTCGTGGTATCTGCAATAAAGGAAGCAGGTGCTGTGCCATCGCCCCGGAGCCGCGCTACAACTTTGGTGGGGTCGGAGTCAAAGTAGTGGGACACATCCGTAAGGGAGATCTCAGAGGAGTCCAGGTTTTGGAAGGTGACATCCACCGTCTTCAAGGCTGACTCAAACAAACTGCGGTCTTGCTCCATCATCCCCGGATTATCGGAGTTGAAGGCAAAGGACTTGCGGGCCAAGTACATGTCTTGGAGTTCCGCTTCCGCTTCCCAAGTGCTGTTTTCCACCGCCAAGTTGACGTTTGCTGCGTAAGAGCCAGAAGCATTCGAGAACACACGAGTCGCTGCTTGACGCAGGTTGATGCCCATGTCTTCGGCTTGCTTCATGGCGTGCTTACGGACAAAGTTCATCTCTAGAGGCTCATCTGCTTCAGCAGCCATCTTAATGGCGCGATCGAGCAGGTTCATTTGATTGATGAACAAGTCACGGAACACCCCAGAGCAGTTGACCACCACATCCACGCGAGGCCGACCGAGTTCTTCTAGAGGGATCATCTCCAGCTTGTTGACCCGTCCCAGAGCATCAGCGACAGGCCGTACCCCTACCAACAGCATGACCTGCGCCAAGGATTCGCCGTAAGT
The DNA here is from genome assembly GCF_030409055.1 of Trichocoleus desertorum NBK24. Taxonomy (GTDB): domain Bacteria; phylum Cyanobacteriota; class Cyanobacteriia; order FACHB-46; family FACHB-46; genus Trichocoleus; species Trichocoleus desertorum_B. The sequence goes on along the minus strand of NZ_CP116619.1, from coordinate 1,987,796 downwards.
CTTGATGTTGTCTGTTCCCCAGAGCACGAAAGATACAGTTTCGGGCCACTGTCCGCCGTTTTCTGCTCGTTGCCGATCTAGGAGGCGATCGACCACGATTTGAGCGGCTTGTACGGCTGCTGTCGTGGGAATGGATTGGGGATCGAGGGCGTGAATGTTTTTACCTGTCGGCAGCACATCCGGGTTACGAATGGGGTCACCACCGGGGCCAGGAAGGACGTATTCACCTTCGAGGGCTTTGAGCAAAGCACCAAGTTCGTTGTCTGCCACGATTTGCTTGAGGCAGAATTCTAAATATTCGAACAGGGGTTTGATGTCGTCCCCATTGACTTTGGGATAACCTGCTTGCTGCAAGGCTTCAATCCAAGGTTCTTTGCGGCCCATGTTGAAAAAGTTGAGCACCGAGACTTTGGAGACTCGGCCATCAGCGTCGGTTTGCTCTTTCACTAAGGCAGCGACAGCAGCACGGCAAGCCAGGGTGATGTCTTGAAGTAGTTGCACATCTTCCAGCAGGCCGCGATCGCTGTTCTTATAGATGTCGTCGATGTCGCGACCAATGCTTTCAGCAATAATCCGCAGCAAGCTCTTGACTTCTTCCTCGGGGCGATCGAGTCCGGCGATATTGACCAGAGTTGCGATTGCTTCTTCCGCAGTGGGTGGCTTGCCAATCACATGCAGGCCACAGGGCAACAAGCGCGATTCGATCTCCATCAACTTGCGGTAGACCATGCCCACAATGTTGTCCCGCTCGTCTGCCGTCATATTTTTGGCATCTTGATCGGGCAGGGCAATATCTTTGTCCAAGTTGACGATCCGGCACTTGTCCATAATCGTGTTGACGATGGGGACACCGCGACCGCTATCTTTCAAGGTTTGGTAAGAAGCAATCAGTTCGCTGAGTTCTTTCAACCCTTTGTAGAGGCCCGCATTCTCCGCTGGAGGAGTGAGGTAAGAGATCGTTTCGGCGTAGGATCGACGCTTAGCGATCGTGGCTTCCGAAGGGTTGTTGGCCGCGTAGTAGTAGAGGTTGGGGATGGTGCCGATCAGGTTATCGGGGTAGCACTCGCCGGACATGCCCATTTGCTTACCAGGCATGAACTCCAAGGAGCCGTGGGTACCGAAGTGCAATACTGCGTCGGCTTTCCAGATCTGCTCTAGGTAGGTGTAATAAGCCGCGAAGCCGTGGTGAGGGCTAGCCGAGCGGGAGAATAGCAACCGCATCGGATCACCTTCATAGCCAAAGGTTGGTTGCACTCCAATAAACACATTGCCAAAGTGCTTGCCGTAGATCAGCAGGTTTTGACCATCGGTGTTGAGGTGTCCTGGTGCAGGCCCCCAAGACTCATGCAAACGCTCGTGGTAAGGGGTTAGCTCCTCGTACTCAGGCACCGACATCTTGTAGGCGATGTTGAGTTCGGGGCTGTTGTACTGAGCTTGAGCGTCATGAATCACCTCTAGCATCAGGGCTTCTGGTGACTCAGGTAATTCCGGTACGTCGTAACCATTTTGCTTCATGGCTTCCAGCACTTTGTAGATGGAGCCAAAGACATCCAGGTAAGCGGCAGTGCCGACGTTACCTTTATCCGGTGGGAAGCTGAAAACGGTGATCGCTAGTTTTTTGTCTACTTTGGGTTTGCGGCGGAGACTAGCCCACTTCATCGCCCGCTGAGCTACTGCTTCAATTCGGTCTTGCAGCGCGATCGCTCTACCCGTAGCACCATCCCGACCCGACAAAATAATCGGCTCGATCGCGCCATCCAGTTCCGGGATCGCAATTTGCAAAGCCACTTGGATTGGGTGTAGACCAAGGTCGCTGTCCTGCCATTCTTCAGTGGTTTGGAAGACCAGCGGCAACGCCACCATGTAGGGACGGTTCAAGCGTTTCAAAGACTCGATCGCTTTGGGATGATCTTGCCGTGCGGGGCCACCGACTAGCGCGAACCCAGTCAGAGAAACGACAGTATCAACAATCGTGGATTTAGCGATCGGGTCTTGGAAGTAAGCATCGATGGGCTTGGAGAAATCCAGACCGCCTGCAAATACAGGGATCACCCTTGCGCCCATGCACTCCAGTTCTTGCACCATCGCCACATAGTGAGCATCGTCACCTGTGACTAGGTGTGTCCGTTGCAGCACCAAACCCACGCAAGGAGCCAGCGGATCTTTGAGGTCGGCAGAAATGTCGGTGCGGCTGTTGTACCAATTGAAGTAGTCTTTGACATCCTCGTACATGGCTGGGGCGAGGGGATGCCAGATGCCCATATCAGGGTAGGTGACGGGATCGCGGTATTGTAAGGGCGCGAAGCTCTGCTGGCCCACTCTCTTAGCGACGTATTTATCGCTCAGCATCAGCAGGAAGTTTTCTAGGTTTTCCTGAGAGCCGCCGAGCCAGTATTGGAAGCTGAGCATGAAGTTGCGGGCATCCTGCGCCTTGTCCATTGGTAGGTACTTCAGCACCTTAGGCAGGGTTTGTAGCAGCTTCAACATGCCGTCTTGGAAACCAGCACCAGATTTTTCTTTGCGCTTCCGCATGAACTGGGCGATCGCGCTTTTCGACTGGCCCAACTGCGCCATTGAGAAGGTGCCCATTTTGTTCAGGCGCATGACTTCTGGCATGGAAGGGAAGACCACGGCCACATCCAGGCGATCGCGGTGCGGTTCTACTGCCGCAACCACTTTTTCTGCCAACTCTTCAATAAAAATCAGTGACGCAATGAAAATATTGGCGTTGGCGACATCTTGCTCAAGCGCCTCAAGATTCTCAGGGCTGCGGAGTTCTTCCAACAAGTAACCGCTGATCTCGATCGCCACATTGGGATTGTTCTGGTTAATAGAGCGAACCGCTGCTGAGAGAGAACTCTGATACTGCGGCTCTAGCACGACATAGACCACCTTAATCAGAGAGCGCCCTTGGATGTTGTCAGGCGCAATGTGTCGAACGGTGGGCTTGACGTGGGTGAACATGCGGTTGGGCTCCTTGTTATACGTGTTCTCTTATTGGCATCACTAGGGATCGGCTGGGGGAGGATATGACTCCAGCTTTCCACCCATTTGCCTTTCAGCCACTCACAGGACAACTTGGGCTTGTTTCACCAAAGGTGCCTCATCTTGGACATGCCTTATAAAACCCAGCGCTAGGATAGAAGCGAGGTTTTGCACGGTGAGACAAATTAGTGGCCCATGAGTGTTTTTACCAGAAAATCCTTACCAAGTGAGCAGTTTGACAGCTAACTGACACAATTTGATAAAAAAACTGAGAACTTTCTTTACATTTATTTATAATGAGTGAGTGTAAGCGCTCATGTGTTATTAATATTTCTTAACCTTTCTGTGTAGAATCTTCTTGTAGGGACGGTGGTGAGGCAACAAAACCCCAACGGCCAAGGGGGTAAGTTAGCTTCATCGTCTGGACTAACAATAATTATTTCGAGAAATAATTAATAGATTGGCGGATTTTTAGGTGGTAAATTGCCTAAAAAAGTTTATTTCTGGTGGATATTTAACAATTTCATTAATTAGAGGCCGCTCATTTAATGCGATTGATTACTTCAGCCTTAAAGCTTTTGATTTTATGTGTTAATAACCAAATCCAGAAAGAAAAGCTAATTTATACAGTCTTTCCAAAATTTACTGAAACTACCGCTTATTCAAATAGTTATTTGGCTTGTGACAATGCTAGGAGCCTAGACGGGCTTGCTTTAGTAGCTCCATTACCTCCGTCTGCTTTTCTTCCGCTGCCCAAACAAAAGCAGTCCAACTATGGTCATCCTTGGCATTAATATCGGCACCGCTGGCTAACAAAGTTTTCACAACTTCCGGATGGCCTTTAGCAGCAGCGCTCATTAGTGCCGTTAAACCAAAACTGGTTTTGGCATTAACTTCTGCACCTTTATTGAGCAGTAATTGAACAATCAGAAGGTGCCCAGCTGCAGCCGCACCCATTAAGGCAGACCAGCCATCTGGGTCTGGAGCGTTGACTTCTGCGCCTTGGTTCAGCAGTGCTGCAACCACATCCGCATGCCCTGCTTCTGCTGCTGCGATTAAAGCTGTTGAGCCTTCCTCATCCTGAGCATTTACGTCTGCTTTTTGAGCTAGTAGGGCTTCTACTTGGGAAATGTCTCCCTGTTTAGATGCAATGATCAGGTCTGTCATGGCTTACGATCCCTATCTAGACGTATGTGAAGAAGTGCGAAAAGAAGTTCGAAAAGAAGCGGATTCAAGCTGAGCGATCGCATCCACAGCCGTAAGTGAGTTAATTAGAGTGATCAAAGTCGCTCTAGAAAAAATTTATCTTAGGAAGAGTGAGTTTGGCGCAAACTGAGCGAGTGCTAAGGACAGGAGAAGCAAACTAGTGTCTGCTGTTGATATTTTGATTCTCTCCAATGGGCCTGGAGAGCTAGCCACCTGGGTGAAACCTGTGGTTAGGGCCTTGAGAGCGCAACTTGGAGACGATCGCGCCCAAGTGCGGATTTCGGTTGTTCTATCTCCTTGCCCCAATGCTAGCGGCCAAGAAGCGGCGATCGCGCAAAGCTACCCAGAAGTTGACCGAGTCCAAGCGGCTGAGCATTTTGCTAGGTTTTTGCTGTCAGGAAAAACCACAGACGGTTGGGATTGGCGCGATCGCGGTGTGGTTTTGTTTCTAGGCGGCGACCAGTTCTTTCCCGTGTTAATCGGTAAGCGCTTAGGGTACCGAACTGTAGTTTACGCCGAGTGGGATGCTCGTTGGCTACGCTGGATCGATCGCTTTGGTGTCATGAAACCAGAAATTGCCGCTCAAGTTCCCCCTACCCAAGCCCACAAATTTACCGTCGTGGGTGACTTAATGGCAGAAGCAGGCACCTTCGAGCGACCCAAGAGCCATTTAACAAATGCCAGCGCAGGTAAAAGCACAGAACTGATCGGCTTATTACCAGGGTCGAAGCCAGCCAAACTAGCTCAAGGTGTCCCGCTAACCTTGGCGATCGCGGAGCGCATTCACGCGATTCGACCCCAAACTCGCTTTGTCATTCCGGTGGCACCTACCCTCAGTCTGCAAACCTTAACTCGATTCGCTGATCCTGAGCAAAATTCGATTTCACAATTATTCGGTGGTGTAGCGGCAAACTTGGTGGTGTCGGAAGCAGGCCCACAGCCTTATTTAAAGACCACAGCAGGAGTTCAAGTAGAACTGCGGACTGATTTCCCTGCCTACGACCTCCTTTCCCAATGCCAACTTTGCCTGACTACAGTCGGCGCGAACACTGCCGAGTTGGGATCTCTCGCCGTTCCCATGATTGTGCTAATTCCCATGCAACAAGCAGATGCCATGCGGGCTTGGGGCGGTATCCCTGGCTTACTGGTCAACTTGCCTGGGGTGGGCAGCAGTTTCGCCAAACTGATCAATTGGTGGTTTCTCCGCAAACCTCGGTTGCTAGCTTGGCCCAACATTTGGGCGCAGGAGCAAATCGTGCCTGAAAAAGTGGGCATCGTACAGCCGCAAGAAATCGCAGACTTAGCTCTAGATTGGCTAGAGCATCCTGAGCAATTGCAACAAATTCGCGATCGCCTCCGCAGTGTTCGAGGTCAACCCGGAGCCGCCAAAAAACTCAGTCAAATCGTTGCTGAAGAATTAGGCTTCAACTCGTCTCCTAACTCCTAACTTCTCATCTTTCCCTTTTCATCCCTCCTCCATCCCTGCTTTTTTCTCACTTCCCCGCAGCCTGCCCATCTCGGCGGCCCAATTCATAAACAGCACAGCCGATACAAGTCAAAATTCCTAAACTGATAGCCCAGCTTTCACCTAAACTAATTTCGACTCCGTAGTTGCACAGCGCTCCAACTCCGAGAAACGGCACGATGCTAAATACTGAAGCGTAGAAAGCATTTTGCGCTTCCCGTGCTTTTCGAGTCCGCTCAAACTCAGCTTCTGATGTGTAGAGCGATCGCTCGGCAAAGTTAAACCAGCGATTGATTTGCTCCGTTACCCATTGGCTCACGGGTGAGAATCCTAAATATAAGCCTAGCGACCACAAACTTGCCCCTGCGATCGCCGTCGTATTGAGTACCAGCGGTATGGGAAAAATATTAATCTGCATGGCTACGGCAGCAGTTTGTAAAAATTAATGGACTGTAAAAAGTTGTAACAGATATAAACACGAAATCGTACTGATTGGGCAACTCTGTGACGAATTGACATAAAGACCTGATAGATTTGCCAGCGGCCTAGGGTAATATACTCCGGAAGCGCTGAGTTAGCGTTGCTGGCTATTAGTGCTTCTTAATACAAAATGACTCTAAGAAAAGACTCTGAGCGAACAACTTCATAATTCTAGGAGCGATCGCTTGAGGAACTTAAACGGGTGTATCGACGTACATAACCTGAGTGCTTGAACGACAACAGCCTCAATCCTGCCCCCTGATTGAAACCTTGGAAATTATTTCGTCATCCGCAAAGGACGCTGTATGGAGAAACGCAATTGTAAGTTTGTTGAGCAGTTGAGGAGTAAGCAGCAAGCATCCACGTCGCCCCTGAAATCTAAAACTATGCTTCGAATTGGACAATACCTGTTAATTGCAGGTTTGGGTTTAGCGGGCTTCGTCGCCTCTGATTGGCCTCAGGAAACCGCTAAAGCTGTAGAAGTTGAAGCCAGTCAAGTCGCAACAGGCAGCACTTGGCAAGGCGCTTCTTTCCCAGTTGAAAATTTTCAAGCTTATACGTCTGCATTTGGCTATCGCCAATCTCCCAGCGGTTACAGCCAAGAATTTCACCACGGCTTAGATATGGCAGCTCCCGAAGGCAGCTACATCCGGAGCTGGTGGAACGGCACCGTCGTTGAAGTATCAGATAACAGTGCTTGCGGTACTTCAGTCGTCATTCAGTCAGGTGAGTGGGAACATATTTACTGCCATATGCGAGGTCATGTTGAAGCTGCCAACGGTGGTCGTTCTATGATCGATCGTGAAGGTGGCATTCAGATGCGGGAAGGTCAGCAAGTAGTCGCGGGTACCCGAATTGGCCGAGTTGGTATGACAGGCCGTACCACTGGCCCCCACCTCCATTGGGGGATGAAGTATTCTGGGCAATGGGTTGATCCAGCCTTAGTATTGCGAGCTATGTATACTCAGCAAAGAGCTGGTCGCTCAGTTTCTAGCCGTCCTAATTAAGCGTCCCTGATTAGGCGTCCCTGATTAGGCGTTCCGAACTAAAGCATTCCAAAAAGTGAAGAGAGTGAGCAGTCTTAGAAATCTGTTCACTCTCTTTTGTAAGTTTAAGTTTTGAATTCAAGCAGAGTACTGGCTAATCTGTGCGAGCCGGATGCCCCACTACAGGTATTACCAGCTCTAGTTACTTGCTGCTGACTTCACTTGCAGCCGCTGGTTGATGCTTGCTAGGCAACTGCGTGTATTCGGCTACAATCTGGCGGAATTGATCGCCTTCCACTGTTTCTTGATCGAGCAAGGTATCTACCAGCCGATCCATCAAAGCCCGATTTTCTCGTAACAAAGTGCGGGCTCTTTCATGGCATTGAAAGACGATCGCTCGGACTTGGCGATCGATTTTAGTGGCAACTTCCTCAGAGTATTCGTTCGGGCGATTCATCAGATCTCGACCTAAGAACACTTCGCTGCTTTGGCTTTCGAGCGCAAATGGGCCTAAGTCAGACATGCCGTAGCGAGTCACCATTTCTCTTGCATAGTCAGCCACAGCCCGGATATCTCCCGAAGCGCCTTTCGTGACCTCGTGATACCCGAAAACTTCTTCTTCTGCGGCACGGCCACCCAAGAAAACGGTGATGCGATCGATCAACCAAGATCGACTGTAAAGACCATCATCAATGGTTTCTTCGTTAGGTAGCGGTTTGGCAAATCCCCCAATTCCACCGGAGCGGGGAATAATCGTCACTTTGTCTAGAGGGTCAGTTTTCTCTAGCAGCGTCATTAGGAGGGCGTGACCTACTTCGTGATAGGCAATTAGGCGCTTCTTCTTGCTGTCAAGTAATGGCGTGAGCGTTAAGCCAATGGTGACGCGATCGATCGCATCATCCACTTCTAGAGGTGTCACTGCATCTTTGCGCCGTCGAGCGGTCAAGATAGCTGCTTCATTCAATAAGTTGGCCAGATCAGCGCCAGAGAAGCCAGGGGTGCGTTGGGCGATCGTATCCAAAGAGATTTCGGGTGCTAGCTTCTTATTGCGAGCATGAACTTCTAAAATTCCCAAGCGGCCTTTATAGCTGGGCAAATCTACCATAATTTGGCGATCGAAGCGGCCAGGACGCAATAAAGCAGAATCCAAGACATCAGGACGGTTGGTGGCCGCGATGATGATGATGCCGTTGTTGCCTTCAAAGCCATCCATCTCGGTGAGCAACTGGTTGAGGGTTTGCTCTCGCTCATCATTGCCACCGCCGATGCCTGCGCCCCGTTGCCGACCTACCGCATCAATCTCATCAATAAAGATGATGCAAGGGGCACTTTCTTTGGCTTTCTTGAACAAGTCACGGACGCGAGACGCACCCACACCGACAAACATTTCAACGAACTCAGAACCAGAGATACTGAAGAAGGGCACCCCTGCTTCCCCAGCGATCGCTTTAGCTAACAAGGTTTTCCCGGTTCCTGGAGGGCCGACTAACAGCACTCCTTTAGGAATCCGCGCTCCAATGGCAGTAAAGCGTTCTGGCTTCTTGAGGAAAGTAACCACTTCTTGGAGTTCTTCCTTAGCTTCCTCAATGCCAGCCACGTCATCAAACATGACCCCTGTTTTGGCTTCCATTTGGAAGCGAGCCCGCGACTTACCAAAGTTCATCGCCTGACCTGGGGAATTGGTGGAGCGCCGCAGAATAATCAGCAAACCCGCGATTAGCAGAAAAATCAACAGTAGATTGGCCAGTAGACCCACGGCTGTACTGTTGTCGGGAGACGGCTGCACTTCAAAGTCAACGTCGTTGGCTCGAAGGCGCTCCACCAACTCTGGATTTTGCTCCAGCAGAGGCACTTCCTGCATCGTGTCGGTTTTTTTCTCCCCCTCCAATCGCACTCTAGCGACATTTTGGGTTGGATCGACCTCAACCCGCGATACCTCGCCTGCATCAATTTTCCGCAAGAGCTCACCGTAAGTGAGGGAGTTGCGGCCTGCTTGAGCTAGCCCTGGAGTCGTTAGCAACACAGTTTGGAGCAAAAACCAACTAGCTGTGATTGCCCCAGTAACGGCAGAACTCCTCATAAGTCGATTATTTGTCAGTGTCTTGCGGAAACTTTTCATACTGGATTGCCTTTTGCCTCCCGCCTGAACCTGGCTCCTCTGGGTAGAGCTGCAAAACTCTGCTTCGCAGTAGGAGCGAGGGAATCTCTTATCTAGTTTAACTTTCCCAATCCTGAGTGCAGGATTTTGAGCTAACTACTCCTGTAATTAGGTCTAATTACTAGGTCTACTACAGCCTTCGACAAATTCCTACTTAATTCTCTCAAGAGAGAGATAGGAATTTGACAAAATGTAACTTTAATCGCTAAGATAAGTGTAGTCGTAATGACTTCGCTTTTCAAGAGCGCAGCTTCTAGAGAGTAGACTCCCAGAAAACCAAATTTGTCCCGGCTAATTCAGACTCGGTTTTCTGTTGAAGCTATGAGTTGCTATTTCAAGCTTGCATGGAATTTCGTTATAAGGGTTAGACCTATGGTTAGATTTGTTGGCATCGGTGGTAGCTTACGCGCCGACTCTCACAGCTACCAAGCGCTGCATGTAGCGGCAGAACGGGTGCGATCGCTCGGTGCGGAAGTAGAAGTTATCGACCTCCGTACCTTAAATCTGCCCTTTTGTCAGGGAGGTCAAGAGGAGTACTTAGACTACCCAGACGTAGCGCGTTTACGGCAAGCGGTACAGCAGGCAGATGGCCTGATCTTGTCTACCCCGGAGTACCACGGCAGCCTCAGTGGGGTGCTAAAAAACGCTTTGGACTTACTGAGCTTTCAGCAATTATCTGGTAAGGTGACTGGGCTGATCAGCGTTTTGGGTGGACAATCCAACAGCAACGCCTTGAACGACCTGCGAGTGATTATGCGGTGGGTGCATGCTTGGGTGATTCCAGAACAAGTCGCGATCGGACAAGCCTGGAGTGCCTTTGACCAAAGCGGTCAGCTACGAGACGAAAAACTATCCGAACGATTCGACAAATTTGCCCAGAGCTTAGTCGAAAACACTTGTAAGCTACGCGGTGTATCTGTGGTCGCTTCGCAGGGCTTGGTTGAAGCTTAGGACGTTGAAGCTTAGGAACGGGTGCAAACTGAAAATCACAGCAAAAAGGGGGTCATTAGCCCCCTTGCTTTGTTAACGATAGGTTTATCTAGAGGCGATCGCTACGCTAATACCTCTACCGCCATCACACTCGTTCTCTAGTGATGGTGGTGCCCGTGATGATGATCGTGGTCATGACCGTGGTTGTGATGACCATGATCATGGTGGTCATGGGTATGTTGGGCTTGAACTGCGGCTAGGCTTGGGTTTACCGCCAAGGCTTGCTCTGACAACAACGCTTCGATTTGCGGATTAGCCCAGTCTGCCGCCATCTGCAAGAACTCAGGATGGGCATTGACACATTCCATCTGGACATAGGTCACGTCGGGCCGTTGGCGGCGCAGACCATGAATAATGTGGTCTACGTCTAAAAGCGTTTCGTGGTTTTCAGTCGCAAAGCCAATCGGCATAAAGACAAGTGCTGTTGCCCCCAAATCCATTAAGTTCTTGGCCGCTAACTCAGCATTAGGCTGCGTCCACTCAATCAAAGGAGTTTGATGGTTTAGCCAACCCGGAGAAATCAGGGGGTAGCGATAAATCAGCTTTTCCCGAATTCGATTGTAAAGCGCTTCACTTTCTTCAATCCCGGAGGTGAAGCCTTTTGCTTTATGGGGGCAGCCATGATTCATCAAAATGATGCCCGTTTGGGAAGGGAGGTGCGCTACAGCTAAATCTGCTTTGATTTTTTCCTCTACCAAATTCGCTAGCAGCTCAATATATTCTGGCTCACTGTAGAAGGATGGGATATAGCGTTGCCCCTTCACCCAATGCTCGGTGCCATCTGCCAGTTTTGTCAGAGCATGATTGACTTGCTCCACAGCGATGCCACTGGTGAAGATGGAATCCACAACTAAAAGCGGGTAGATCAAAATTTTGTCAAAGCCTTTGGTTTTGATCTCGGCTAGCACCTGTTCTGGCAGAAAGGGTGCACAGAAGTTAAAAGCTTTGAAAACTTGGACGCGATCGCCCCATCTCGCTTGTAAGTTTTTTTCGATTCCAGCCCGCTGCTGCTCAAAAATAGCATTGTGCGGCGAAATAAAGTTGTCGTGCTGGTGTCCCCACTCATGTAAATCAAAAACTGCGAGGAGCTTGGCTAGGGGAGGATAGATCCAAGTGGGAACTGGAGCGAACTTAGCAGTGAGTAAGTTTAGAGCTTGCTCATTATAGTTCGCAAAATCTTCGTAGCTTTCGACTTCTCCATAGCCCATCAGCAATACAGCCACTCGATCTTGGGGGGTACCGGAAGCTGGGGCTTGTTGTTGCTGTTTTTCGGGAGTTGCAACCACTATGTATTCCTCGACCTTGCGCTTTAGTGAATCTGAACTGACAAATCGGTAGCAACCTAAAGCAGCGATTGAGCTGAAAGACTCTGCCTTAAGTGCCTCCTAGTCTCCCCTAGGCTAACATCCCCCTAGAGGGGATGGGATTAAAAAATGTTTTAGCAGCGGTAACCGCCCACCGTTAACCTACTGTCCGTGCTCTGGGCTTAACGGATGATGGCTTCTTTAATAAAGAAAATAGCGAATGATTACCCTAAAATACTCCCTCTAGAGAAAGGCATAGTAAAGATGGGTAGATGATTTAGGTTTGATTAGTGAGGTTGATATATACAGTACTGATTGCGCCCTGCGGCCTTAGCTTGATATAGGGCTTTATCCGCAGCGGTGACTAAGGTAGAGGGATTTGAGTCAACCTGGGGAATCATCGTGGCAATGCCCAAGCTCAAAGTGACATAATCACCAACCTGAGAACTTTTGTGGGGGAGTTGCAGAGCTTTGACTTTGAATTGGATGTTTTGAGCTACTTTGACCCCACCCCGCGACTCTGTATTTGGCAAAACCAAGGCGAATTCTTCACCACCGTAGCGGGCTGCTAGGTCGGCAGGGCGCTTGACACAACTACTGATAGTTTTAGCAATTTGGTGAAGACAGTCATCGCCTACTTGATGTCCATAGGTATCGTTGTAATGCTTGAAGCAATCTATGTCGCATAGGATCAGAGACAGGGGGGCTTGCTCTCGTGTCAGGCGTTGCCATTCTTGATAGAGGTGCTCATCAAAACAGCGGCGATTGGCAAGTTGGGTGAGGCCATCTATAGAGGCTAGGCGTTGTAGGACTTGATTGGCTGATTCTAATTGGCGGTAAAGTTGGCTTTGCTGAATGAGGCGTTTGACTCTTTGGCGGAGCACGGCCCAATGAATTGGTTTAGTGACATAGTCCGTTGCTCCAGCCGCAAAAGCTTGCGCCACTGATTCTTCATCTTCTAAGCCAGTGATCATCAGTACAGGGGTGCGATCGCCACTAGGGTCGCCACTAGAGAGAGATTGCAGCTTGGCACAGAAGGTAAACCCATCCATGACAGGCATGACCGCATCTAGCAGCACAATGTCGGGCTGAAGGCGCTTATAGTCTTCGAGACCCTGCTCTCCATTGGTGGCTTCTACGACCTGATAGCCTTCTTGCTCCATAGCTCGACGGAGCTGTAGACGCATGAACACATCGTCATCGACGACTAAGACTAATGGAGCCGCTCGCTGATCTAAGGCTGTGCTTATGGCAGACACCGTTTTTGCTCCACTTCTAAAGCTGTTTTAACCCTGGCGAACTCTACCTCTACTAAAGCAACTTTTGCCGTCAAGCTCATGGGTGCGGCTTCCCGACAGCAAAGCTCTAGGTCTTTGCACAATCTAGCTAAGTTACTGGCTCCTAAGGTAGCGCTACTTGACTTTAGAGTGTGAGCTGACAAGCACAGTAAAGCTACATCATCTTGGGTTAGCGCGGCTTGCATCGCTTGAATCACTTTGGGAGTTTCTTGGAGATAACTCGTGATCAGTTCTACGAAGATGCCACTCGCGTCTTCACCCACCATACTGCGGAAGGCTTGGATGACTTGCGAATCAACCGCTACAGGGCCAGTATTGGGCTGTATTAAGCGATCGCCCCACTCTGGTTGCCCCCTGAGCAAAGCTCTAGACAACTCCTCGATCCTAATCGGCTTGCTGATGTAATCGTCCATTCCCGCCTCCAAACACATCTCGCGATCGCCTAACCTGGCATTGGCAGTCACGGCAATCATCCAAGGACGTTGGTTTGGCGGCCATTCCTGACGAATGCAACGAGCTGTTTCTAATCCATCCATTTGTGGCATTTGGATGTCCATGAGAATCACATCATAAGCCTGACGATGCAAAGCCTCTAACACTTCTAGGCCATTTCTCGCTACGTCAGCCTGGTAGCCTAAGTGCTTCAGCAGCAACAGTGCGACTTTTTGGTTTACTAGGTGGTCTTCGGCTAGCAAGATCCGCAATTGAGTGGGTTCTATTGCAGTATCTACTGTGGTTGAATTCATGGGAGAGCGAGACCTAAACCTGTGCCATATTCGAATTTTGCTTCTAATATTCCCGTGAGGGTTAAGAGGCAATCAGCGCGATCGCGGAGCCTCTCGCCAGAAGCACCAAACAAGTAGCACCCAAGTAGAGCTGAGACAACCTAGAAATTGCAGAGTTAGCTGTTAATGATCTTGAATTTATGAGCATCCTTATTTGTCCGGGAATGCACGATATAGACTTGACCAGAAGCTTTCTCAAGAATTTACGGCTGCGTTCTACTCCAGGCTTATCGGTGGTAGATGGCTCTAAGATAAATGGCGTGGATGGCGCTAAACAGTTGCTAGTTTTTCCAGTTCAGCGTTATCCTGCTTATTCGGCGTTTCACATCGTGCAGTTTCTTCAAGAAACCTTACGGCAGAACCCGTTCGCTGCTGAGTCCAATGAGTTTGTATTCTTGAGTTTTAGTGCTGGGGTTGCAGGGGCAATTGGGGCGGCTTGGGCTTGGCAACAGTTGGGAGGTAAAGTAAAAGCGTTGATTGCATTAGACGGTTGGGGTGTACCTTTATACGGAGACTTCCCGATCCATCGCGTCAGTCACGATCACTTTACTCATTGGAGTTCTGCTCTACTGGGTGCTGGAGCAGACAGTTTTTACGCCGATCCTGCGATTGACCACTTAGACCTCTGGCGATCGCCGCAAACCATTCAGGGATGGTGGGTTCCTACAGCATCAACAGCGCCGTCTCAGCCCATCGCTACTACCGCAGCCGTTTTTCTAACTGTCCTATTGCAGCGCTATGGAGAGTCCGATCTCTTTGTAAGCTAAAAACAAGACTGGCGCTACAAAACTGGCGCTGTAAAAACTAGCGATCGCGCTTGACTTGCTGATTCTCCTAGAAATTGCCGTCAACTCTTTGAACCAATTGCTTGACAACTGATACTTCAGAGCTGACAAAGCGCACACTAGGGGAAGTAGAATCCCTGGACTTTATACCCTCCCATCACTTTATGCTCCCAGTCACCCCACCCCCTTCTGAAAGTGGATTTCGCAGCTTGATGAAGAATCGAGCGTTTTTAGTGTTGTGGACGGGGCAGGTACTTTCACAAATTGCTGATAAAGTTTTTTTCGTATTACTGATTACCTTGCTGGTAGATTACAAGCCTCTACCAGGATTTGAAAACTCCATGCGATCGCTCTTGATGATCGCAGTCACCATACCCGCCATTTTATTTGGCTCCGCAGCAGGCATTTTTGTCGATCGCTTTCCTAAAAGACAAATTTTGAGCGGCGGCAATCTTTTTCGGGGGTTACTCACCCTAGCGATTCCGATTTTGCCCAAGGCTTTTGTGCTCTTGCTCCTGATTGCATTTCTGGAATCAGTGCTGACTCAATTTTTTGCTCCCGCAGAACAGGCAGCCATTCCGCTTCTGGTGGAGCGCGAAGGGTTAATGACAGCCAACGCCCTGTTCACAACGACGATGCTGGGGTCTTTAATTATTGGGTTTGCGGTAGGGGAGCCGTTATTGAGTTTTGCCAATCTGGCAGGTAACTTCGGCCAAGAAATCATGGTAGGCGGTTTGTATATTTTGGCCGCAGTAGTTTTGTGGCTGATGCCCATTAAGGAGAAGGCGGTTGCTGATCACTTGGTAGCAGTTCATCCGTGGCACGATTTCAAAGCAGGCTTACGGTATCTCCAGAAGAATCGCCTAGTGAGCAATGCCATGTTGCAACTCACCATTCTGTATTCTGTCTTTGCAGCGCTGACGGTTCTGGCTATCAACTTAGTAGAAGATATTGGTCTCAAAGCGAATCAATTTGGAATTTTGTTAGCCGCCGCCGGAATTGGTATGGTGCTGGGTGCGGGTGTGCTGGGTCACTGGGGCGATCGCTTTCATCACAAACCGCTGCCGCTGATTGGCTTTTTGTGCATGGCTTTTGCCCTGAGCATGTTTACGTTTACCACCAATCTTTGGGTTGGTTTGGGTTTAAGTGCTTTCTTAGGGATTGGGGCTTCGCTGATTGGGGTGCCGATGCAAACCCTGATTCAACAACAAACGCCAGAAGCTATGCGAGGTAAGGTGTTTGGCTTTCAGAATAATGTGGTCAATATTGCGCTTAGCTTGCCATTGGCGATCGCAGGTCCGCTCACCGATGCGATTGGTTTACGGGCAGTACTCCTAAGCATGAGCATTTTAGTTAGTATGGTAGGAATTTGGGCTTGGCAAAATACCCGCCGAGTTTTGCAAGACGTGATCTAATGGCAATCGGGTTGCAAGTGTCATCAGTTCCTGACAGCCGAGACACCTCTACCCTTTGTCAGGTGTAGGTTTGATGTAAGTTCAGCCAATCTAGAAACTATTGGGAGTTAATCTCTCGACAGGGATCAGGATTCGGCTCTAAACTGAAGTCTTAGCCTTTAATGCATCAATAGATACAAAAGTAATCAACCTTAACCTATAGCGGTCCGAGAGGTCTTCCTGTGCAGTTGCAGAGTGTAGCGGTCAAGCGTGCGTCTGGTGCTTTCGCATTAATTGATAGTTTGAAACGTCACGGCGTCAAACATATTTTTGGTTATCCCGGTGGCGCGATTCTGCCAATTTACGATGAGCTATACCGCGCGGTAGAAGCTGGCGGCATTCAACACATTCTGGTCAGGCATGAACAGGGAGCAGCTCATGCAGCTGACGGTTATGCCAGGGCGACAGGTGAAGTGGGCGTTTGTTTCGCCACCTCTGGCCCCGGTGCCACTAATTTGGTGACAGGCATCGCTACAGCCCATATGGACTCAATTCCACTGGTGGTGGTGACTGGGCAAGTCCCTCGATCTGCGATCGGGAGTGATGCTTTCCAAGAAACCGATATTTGGGGGATTACGCTGCCAATCGTCAAGCACTCCTATGTGGTGCGCGACCCCAGAGACATGGCTCGGATCACGGCAGAAGCGTTTTATGTCGCTAGCTCTGGTCGTCCAGGCCCTGTCTTGATTGACGTGCCCAAGGATGTGGCGCTAGAAGAATTTGACTATAGACCTGTTGATCCTGGCAGCATCAAGCTAGCAGGCTATCGACCCACGGTTAGGGGAAACCCCCGTCAGGTTGTCCAAGCCCTCAAGCTGATTCGAGAAGCGCGGCAACCCCTGCTCTACATCGGGGGAGGCGCGATCGCGGCTGGTGCCCACGTGGAAGTCCGAGAGCTAGCAGAGCGCTTCCAAATCCCTGTGACTACTACGCTCATGGGTAAAGGCTCGTTTGAAGAGTCTCATCCTCTGGCCCTGGGTATGCTGGGTATGCACGGCACTGCCTACGCTAACTTTTCTGTCACTGAATGTGATTTGCTGATTGCAGTCGGGGCCAGATTTGATGACCGCGTGACTGGCAAGCTAGACGAGTTCGCTTCTCGCGCTAAAGTCATTCACATCGATATTGATCCTGCTGAAGTGGGTAAGAACCGAGCGCCCCAAGTTCCCATCGTGGGTGATGTACGGCAAGTTTTGGTGGACTTGTTGCAACGCAGCAATGAAGATGGAGATGCTCGTTATTCCACGCAAACTCAAGCTTGGCTAGAGCGAATTAATCGCTGGAGAGAAGATTACCCACTCGTCGTTCCTCAATATCCTGACAGCTTGGCTCCTCAAGAGGTCATTGTAGAACTTAGTCGTCAAGCTCCTAGCGCTTACTACACCACAGATGTAGGACAGCACCAGATGTGGGCGGCACAGTTTCTCAAGAACGGCCCCCGTCGTTGGATTTCCAGTGCTGGTTTGGGAACGATGGGCTTTGGCTTGCCTGCGGCGATGGGAGCCAAGGTTGCTTTACCAGATGAGCAGGTGATCTGTATTAGTGGTGATGCTAGCTTCCAAATGAATCTCCAAGAGCTAGCGACCCTGGCTCAATATGGCATCAATGTTAAAACCATCATCCTCAACAATGGTTGGCAGGGTATGGTGCGGCAATGGCAGGAAGCTTTCTACGGCGAACGCTACTCTTCTTCCAACATGGAAGTTGGTATGCCTGATTTCGTGAAGCTAGCGGATGCTTTTGGAGTCAAAGGGATGCTGATCCATTCTCGCGAGGAGTTGCAGGGCGCGATCGCAGAGATGTTGGCGCATAATGGCCCTGTTCTAGTAGATGCACGGGTGAAGCGTGATGAGAACTGCTACCCAATGGTCGTTCCTGGTAAGAGCAATGCTCAAATGATTGGGCTACCAGAGCGGGACAAACTAGAGAAAGCAGCTGAGCTGGTTTACTGTAATAGCTGCGGTGCCAAGAACATTTCTAGCAATAACTTCTGCCCAGAGTGTGGCACCAAGCTGTAACCCGACAGAATGACAGAATTAGATTGAAGTCGATAGGGCAGGTCATGTACCTGCCTTTTTCTTTTGCATAGACTTCAAGGTGATGCAAAAGGGCTAATTCAAGCAACGAAATAATACTAGCTGCACTCACCCAGAAATCTAACCTTGGGCAACTGTTACAAGGGCTAATTTACTATTTTGACGGCTTCGAATACTTCAGCTCCAGGAACTCGAATATTGAGCGTACTCACCCCTTCGGGCACCCGTAACCAAACATAAGCATCTGCGGAAGCCTCTTTGCGGATTCCTTGTAAAGAAATTGGGCCTGTTGACTTTTTAATGGGATCAACAGGTTGATAAGTCGCAATGGTGCTTTCTGGCTCTTGCGCTACTGCCCCACCCACGTTGATGAAGTCATAGGCACTGACGTTCTCAGCCAGACGACGAATCCGCAATTTCACATTGACCACGTCAGAGTTGCCAGTGTCAGGGTCTTGAATGCGCTCAGCTGTTAATAGAGTTACTTCAGCTTTGTTGTCGAGGGCAAGCTGGACTAGTTTCCCTGGCTCTGTAGTCGCAATGTCTGTAGTTGCACTGGTGGTGGGGCTGGTAGTTGTCGCTGATGTTGAGCTGCTCGCGTCAGGATTAATTTTGGATTGGGGAGTTTTGGTTGCAGACGGTGCTGGTGCCTGAAGTTGTTTGACTTGGTAGATAGCAAAACCGCTAAAGGTTAATGCCATTACAGAGAAGAGGATAGCTACCTTGGACAACAGATTACCGTTAGCAGAGTTTTGGCGTTGAGAGTCTGGGCGCACAGGCGGCTTTTCAGCATCCCGGTTGTGGGCTTTCATCAGTAACATTACTTAGGAAGTCCTGTATTACGAGGGGGTTTACGTATACTGAGTCTGGATCAAGATGAGGTTATTGTAAGGGAAAGCCATTGATTCTGTGATCCCCACTTGCACCCTCTATAAATCTTGTCAGTCTTTTTATACTGTCTTCACCGTTACTTAACAACTAATTCGATTAGTCGGGGTGGCAGTATGGCCATTGCTTTTTGGAGACGTTTTATCGTCCAACCTCTATGTCTATTGGCGCTAAGTACGATCTGGGAAGGATTTCAACAGCAACCTGTCTTTGCAACAACCGACTCAATTTGCCCAACTCAGATAAAGCCAGCGATCGCCCAGATCCTCCAAGCGGATGCCTCTCCCACTACAACCCCTCAAGCGGGAGAACGCTCATCTGCTGCTAATCGTTCTGGCTTTGCTCGCGCCCGTTGGGGAATCTTGATTCAGACTCTAGCTTCTGCAAATGCCAAGGCTGAAACTTTGTATGCTCAAGATGGCGATCGCTATTTTTTGCCCGCTTCTAACGCCAAACTTTTGACTACTGCGGCTGCTTTACACAAACTAAGTCCTCAATTTCGCATTCGTACCTCAGTATACCGAAATACAAGCTTAAGTTCAGCAGAATTACGGTTATTGGGACGAGGCGATCCGAGCTTGACAGATCAAGAGCTGAAGCTACTAGCGCAGCAGTTACGTAGCCAGGGAATTCAATCTGCTGCCCAGCTAGTAGGTGACGAATCTTACTTCCGTGGCCCCGTACCTAATCCTCAGTGGGAATGGGGGGATATTCAGGCGGGGTATGGTGCTCCCGTCAATAGTCTAATTCTGAATCAAAATGCGGTTGGGCTTCAGTTGTGGCCCCAAGCGGTCGGCCAACCGTTGCGAGTGCAATGGGATGATCCAGCAGAGGCGAGGCGTTGGCGTATCGACAACCAATCGGTAACGGTCGGTGAAACAGAAGATGAGTTTGTAGAAGTAGGACGAGACTTGAGCCAGCCATTAGTGCGAGTGCAAGGGCAACTGCGGGTAGGAGGCTTACCGGAACCTGTAGCAGTGGCGATCGCAGACCCCAGTCAGAACTTTTTACGCCGATTCCAGCGGGCTTTAGCAGCTCAACAAATTCGCGTTGGGAAAACTTTAGTCACGCACACACCTACTACCACCGCAGACACAGAAATTGCCGCGATCGAATCTCCCCCGCTATCAACCCTGCTGATCGAAACGAATCGAGAAAGCAACAACCTCTACGCCGAAGCGATTTTGCGGTCTTTAGGAGCACAGGCAGGAGCCTCTCTGAAACAAGCTGCTGATTTATCTACCGCTGAGCAAGGTTTAGCGGTCGTCCACCAAACGCTGACCGAATTGGGGGTGGAACCAGATAGCTACGTTTTGGCAGACGGGTCGGGGTTGTCTCGTCATAACTTAGCCAGCCCAGCGGCTTTAGTGCAGACCTTGCAAGCGATCGCTCAGTTACCAGAAGCTGAGATCTATCGCGCTTCGCTGCCAGTAGCGGGTGTGAGTGGCACCTTACAAGGTCGCTTTCGAGACACCCCAGCTCAAGGACGACTCCAAGCTAAAACAGGCACGCTGTCTGGGATTTCGGCTTTGTCGGGCTACCTCAACCCACCTCATTACCAGCCATTGGTGTTTAGCATTATTGTCAATCAGTCGAATCAACCCGCCTCAACTCTACGGCAAACCATTGATGAGATTGCGCTGACCCTGACTCGATTGCGTCCCTGTAGCAGCAAGTCTCGCTCTTAGAATTGCCGTCTGGAGAAAATTAAGATCGCGATCGCCAGCAGTAAGACTGTGTAAACTATCCCATACCCAGCATTTAGCAACAGTTCCCTAGGAGCTGCCAAAACTCCATAAACTGCCTCGTTCTTGAGATCGAGCCGAGCCAAATCAGGAAGAAATAGATAGATGCCTTTAGTGAGACGGCGCAAATCTGGGCTGGAAGCTAAGTTGCCTAGTGTCACCAAGTCGCGGCTGAAATGACCGACTAGGTAAACGGCGAAGGTGAGTAGAGTCGCTAATAGTGAACTGGTGAACACCCCGAACAAGATTGCCGCTGCCGTGAGTAGAGATAACTCTAGAAATAAGTAGAGAACTGCTACCAAGATGCTAACCAGGGGGTACTGGATCTGCGCCCAAGCCAGCACCCCGAGATAAATGGCGGTCATGAGCGACAAGAGCACCGCTAAAACTGCCGATAAACCCAGGTGTTTGCCAATGACAAATTCAGCACGGCTAATTGGTTTAGCAATTAGCACTAAGACAGTCCGTTTTTCAATTTCTTTGTTGATGAGACCAGTCCCTACAAACACAGTAATGATTAAACTCAGAACTGTGATTCCAGCTAAACCTACATCAAGCAAAATTTTGTTTTCTGTGCCCGCCGCTACTTCTGGCAGCAGTCGCAGCGCCATAATCAGCAGTAGGGCAAAGAAGCCGATTAAATAGAGGATGCGATCGCGGATGACTTCCCAAAATACATTGGTGGCGATCGTAAAGATTCTGCCGAGATTCACCTTCTCACTCCTTCAGCAATTCCTGATGACGCGCTTAACACTATTTCTGGGGCTGTTTCTGGGCTGTTTCTAGAGCTATTTCTGATTTAGGCCAGGTTCTCAGGCTTTCGAAAGGCGTTGACCTGCAAAGCAAATTCCTTGCACAGACCCTAAGATCGCAAGGTTGGCCCCGGTTGAACCAAAGTAGGCCGACTAATAGATCCGCATTCAATCTTACTAGTGCTTGTCGTTAGCGGGAGCGCTTCAGGAGCCGCAGGCATTGGAACTGTAGGCGTTGGAAGCACAGGGGTAACTGGACTAGTAAGAATTTGACCATTGCTACGCGCTAGGGGGCCACTGTCCAACGTTGGGTTTGGGGAAGCAATCGGGGCAGAGACAGCAGCTTCAGGGACGGGTGAAGCCGAGGCAGGTGGGTTCTCCCCCTGGGTGACACGGCAAGTTTTGGTGAGATAGTGACTGGCTAGGTCAGAACTCGGCCCTTGCCAGAGAGCCAGCATTTGCAAAGTGTAATCCGGTTGATCTGGCAAGATTTGAGCTTGCAACTGCCATAAAGCATTTTCTTCCGAGGGCGGCAGTTGTTGCATTACGGCATTCTCAAACTCAGTTGGCTGTTGTTTGAGTGTTAACAACCACCGCTCTACTTCTGACCAGGAACGCGGTTCTAGTTCCGCTTTTAGCGTGGCCTCTGCTTGATTAAGGATGCTTACACCTGTTGGGGCTTGAGTCGTTTGCACTCCTAGGCGGACTACAAAGTTACTTTGATTAAAATCATTCGCTAACAAACTGGGATAAATCTCTAACCAGCCTTGAATCACGAAGTAAAGTTGAAACCAACAACTAATAATTAAATTGCTTAAAAAAAGAATAACGAGTCTTTGGCGACCTGCTTGAGTTGGATATTTAAATCGGGGGCCTGATTGAATAAATTCTCCTAAAGAGGCGATCGCGGCTGAAATCAAGGGCCAACTTACAAATAGGAGCGAAGGACGTTCATCTAGCCATTCCCCAAACAAGAAAATACTCACTAACATGCCTGTAATCCAAGGCCCTAAAGATAGCCCTCCTACTATGATCGGGTTTTCAGTCGTGAACCAACCCACCCCAAAAATTAAAAAAATCCAGCCGCAAGTTGCTAGTAAACTGCGAATTAAATCTCCTGCTAGGGCTGCCATCAGACAAGAAAAAATACTCAGCAAAATTAAAGTCTGCCAAGAAAATGGTTTGGGTGGCAGTAATAACTTTTGCAGCGTATCAAGAATTTCTTTGACTTTATCCATTCGCTTGAGAGCTAAGGTCGAAGGCACGCGCTAATAGAATCAACAAGATTAGACTGTAGCTGCAAGCATTGGCTAACAAAATAGTTGTAGCTCTATTGGTAGCAGCTAGACCCAGTTCTCGCCGCCTTAACTTATCACGGGCGCGATAGATTTTTGGAGTGACTACCTCTTCTTTTTGATTTCTTTGCAGCAACATCTGTAATAGCTCTAGTCCCTGTAGCTCTGCAATAAATGTGCCGAAAAAAGTAAATAAGCCCAGCATAATCAATAAAGTATTGGTATTGGTAGAACGAGCATTAAATAGAACGTAGCTAATTAAGGGGCCTTTCCAAGCGAGAGGTAAAGCGGGTTCTAGGGTAAAGAAAAATAACCAACCAATGGCTGTAGAGAATAGATTTACCGAAGCGGAATATTCCAAGCTAATTCTACGAGTCAGGTTTAAGCGCTCTTTGAATATCATTGACTCAACCGCGATCGCTATTAATAAAAAGAGCAGTTGAAACAAGATAGCCCGCAATGGCAAAACAAACGAAAACACGGGTCTACCTCCTCCATAGCCGTTTCCATAAACTAGCTTTTTTAATCACTTTTCAACCCATAATCTCCGAATTTTACTTTAAACAAAGCTGACAGCACCTCCGCTAAGAGGGTGTTTGAAAAGTTGTAACGAGTCAAAGTTTACGCCAATCGCTTGACCATTATCCGAATCATTGCCAGATAGATTAATGTCTCTGAGGTCTCTGGCAATAACTCATAGTCACGCACTAGACGACGACAGTGCATCAACCAACCGAATGTCCGCTCCACCACCCATCGCTTTTTGAGCAGCACGAACCCCTTGGTTTGTTCAGGTCGCAGCACCACTTGGATAATCCAACGGCAAACGTCCATCACCCACATTAGGAACGGTGCGCCATCAAAGCCACCATCGACCCAAATGGTGGTTAGACGAAACACAGCTTTGTCCATCCGTTTGACCCGCTTGAGTACCCGTTTGCCCCCTGCTCGTTCTCCCACACTGGCAGCAGTCACGAACACACGCAGCACCAGTCCCAAGGTATCGACACTGATAAACCGCTTGCGCCCCTTGATCACTTTGCCACTGTCAAATCCCACCTGTTCGCTCACCCCTGCCGCCGTTTTGACACTTTGCGAGTCGAGGATCGCTTCAGAGGGACTGGGCTGGCGATCCACTTCGATGCGCGTCCACTCACGTAAGCGGTCATGAATCACAATCCAAGTGCCGTCCTTGCGCCAGTTGCGAAAATAGGTATACACCGTCTGCCATGCCGGAAAGTCTCCCGGCAACGCTCGCCAACGACACCCCTCGACTAGGACGTAGAAGATGGCATTGAGAACTGCCCACATCTCGATGCTGCGTGGGCGACCACCGGGTTTTGCTTCTGGAATCAGGTCACTGAGAAATTCGTATTCGGCACGGGTCAGATTACTGGGATAGGATTTACCCATCTAGCTCACTCGGTGCTGTGTTCTTTCGTATTCGCAGCTTACACTGAGTGAGCTTTTCTACTGTTTACCCGACTTTTCAAACACCCTCTAAGATGAAACTGCACGAGAAAACTGAAAGCTATGGCAAGAACTGGCGTTGGCATTCGAACCGCTCAAGCGCGTTCTGAGCGGCTAGCGGGACAAATTCATGTCTACGATGGAGCGGGCAAAGGCAAGTCCCAAGCGGCACTTGGTGTAGTGCTGCGCTCAATTGGTTTGGGCATCAACAGCTCGGTGCAAACCCGTGTCTTACTCTTGCGTTTTCTCAAGGGGCCAGGTCGCATGTACGAAGAAGATGCCGCGATCGAAGCTCTACAACGAGGTTTTCCCCACCTGATTGACCAAGTTCGGACTGGACGAGCTGAGCATTTTGGCTTCGATGACATCACTCGCTTCGATCGCCTAGAAGCCCAGCGAGGGTGGGATGTCGCTAAAGGTGCGATCGCTTCTGGTCTTTACTCAGTCGTCGTGCTGGATGAACTCAACCCAGTGCTTGACTTGGGTCTGCTGCCCGTGGATGAAGTGGTCAACACGCTGAAGCGCAAGCCAGAACACATGGAGATTATTGCCACGGGGCGAGCGGCTCCCCCAGCTTTAATTGACATTGCCAACCTGCACTCAGAAATGAAGCCCCATCACCATCCTACCGCTGCTGAGCAAGGGATTGATGGCATTGAGATCTACACCGGGGCGGGCAAGGGCAAATCTACCAGTGCTTTGGGGAAAGCCCTACAGGCCATTGGTAAAGGGATTAGCCAAGACAAATCTCACCGCGTCTTGATTATCCAATGGTTGAAGGGCGGCTCTGGTTATACCGAAGATGCCGCGATCGCCGCGTTGCAGCAAAGCTACCCCAACTTAGTCGATCATCAACGCTGTGGCCGAGATGCGATTGTGTGGCGGGGCCAGCAGCAAGAGCTTGACTATGTGGAGGCTGAGCGAGGTTGGGAGATTGCGAGAGCCGCGATCGCTTCTGGTCTATACAAAACTATTATCCTGGATGAACTGAATCCGACTGTAGATCTGGAGTTGCTGCCAGAAGAACCAATTGTGCAAGCGCTGTTGCGTAAACCTCGCGACACCGAAATCATTATCACGGGGCGTTGCAATAATCCTCCAGCCTACTTTGATCTCGCTAGTGTCCATTCCGAAATGATTTGCCACAAACACTATGCCGAGCAAGGAGTTGATTTGAAGCGAGGAGTTGATTTTTAGCTAAAATTCATCTGCAATAGCGATCGCAACTTCAGCCTGAGGACTGGTCTCTATGGGCACATTGCCCCGAAGCTGCGAGAAAATCTGATAAGCCTCTAAACTCTGTTTCTGATCACTATTTGTCTGATCACTGTTGGAGTTTTCAGGGTTCACTTGAACCAAGTTGTATTCTACATCCTCTGCATAAACGGTGAAGATGACGCTAAAGATTTCCAAAAAGTGGATTACCCACTGGCAATCTTCTTCATTTAGATTTTCATAGTATCGAATTAAATCAGCAATGCAAGACTCCAAATGAGTTCGAGAGTTTTTGCAAACTAGAATTATTTTGAGCAGTAAAATTACCAATGTAATCGGGCTTTTCTGCATCACAAACAAAGCAAATAGAGAAGTTGGTTCTTTACGGTTCTCAGTGGTCAAGCATTCAATGACTCGATTGCAAGTTCTGAGTAATAAAGCATCATCTAGCTCTCGCTCATCATGGATTTCGTACAAAGACTCTAAGCTATCAAATAAAGATTTTTTCACCGATGCTGCTAAGTCTTGGTTACTCATGGAGTAAATCAAGTATTTCTTTAAGCCCCGCTTAAACTCATAATAAGATAACCCTTGTGTTTGCTTTAGGAAAATATTGGCTAGATTTGTATAGCTAAAAATACATTTCTTGGCAACCAATCTTTTGATTAAGAGAAGTACTTCATCCCCCAATAAAGTTGGGTTCTTTAAGGGAATGTTTTGAACCACACTAGATTGAGAGCGAGCGACGTATAAAGCTAGATCCCGTTTGTACTGATCTTTTAATTGCCTTGACAGCACTCTGGCTGTTTCTCTCTGCTCGGCTGAGTTTGTAGTATTCACAAACTGAGAGACTAGTAAATAAGATGTATAGCGGCGGCTCCAGGGCTTTTCTGGTTGAAAGGTGCAAGCAGAGATGAATAGTTCTAGTTCTTGATAATCGCTGCTTTTGAGGAAATTTTCTAGCCAATTGTGGAGGCGAGCTAGAATTAGAGAAGCTGTTTTGCGATTGAATTTTATTTTAGGAAATAAACCAACAAGCTGTTGAATGGTTTGATAGTTTTTGCTAGTATTCCAGTTATTGATTAAGATGTAACAAGAGCGTTTGAGCGTGTTGCGAAACTCTTGCTCATCATTAGCAACAATGATTTGATAGAGCGCTTGGTTGACCTCCGAGCTGGTCATGCTTACCGAGTGGATAAACAAGTTTTTAAACTCAGTTAAAGCAACCTCTGGGGAGCATTGCTTGACTGTGTTGATCAAGAACTCATAGATAGTTTCCTGAACATGTGCAATGCCCTTGGTAGAGGGGTGAAAATGAGGTTCAGGCTGGTAACGCTTGACTGGAGGTGCTTGGATTAACATATGGAGTCAACAGGGAACGGGAATTTGGAGTAGCTCGGCACAGGACGACTAGGAAACTTTTGCCAACCAACCTGCATCCAAGTCAAAGACTGATTTGCTTGAGTGCGGTGGCTGCTCCAAATCTTATGGGTTGCCCGAAGAAAAACTCGTGATTCAACCCTGGTAGAGACCGTGAAACTGCTCATAGGTTTGTATGATGAAGCGCACCTGATGTTAGTGACTTTACTGAGGTGGTCAGTGTGACAGGCTCTAGAGGTAGATGTGACTAAAATCACCAAAACTAAAGCCAGTCTAGCGAGTCGATCGCGATCGCCTAATCACTGATATAGGTTACTTATTCAAATTGCCGCTTGAGCTTTGCTAGGCTTTTGAGAGCTTCCCTAGATGTAGCAACGCTAACATCTTTGGGGTTAATCTCCCCGCAATCGCGATCGATCACTGAGGAGTTAAACCACAACAGCATGTTGTACTTTTCCGGTTAACCCCGTCTGAGAGCTAACGGCGTTTTACGGTCGTTCATGGGTTGTGGCGTTTCATTCAGACCACTGCCGCACGACGCTCCCTAACTCCACAGTATTTAGATGATCCAGGGTGAAGGCTTTACGCAAAAGTTCTGGAGGTACATATTCGTCATATTTTTGTAGCCTCGGTACCTCATCTGGCCCCAGTAGTTCGTCAGCTACCAGCCTGCCATCTGCGATCGCGACAATCTCGCAAAGCAAGTTTTCCAGCTTGGCTTTGCCCAGTTGCACAGTGAAGAAGTAAGGCGATCGCCCCCCAATCCCTTTGATCTTCAAGGAGTCTCGGCAGCAGAGCTTCAGGTATCGTTCTAATGTGCGGTAAGCGGTGGTGCCTAGCCAGGGAAAAATGCAACAGCTTCGGTCGTCCAGTTGGAGTAAATGGTGGCGATCGAGTTCGACCCGTCTAGCCCATTGCCGAGCACTTTGCAGTCGTTCCTTCGCGCCTGGTTGCAAGTAACGATACTCGGCATCCTCAAATAGCACTTGGCGCATGCGTTGCAACACCTTGGTATGCAATGTGCCACCCCCTCCTTGCCAAGCACTACTGGCAGCCCCAGCGCTGGGTTGCACAAATACTGTTTTGGTTTTGTCGTCAATTTCTAGCACTTGCCACGATCGCCCCGCTAGAGCCACGCGATCGCCCACATCCGGCGGCAACGCAATACTACCAATTGCTGTGGTTCCTTCCTGCACTGTGTATTCTTCACTATCAGGAAAGGTGGCGTAGAACTTGAAGTTCCGCACCACTCGTTCCCCTGCCAGCCCCACAATTAGCGTGCCTTCGGCAGTTTTTTGAATGTGGTCAATCTCGATCAGGTGGCGTAGAAGTTGGCGAAATTCTTCTGGAGCGATCGCCCGAAAACTCGGCAGCGTGAGCACTTGCTGAGCCAAGGCAGCGGGGGACAACTCTCCCAAAGCGACCAATGTGCTCATGGTTTGGTGATAGAGCAGACTCAACGGATATTGCAAGGGTTGAATTGGTTCAATCCAGCGTTCTTCCAAATAAAGCTGAAGGATCGCGATCGTTTGCAGCAGTTGCCAGGGAATCTGATCGGGCAAGAATTCCGGGGCTGCGATCGGATCTTCCACACAGACAAAGCGCATATCCGCTGGTGTGCCCCGTCGCCCCGATCGCCCTAGTCTTTGCAAAAAGCTGGCAACCGAAGGCGGAGACTCCAGTTGAATCACCCGCTCTAGTTGTCCAATATCAATTCCCATCTCAAAGGTGACGGTTGCTGCTGTCACGGCGGGAGTGGGAGCCCGCATCGCATCTTCTGCTGCTGCCCGTAAGGTGGCGGAGATACTGCCATGATGCACATGATAGATGTCGGGTAAGCCCTTAGCAGTTGCGGCTTGGCGGAGAGTGGCGATCGCTTCTTCCGCAGCAGTGCGGTTGTTGGCAAAAATCAGACACTTCCGCGACTGCGTTTGGTTAAATAAATAATTTTGGTAGGGGCTAAACGCTGCATCTCGATTGTCTCCTTTGGCTCGGATTGGCTCTGAGCGGTAGAAATGCTCCAGAGATAAATGCAGGGTACGTTGCGCAACCTTCACTTCTGGCGTGATCACTGATTGCTGAGTGCCCGATCGCAACCAATCTTCGGCTAACCCGTAATCTCCTAGCGTGGCGGATAAACCAATGCGACGAGGATGGTTTTGTGTCAGCTTTGCCAGTCGCGCTAGTTGGCAGAGAATTTGACAGCCCCGTTCTGAACCAATAAAGGCATGGATTTCATCAATTACCACAAACCGCAATTCACCAAACAGGCGATCGAGGTTTTTGCTCTGATTAATCAACAAGCTTTCCAATGATTCGGGTGTAATTTGCAGCACGCCTCTAGGATGCTTCAGCAGCTTTTGTTTCTGGCTCTGCGCCACATCTCCATGCCAAGCCCATACCGGAATATCCGCTTCTTTTAATAAATCATTCAGGCGATCGAATTGGTCATTAATTAGCGCTTTGATCGGCCCAATGTACATTGCGCCAATCGTTTTGGGGGGTGCCTCATGCAGCAAGGTCAGCACTGGCAAAAATGCTGCTTCAGTTTTGCCCGCCGCCGTCCCTGCTGCAATCAACAGATGAGCATCCGTTTCAAAAATCACCTGGCACGCTTCCGCCTGCACTTGCCGCAAGTCTGTCCAGCCGTGGCTATAAATATATTCCTGAATAAATGGGGCTAAGCGGTGATAGGCGCGATCGCTCATACAGATTTGTGTGCTTGCGTTAGTAACCCACCCTACCCGATCTGGCTACTGCTGCTGAAACTGTTTTCCTGATATTGCCCGTTTCAATTTAGCGGTTAATAGGGAGTTAGGAGTGGGTAGGGCGATCGCTCTTATTTGTCATGTCATCTAGGGGCACCGCCTGCAAGTAAAGCCTCTAAGAAGCAAAAAGCGCATCTATTATAGTTCTTTGCAAAGAGTTGTTAGCCGATACTAAGCAGATTTAGAAATAGCTTTTCTACCCTTTCTTGTCTTCTTTTTTAACTGCTTTTCTTTATAGGGTTCAAAACGCTGGTCATCCCGCATATCTATAAAAATTGGGTATTCTCTTAAATCATCTTCAGTCAGTTCCTCAACTTGAAGTGCACGAGGCAAAAGAGCATAAAACTCATCTGCATTTCCAAGTAGTGCAAGGTGACCAAGCTGATAGCGAAGGCTTTTAGCAGAATAATCAGCAGATTCTACTTCGGAATGAATATCGCTCCATCTTCCCAAACGTTTTTGGCACTGCCAGTAGTTAAGCTGTGCTGATGTTAAAACGCTTTCTGGCATTTGCTTATCCCGCATAAGGAAAGTGCTAAGAGATGCTGAGATAGACCAACGATTTGCAAGTAGATGTTTATAAATAATTTCCCCTAAAACTCTTGCACGGTCAGCATCATCAGGTGATAGCTGTTTCCAAAGCTCTGCTGCAATTAAAATACAGTTTTTTTCCCAAATATCAATGCGATCACTTAGATACTTTCTGTCAGGTGTAAGAGGGTGTTTGAAAAGTTGTAACGAGTCAAAGTTTACGCCAATCGCTTGACCATTATCCGAATCATTGCCAGATAGATTAATGTCTCTGAGGTCTCTGGCAATAACTCATAGTCACGCACTAGACGACGACAGTGCATCAACCAACCGAATGTCCGCTCCACCACCCATCGCTTTTTGAGCAGCACGAACCCCTTGGTTTGTTCAGGTCGCAGCACCACTTGGATAATCCAACGGCAAACGTCCATCACCCACATTAGGAACGGTGCGCCATCAAAGCCACCATCGACCCAAATGGTGGTTAGACGAAACACAGCTTTGTCCATCCGTTTGACCCGCTTGAGTACCCGTTTGCCCCCTGCTCGTTCTCCCACACTGGCAGCAGTCACGAACACACGCAGCACCAGTCCCAAGGTATCGACACTGATAAACCGCTTGCGCCCCTTGATCACTTTGCCACTGTCAAATCCCACCTGTTCGCTCACCCCTGCCGCCGTTTTGACACTTTGCGAGTCGAGGATCGCTTCAGAGGGACTGGGCTGGCGATCCACTTCGATGCGCGTCCACTCACGTAAGCGGTCATGAATCACAATCCAAGTGCCGTCCTTGCGCCAGTTGCGAAAATAGGTATACACCGTCTGCCATGCCGGAAAGTCTCCCGGCAACGCTCGCCAACGACACCCCTCGACTAGGACGTAGAAGATGGCATTGAGAACTGCCCACATCTCGATGCTGCGTGGGCGACCACCGGGTTTTGCTTCTGGAATCAGGTCACTGAGAAATTCGTATTCGGCACGGGTCAGATTACTGGGATAGGATTTACCCATCTAGCTCACTCGGTGCTGTGTTCTTTCGTATTCGCAGCTTACACTGAGTGAGCTTTTCTACTGTTTACCCGACTTTTCAAACACCCTCTAAGGTTATTGCTAACTTTGACATCTTTGCAAAGATTTTTAGGAACCTTAGCTATGTAGATTGAGTTAGCAATTCCTCCATTATGAACAACAATGTTACGTCTCTGAAATGTTTCTTCAAGAAGTTCCTGTTCTTCCTTCAAATATCCCATTGATAGTTTTACTGTATTGCGAGCAAACAAAAGCCAATCACTCAGCGGTCCGCGCAATAAATCTTCAATCCTAGAACTTATATAATGTGTGCGTGCGTCTGCTAAAGTATCAAACTTACTTAAATCATCAAAACTAAATAACTTCTCTTTAGTGCCAATAGATTCAGGATGTAGATAGAAATATTGATGAAAGAGTTTGGAAAAGAAAAGCTCAACACTACTAGTTAGTGTCATCAGCGAGCTACTATACAGCATTCGTGTCCTTCCTTGCGCCTTCCCTATCTCCTTAAGCGCTATATCAATTTTATCTAACTCGATATTAGTTTTATCGGGTAATTTGAGCGTTATATCTATCTTGTTTCCATTCTGTGTGGATTCTGCTGATAAAAACTCTGGATATTTAGCTCTGATTTCTTCCATTCGTTCTGGTGGAACAGAGTCTAAGTTATATTTCCCATTTTCAAATAACTTTTCAAAAACGAGTAAAAGAAACTCTAAAGATGATGAGTGTATAGTAAGGGATTCCTGAGCTTTTTCACTTAAGTGAGTATCAAGTATGTCAACAAAATCTCGAAGAGATTCCAAATTAGAATTAATTTCATAAATAGATTGGCTTAATGAATGCATAAGTCTATATATCTTTTAGAAGATCCTCACAAATTCTAGCCACTCACTAGGGATTTGCAAAGAGGCACATGGAAGTAACTTCACAAAAAGAATATCTGACTATTATTAAGATAGTACTTTCAGTAATTAATCTGATTTAACTTGGAATAGATAAGTGAAATCTCTCAATATATCAGATGTGGAAACTCCTAATGTATTTCTAGAATAGACCAGCTATGATTCTCCTTCTGTATGCTGTAAAGCGATTGCTCTTGCTCAATTAAGTAAAAGCGATCGCTTCATTCATTACTTCAAACCAAGTAGTGATGTTTTTTAACTCTGCTGCAAACAGCGATTGTTACCACTTTGGTCGTTCAAGCAGTTGCCGTTGCGATCGAGAAGTACCACTGAATTGATGCTAGGGAATTGCTTCAATGTGGTGGTAATTGAGCTTTTGATTCGAGCATCATCGCCAATGCCGTTGGATACCACTTGCTTACAGAATTGCAACTTGGCAACACCTGTAGAGACAACTAGCTTAAAGTCTCGACCACAGTTAGAGCTGCCTTGCAAATTGAGTGGGGCTCTAAAACCTTGTTGTCTTTCTTGACTGGTTGGGCCTGCGACTAATTGCTCAATGGCAAATTGGGCCACCCCTTGAGTTTGGGTGCGTCGTACTACAGGAGCCACGTAAGAAAAATCTTGTTGGCTACGGCTGGTGGGGAAAAACACTTTGACTGGCTTGGTGTTGGTTGTAGCAGCAACAGTCGAGGCTTGGGCTACGTTGTCAACAGGGTTAGCGTTTGTGGGACGGCTGTCAGAGAGGCTAATTCCGGCGAGGGTAGCGATCGCTAAACAAGAGAAGAGAGAGTTACGTAAATTAAACATGAACTTTTGGACAAGTATCGTGTGATTGCTGAAGGTAGCTTCAATCCGCGATCGCCCAATTCCTAAACCTTTGCAATAGAATTTTCTGCAACTTTTATTGTCTCAATTCAACCATTAGCAGGAAGCCAAAAAAGATAGGTGATCGCTCTCTCCAAGTTCAGCAGTAGTGGTAATGATGATCAGCTTATCAATGAGATGGGAACTCTATGAAAAACAAATAGAGAGACTAACTACCGTGAAAAAGGGCGATCATATATATGTTGATCTTGGTTCCTGCAAGCAGCATGGAATATATGTTGGTGAAGATTTAGTTATTTACTGGACAGATCAGGATTCAAAAAGTGGTCAACTTTGTCGAGTGAGTCTCGCAGAGTTCACTCAAGGTGCAAATTCCAAAGTCAGGAAATATGCTTGCAGATGTATTGATCGAGAAAAAACAATTAAAAGAGCGGAAACAAGATTCAAAGAAGAAAAGCTTAAATATCAATTTATTAATAGCAAGGACTTCGCTATTTATTGTAGAACTGGTTTAAAGATGGGTGATCACATCTACGCTGACTATGGTCATTGCTTTCATCATGGAATTTATTGTGGCGATGATGAAGTTATCCACTACGTAAATGGTAAAAGAATTGACAAAACTCAATTATCTAAATTTGCTAAGAACCAAAGAATTCATATAAAACGCCATCGCAAATCATTTTCACAAACCAGAGTTGTAAAGAGAGCCAAACGACGTTTGGGTGAACGAAACTACAATCTTATTTTTAATAATTGTGAGCACTTTGCCAATTGGTGCAAAACAGGAAAGTCAAGATGCAAACAGGGTGAACAAATTATCTTGGCAGGAGGTAAAGCTGCTGGCTATGAAGCTAGAAAATTCGCGAAAGAGGCTGAGAAAAGACGAAGAAGTATAGTGAAGAAGGCTGCAGGAGTGGGAAGACATATAGCGAAAAGTACATCTAAATTTCCGGGGATACGTATCCGCTAGTCATGGCTCATATGCTTCACTACGATGGGCGATCGCTACAACCAGTACCTGTACGAGTCCATCATCTACCGAATAAATGACTCTGTAGTCCCCGATGCGGTAGCCATAGTAACCTGCATAATCTCCCTTAAGGGCTTTAATGTTAGGGTGTGACCGGGGAGTTTGCTCTAGCTGCTGCAAGCATCGAGCGATCTTTTTCGCTAGAGCTTTATCAGCGTTGACATACACCTTTTGAGCGTCAGGATGGAGAAGAACTTCATACATCAGAACGAAGGGATCTCCAATCGGTGTATTGATTTCTAGGAGTTGTTTGATTGAGCTTAACTCGCTCTAACAATCCCGGAATTGCCAGGAGTTCTTGAGTTGCGGCTTCGCTTTCAGCATTTGCCAGATAAGCTGCAAAATCAGCAAGTACCCGTAATCGCTCTGGAGATAATTGTTTGAGTGAGTCATTAAGCTGACGTTGTAGCTCTGTCACAGATGTTAGAGCTGCTGATTCTGTGTTCTCTAGTGGGGAATTACCTGTAGGATTCATTGCCTGCTTCCCAATCTCAAGATTCAGTGTCCATTGTATGGCAAGGCTTTGTAGGAGAAGGTTTACGCGATCGCTCTCTGCAATTTAATTAATAGTGAAAGCGATCGCCCAATTCCTCAAACTCTCCACAGTAGAATTCTTGCTAACTTCTTATCTCAGTTCCACCATTATGAGGAGTTAGCGATCGCTAAACAAGAGAAGAGAGAGTTACGTAAATTGAACATGTCCTTGGGCAAGTATTGTGTGATTGCTAAAAGTGAGCTTCACTCTGCGATCATCCAATTCCTAAACCTTTGAAATAGAATTTTCCGCAACTCTTATTGTCTCGATTCAACCATTAGTAGGAAGTCAGAAAAGATACGTGATTGCTCTCTTCAAGTTCAGCAGTAGTGAAAGCGAGCAGCCTTTTCTACAAAAGTTCACTGCATTGGCTAAAACAACCTCAACCCCAACAATAAAAATTTTCGATAGACTATTCTGAGAAAGTTGTTATACACTGCCTGGCGCTAAGGATGAAGCCAATATTCTAAACACGTTTTTATAATATTTTTGTTGATCTCCGAATGAATGTTTGTTGCTTGTTGAAATTCTAAGGAAAGTAAGCGAAGAGTATCCCATTCAGAAGTACCAGAACTCCTTGCACTATCCATAGTCTCAAACTGCTTCTCTAAGATTTCAGAAATTGTTTCCAAGAGATGCTCAACAAGATCAGCTAAATACTTGACATCCTCGTTTCTTAGCTCATCAAGCATAATCATGAGTGACATCAAAATCGAGTTTAGGCAAGAGCCATAGCTATTCAGTAAGACTTCAAGAGCATTACTTGTTATTAAATCCCCATCAGGAAAATCGTATTTTCTTTTCTCTTCTAACTTAGGTAGAACTGCTATTTGCTTCTTTCTGGGTAGCCCAAAAAACGTTATGAGAGGGGCTACAGCTTCTAATTGCTGCTTTACTTCCTCACTTAGTCTAAACATCACAAAAAATCATAACTTCATCGATAAAACCTAGAACATTTATTAAACTTAGAAACCAAAAAACATTCTGTCTAAGTTAAGATCGCTCTCTCCAAGTTCAGCAATAATGAAAGCGATCGCTCACTGATTTGTATCCCTGTACTTAAAGTGTAAATTCTGCAAATTCTCCGGTTTCGTCTACTTTGGCGTCTTTGCCTGAGCGAGTGGGTTGGAAATTGGTGCCGCCGAGTAGTTGGGTGAGGGAGAGTTTGGGGTTTTGGTGGAGGAGGTTGAGGGCGCTGATGAAGTCGCGGACAATTTCGCCGGGAGTGAGTAGAGCTTCAGCACCGAGGCGATTGGTGATTTCTTTAAGGAAGGCTTGTAGGTCGCGATTATTCAACGAAGCTTGGTAAGCGTAGTGAGCGGAATGGACTTCTGCCAAGCGTTGTAGCAGTTGGAGGATTTCTGGTTGGGTGAGAGGTTCTAATCGAATTACGGGGCCAGAGGTATCTTGCAGACCTGGTTGAGCAAAGCGACTTTGGGCAGTGCGGCGTTGCCAGGCGGGGTCGCTGTAGAGCCCTCGGCGCGAATCTTCGAGAAATTGTGGGGTGCCACCAATGATGATGTTGAGATGCCCAACTCGACCTTGCACCGTGTCATTGAACATGGCCAACAACTTGTCGTAATTGTTCTGGCGGGAACCTGCATGGGTGATTTTGTAGAGATGCACCGCTTCATCCAGCAGCACCAGTAAGCCTTTGTAGCCAATCCCTGAGACAAACTTGGCGAACAACTTGATGTAGTCGTACCAAGTTTCGTCATCAATGATGACTTTTACGCCTAAGGCTGCTTTCGCATCGGATTTGGTAGAGAATTCTCCTCGCAGCCAACGCAGAGCCGCATCTTTTAAGCTGTCGTCGTCGGTACGGTAGCCGCGCCAGTAAGCAATGATCACGCTGGCAAAGTCGAAGCCATGAACCAATCCTTCTAAGGTTTGCACCACTTCGCGAATTTTGACTTCTACCAAGTCATCAAAGCCTTCATCTTTGGGGCGTTTGCCGCTTTCCTGCGCCACTTGAGTTAAGACACCGCTGATCCAACGTTCCAGAATCAGGGCGATCGCGCCGCCGTCTGGATTGGTCTTCGTGGCGATGTTTTGCATCAACTCCCGATAAGTGGCGATACTTTGTCCACTGGCTCCTGCTAAGCGGCGTTCTGGAGACAAATCAGCATCGGCAACGACAAAGCCTTGCTCCATCGCTTGATTGCGAATCAGTTGCAGGATGAAGCTCTTACCAGATCCGTAGCGACCCACCACAAACCGAAACGCTGCGCCACCTTCAGCCGTGTTTTCCAGGTCTTGGACTAGAGCTTTGGCTTCTACTTCCCGACCCACAGCAATTTGTTCCAGACCAATTCTGGGAACGACTCCCGCACCCAAGGCATTGATCAAGGCTGTGGATACCCGCTTGGAAAGTTTCTGCTTTGCCATGTGTCTGCACTACGTTTGGTCAGGGCCGATGGACTAACTTTGGTGTCTGTTAACTGTATCGCCAAACTCTAATGGTTTGATCGGCGCTACTGCTAACAAATGTATTGCTATCTGGCGCAAAGGCGATCGCACAAATCTTACCCTTATGTTCGCTCAACGTCGTTAGCAATTCTCTCGACTCTAAATTCCAAACTTTCAAGGTGCAATCTTCACCACCACTGATTAAAAACTGACCGTTGGGGCTAATGGCAACTGCTGATACTTGGCCTTTATGCAATGCCAGACTGGAGCTAACATCTGGGCCTAAATCCCAAAGCTTGATGGTGCCGTCTGCACCTCCACTGAGAATCGTTTTACCATCGGGGCTAAATGCCATTGAGCAAACTTTGCTGCCATGAGCGGGCAAGGAGTTGAAAGTAGCTTTGGTATCTAAATTCCAAAGGTGAATCGTACCGTTTTGGTCGCCACTGGCAAGAATATCTTTGTCAAGGCGAGGGCTGAAAACCACTGAGGTAATGAAGCCATAACCATTGAGGGTTTGGAGTAAGCGTCCGCTTCTGATGTCCCACACTTTAATGCTGCGATCGGCGCTGCCACTGGCGAGTAACTGAGCATCTGGGCTAACGGCGATCGCATTTACGGCAGTGGTATGTCCGGTGAGGGTGCGGATTAATTCGCCTGTCTTCAGATTCCAGACTTTAATTGTGTTGCTGCTGCCACTGCTAAACAACAGCTTGCCGCTGGGATGCATTGCAAGGGCATAAATCGAGCCAGAGTTTTTGGGCTGGGAAAGGGTTTGTACCCATTTGCCTTCCAAGGCCCAAACTTGTAGTTTGTTGTCACTCCCACCACTGATTAAGGTTTGGCTATTCGGGGTGATCACTAAAGCATTGGCTCCAGTCTCAAAGATCACCCGACATTTCCAGGTGCCTAGTTTGGCTGGTAGGGCTGCGATCGCTGCTGGCACATCTGTTACTTCAACATCAATGGTTGTGACAGGAAAGCTGTCTCTCGATAGCAAAGCGATCGCTCTTTCCAGAGATTCAACATATTCTTCGTAAACTTCTGGTAGAGCCGAGCCTGACCCTGACTGCAAAATCAAATCGCCAATGGTTTGCTTAGCCACTTCATTGATCGCTTCGACCAGCATGCTAGGCATCACCAATTGCTCATCAGCAATCTGCTTCAGAGTGTCGGCATCTTGCCAGAGGATCGCTTGCAATGCTTGATATTCAGCATCGGACAAATCTTTGATAAATTCATGCCACTCCGGAGTCAGCAAATCATTGACTCTAGATCCAGGTTCATCTGTTTTCCATTCCGATTCCGACGGGTCGGGTCGCAGAACTTCAACCGGAGACTGCTCTATACTGACCAGTTCACCCCTAGACAGTTCCTCCTGGAACACTTCAGTCGATTGTGGGATTCGGTTAGCGACTTGGGTTAGTAAGATTTCCAGAGCTGTCTCTAGTTCTTGCCTTTGAGTTGCGATCGCCGCAAATAACGATTGAATTTCTAACTTCAGGGGTTGTAGATCGATGCCAGCTACTAGCCCCGCAATCTCTGATTTGAGCGGTTGCAGATCGATCTCGGCAACTAGTAATTGAATCTCTGACTTCAGCAGTTGCAAATCGACTGTTGGGCTTTCCGCTTTTAAGGGCTGTGTATCGATCGCCGTCACTAGCGATTGAATTTCTAACTTCAGTGGTTGCAGATCGATCGCCGTCACTAATTCTGCAATTTCCGACCTCAAGGGTTGTAAATCAATCTTTTGAATTTCCGATTTCAGCGGCTCTACATCGATCGCAGAAATGATGGTTTGGATTTCTGACTTCAACGACTGTGCATCAATGGTTGAAATTAATGCTTCAATCTTTGATCTCAACGCTTGGACATCGATCGCGGCAACTAGTGATCGAATCTCCGATTTCAGCGGTTGCAGATCGATCGCATCTATTAGTGATCGAATCTCCGATTTCAACAACGGCACATTGATGGCTGCCGCTAGCTCCTGAATCTCAGCTCTTAGCGGCTCTACATCGATCGCTGAAACTAATCCTTGAATTTCTGCCTGCAACGGTTGTGTATCAACAGCAGCAATGATGGTTTGAATTTCCGTCTTCAGTGGCTCTACGTCGATCGCTGCCAGTTCCGCTAGAGACTCATTCAGGATTTGCCGCGATCGCTCCAGCGTTTGGATTTGTGCTTGTAAATCCTTGGTTTCTGCGGCTAACAGTTGCTTGCTGGTTTGCAAGGCAGCAACATCGCTGTGGAGTTGGAGTTTTTGCGCGGTAAATTCAGCAATTTGGGTTTTGAGTTGACTCAGTTCTTGCTGGTGCTGACCTGCCTCAACCGCTAAACTTTGCCGCACCTCTGTCGTGTTGGCGATCGCTTGCTGGATTTCTGCTTCCCGTGCTGCTAAACCCTGTACCCGCTCTTGCAACTTCTGGAACCCAAGTTCCAGTTGCTGTTTGCGCCCTTCTAAGCTGGCGATCGCTTGACCTAAGTCCCGATCTTGCTGTTGTTGTTCAGCAATGCGAACTTGCAGCTTCTCAAAGTCTGCTTGCAAAAAGCTCAAGCTGGTTTCGGCTCGCTGCTTTTCGGCAGTAGCGCTCAAGAGAGCTTGCTGGATTTCTGCTTGCCGTTGCTCGTAAGCTTGCAACTGTCCCGCGATCGCCTGCCCTTTTAGTTGGGCTTGCCGTTTCTGGCGATCGTCAATGGCGACTGCTCCCGCATAGGCACCTGGCGCAATTAGCCCCGTCAGGAGCGATCGCTGCAAGTTGCGCTCAGCGAGAAAACTCAAGCCAAAGCTAAGACCGAACGCGGCTGAACCGATCACAATTCGATTGACTAACATGCAAGCTGCTTAACACTTTCCCCAAGTCTACTCTGAGACAAAATTGCCGTTATTACGTACGTGGTTTTGCTTCCTAGACAGCAGCTTCATGAAAAGAGTGCCTAGAAGTATCAATTTTTGATGAAGATTAGCTGAATACGGAGATGAATCCCTTGGGGAGTATGACAAGATTTTACGAGGATTTACTGCTGTGGTCGCCTCTACCCAAGTCCCTTTCCATCATTTTTTCAAGAATCACAATAAGTTCTGTGATTGAGGAAGCTGAAGTTAGCGATCGCTTCTCTCAACCAACTTCTGTGTATTTTTACGCAACGGACTCATTGCCGAACTTTGCTGTTAAGAGAAATACAAGCCATGTCTATAGCAACAAGAATTCAGAAGTTATCGATCGCGGCTGCCAGTGCTTCGGTATTGGCGATTAGCGCTCATGCTGCCCCCGCAGAAGCGGCTCGGCTCTTTGGTTTTGAAAGTAGTTACAAAGGTTACCCAATCACAGGTAGTTTCACAATCGATGACACCACACCTGGAAGCAATCCTGTTCCTGGTTTAGATATCAGCTACTATGCCAAGGCCATTTCTCAGGCTACAGTCACAGGCTATGGTCAGTCGTCGAAGTTTCAAGATGTTGATTTCTATGTTGGCAACGATCTAGATCTAAATCCAATATTTCCAGTTACTGTAGATGCGATCGCCTTCAGTCTTGGTCCAATCGAGGATTTGTTTGGTGGAAACTTTGTTGGGGTTTTATTTCCTGGTTTCCAGTTCGCCTCTAGCTCGTTGAAGGAAAGTTTAGATCAGCTAGATGGGGCAATTGGTTTGGCTATAGCTCCTTACTTGGCTGAGGAATCCGGTGAGATTGAACCGTACGAAGTTTACTTCTTTGAGCAAAAGGATACAGAATCGGTGCCTGAACCTGCTTCTCTCATTGGGCTTTTAGGTATCGGAGCATTGGGTGTAGGGTCTACCTGGAAGCGTAGGCAGCGATCGCAACAACTGTAAT
This sequence comes from Trichocoleus desertorum NBK24, assembly GCF_030409055.1. Taxonomy (GTDB): domain Bacteria; phylum Cyanobacteriota; class Cyanobacteriia; order FACHB-46; family FACHB-46; genus Trichocoleus; species Trichocoleus desertorum_B. Next base: position 1,947,246 of record NZ_CP116619.1, on the reverse strand, counting down.
CTAGGAATCTCGATTGTGACTCATGCGCGTTCAGCCCAATTGCCATGCCCTCAAAAGCATGGCTTTTTGTTTATCTGCTTATTGATGAGCCGATGAAGCCTTGAGAACCACGAGATAATTTTTGCGGTTTATTGATGAGCCGATGAAGCCTTGAGAACCACGAGATAATTTTTGCGGTGGAAGGGCAAACTTAAGGCATAGCAACTTGAGCCTAAGTAGAGTGTCCACAAAAGCTGCTTCTACAGTTGCTATCTTAGGTAATGTCAGTTTTTGAGCCAAGCTAGGCAATTTAGCGCGGTACCTTAGAGCTACGCTGAGCTAACATCAGCAGCAGATAAACTGTGAATAGATACCCTGTGGCTAAGAGCAGAATAGTTGCTGGAATATCGTGGTACATAGGGCGGCCAGGAGCAAAGCGGGGGTTAGCGAAGGAAAGCAAGCTCAGGACCAACAAAGCTTAATTAGTCTGCCAGAAAATGATGATGCGCCTCGAAGGCCACCATCCGATTTTCATCAAGTTGCTCAATTAACTGCTACTGCCCCTAGCTTCTTGAGTTCCAAATCTTGCTACACGAAGACTCAGGTTGTAATTTACAACCCAACTATAAAGTCTTCCGGCCTAGGCAGCAGACCAAGCTCCAACTGCCAGTAGCAAACGGAGAAACTAGAAAACTAGACTGCCATTACCTACTGTAAAAAGTAGAGCAGACGTTACAGTTACCCTGAGGCAACTCACAGCCTTAGTCGCTTTGTTAAGGTATGAAATTGTTGAAATCCTTAAGATCTAGACTAACACATGATTTCTGTGTTTTCCGACTTTATTTGACCACTTAAGCCCTTAGAAGTGCGTCGCGTAGGAAAATTGTCTACCACAAAGTTTAAGGTGAACTTTTCATCCCTCGGAGGTCAAATTTCTTAGCTGAGTTTTCGCTTGCCAAAAGCCAACTCAGTGGCATTTTTCTGAGTTCTACCCAGGCGATCTATCCGCTAGCTAAAAACAAATCTTTCATAATGCGGAAGGGTTAGCTTAAAATGAGGTTAGGATATGTAAAATTTCGTAACCTAATACCGTAACGCCTGAGCTGGCCTCTCCATGACCTCAGCTACATCTCTGTTTTCTACTGTCGAAACCGACCTACGGGTATTGACAGACAATCTAAAAAATCTAGTGGGTGCCCATCACCCAATTCTCTACGCTGCTGCCGAGCATCTATTTGGAGCAGGGGGAAAGCGGCTGAGGCCAGCGATCGTCTTTTTGATCTCGCGAGCGACTATGCCAGGTCAAGACATCACCGCTCGGCATCGGCGGCTGGCCGAAATCACTGAAATGATTCACACCGCTAGCCTCGTCCATGATGATGTCGTGGATGAATCGGAAGTCCGTCGGGGAGTACCAACCGTCCATAGCAGCTTTGGAAATCGCATAGCAGTGCTGGCAGGCGACTTTCTCTTTGCTCAGTCTTCTTGGCACTTAGCTAACTTGGACAACTTAGAAGTCGTGAAGCTTCTGTCCAAAGTGATTATGGACATGGCAGAAGGCGAAATTCAGCAAGGATTAAATCGCTTTGATACTAGCTTGTCGATTGAGGCTTACTTAGACAAGAGTTACTACAAAACAGCTTCCCTGATTGCCAATAGTTCTAAGGCGGCGGGTGTGCTCAGCGATGTCTCCTCCCCAATGGCTGAGAGCCTATATCATTACGGTCGTCATATTGGCCTAGCTTTCCAAATCGTCGATGACATTTTTGACTTTACTGGCTCTTTAGAAGCTTTAGGAAAGCCTGCTGGCTCTGATTTAAAGAGTGGCAACCTGACGGCTCCAGTCCTATTCGCCCTTAAAGAAAAGCCTGTACTCGAAGGTTTGATCGAGCGGGAGTTTGCTCACGAAGGCGATTTAGACCAAGCGATCGCCCTGATTTCAGAGAGCAATGGGATGGAGCGATCGCAGGAGCTAGCAGCTCATCATGCCCAGAGTGCTGTGGCCTGCCTAAGCGACCTCCCCCCCTCCGAATCGCGCCAAGCCTTAACAGAAATGGCAGATTACGTCTTGAGTCGGTTACATTAAGCGCCAAACAAGGGGATTGGCCCCAAGGTTAGCTTGCCATAGCAACATAGCAATTAGAGCATCAGCTAGAAACAGCCAGAAACTTCAATCAGCAACTTAAGCCACATCTGGCGGTAGGTTGCTGGTTGCCGTAGAAAGCTGTTGCATATGCCCTTGAATTAACTTCGTCAACTCTTCACGTAAAATCTCAGTACCGATATCGACATTACCAGGGGTATCGAAGAAGATCATGCCATCCAAACCCGGCATGGAGATGAGGTAAAACAAAATATGCGCGATTGGCATGGGTAATGCCAGCACCTCAGGATCTTGCAGCTGATACGGACCTGCCGCTACATCTTTGAGGGTGGAAAAAGCGTAGACAATGTTCTTCTCAACCCCAGGCTGGGAACGCTGGTTTAAGGTTGTTACAATCCAAGACTGATTCAGGGTTTGTAAGACATAGTATTGAGGGTGCCGCAATCGTCCTGCTATTTGCTTCAAAATGGGGGCGATCGCTTCAATTAAGCGGGGTGTAGTGCCATCTTGAGGGGCTTGCTCGATCAGGACTTGAATCTGCTGGTCTAGATCCATGCTGGAGTCTCGGAGAGATTAATCATTCTCAGTCTAGACTTTCTTCAAAATTGCTTCAAATTTATGGCTGGTGAGTATGCTAGGGTCTTGGTTAGCTGTTAACCATCATGGGGAGATCTGCCGCGACGTGGAGGCAATTTTTCAGCTACTGTTCAATGAACTTAGGCTGTCAACGGGAGCGTCTGAGCAGAATTGTACGGATGTAGCAGAGCGTTTGGCGCAAGAAGTAAAAAGAATTTGCACTGAAAGTAAGCGGATTCAGGCTTCTGGAGAAGTGGAAACTTGGGCGATGACCTTAGCTCGGCATCGTCTGACTCAGTGTTTGACCTACTACAAGTTAGGGTCAAGGCGAGGCCGAGTTGAGTTGCACAGTAACCTCAGCGCCGTGATCTATCGCTATATCAGCCCCCCTCAAGCACAATCGAGTTATCAAGCCCGACTGACCTTGATTGAGGATTTTCTGCAAGGGTTCTACATGGAGGCATTGAATGCTTTTCGTCGGGAAACTCAGATGCCAAAGGCTTACTGCCCCAAAAGCTTGTTGGAACTAGCAGAATACATGGCCTTTACAGAGCGCTACGCGAAGCGCCGGATTCCCTTGCCAGGGCATCGAAATCAGCAGTTGATTATTCTGCGAGCCCAAACTTTCTCGCAACAGCAACCTTTAGAAACTTACGTAGATATTGAGCAAGCTGCAGAAGGAGCTTCTCAAGAGACGGATCAGGCTTGGAACGCAGCCTCGGTACAACAACTGCGTGAGCAAATGGTGGCTCAAGCTCCAGAACCCGCCGATGATAGTCTGCGTCATGCCGTGGTTACAGAGCTGATGGCTTACCTGGAGGAGCGGCAGCAAAGCGATTGTGCAGATTACTTTGCTTTGCGATTACAAGATTTACCTGCCCATGAAATTGAGGCGATTTTAGGTTTAACCCCTCGTCAGAGGGATTACCTTCAGCAGCGATTTAAGTACCATTTAATTCGATTTGCGCTTTCTCACCATTGGGAATTGGTTCATCAGTGGCTAGAAGCTGACTTAGAACATAATCTAGGTTTGACACCCCAGCAGTGGGAGGCTTTTCAAACGCAAATCAGTTCGCAACAGCTTAGAATATTGCAGTTGAAACAACAGCAATTGAACAATCTCGCGATCGCTCAAGACGTTGGGTGCACAGTAACTCAAATCCAAAAACAGTGGTCTCAGTTGCTAGAGCAAGCTTGGGAAATTCGCAATAGCCTAGTGTCCGGAGCAAGTCCATCTACAGATGAATAGGGGTTTAGGAGATGACTAAGAATCCTGAATCATTTTCCGAAGAGTTATTCGCATGGCTACTGCAAGACTCCAACTCAGCTGAGTTTTCAACTGAGACGGGTGCAAATTCTATCAATTCAGGTAACCAGGCTCAGGTTGAGCCGCTAGCTTCTAATCAAGCGAACCCAGCGGCTAATTATGAGAGTAGCAATCCTGAATTAGCAGACTTAGATCCGTTGGATTCAGAAGGGATAGACTTTGCACTGACTAACTCCAGTGAAGTGCCAGCCTTCTCCCCGCACTCAGGGAGCCAATCACTCAAACCGGGAGAAATACCTACTGTGCAAGACAGATTCCACGCCCTTTTAAAGCGTCGATTACAAACTGAAATTCAACGCCATCCTCCTCTGTTTCCTTGGGAATCAGAGATCTATGCTTATGAACCTGATCAAGTTGACTCGACTGTAGTCGGGCAGGTTCCCAGGCAGTTGTGGGCGGCTCAACTACGCAACCTGAGTGTCCCCGTTGCGCTACCAGAAGCAGTCTTGGCTCAATTGCTAGACCAATGCCAAGATTTACTACAAACTTCTCTGCGCGAAGGAGCCAAACTAGTACGAGCAGTCGAGACTTTATTTCCAGGTCATAGTCAAACTTTGAATGATCTGGCTGGTATGGTCTTGGTGTCTCCGGCTCGCTCTGGAACCTTGGATGCTCAGACGAGTTCTTCTCTCTTAGAAGCAAGCACCAAGTTTCCCGATAGTTATGAAGCGGCTACCCCTAAGCAGCAGATGGCCTTATCTCTTCTAGCTGCCCGTGAGATTTTGAGTTCGCTGACTTTGTCGGTTTCGGGTAGTCAATCTTGCCTAGAGCGCCAGTGGTTAACGGCAGCAGGACTGTTGACTTTAGAAATCCGCTATCAGCCTCAAGCCGAGCCAAGGCTACGAGTGCAAGGTCGGCTACCTTCCGGTGGCAGTTTAAAGGTGCAGGGACAATCGGCTCAGTCAACTGCTTCTCGCTCGCATCCGGGCTGCCTGAGTGTTGAGCTGTTTGATCCGCAACCCAATCAAACTTACCCTTTGACTGTAGAATTCCACGATCAGGCTCAAGAACCGCTTGTCTTTGTGATTCAGCCGCTAAGCGATTAATCCCAAAAGCAGACAAAAGAAGAATTGATTTTGTACAGAAGCGCTAGGATAACTCCAAGACGCTCATCGCTGGTTTGCTACTAGCGGTTGAGTGTTTAGAGTTAACTGCTTCTGTATAAATCTATGTCTAACTCACCTGGGGTACGGCAACGGCGGGGCGTCCCAGTTTGGCAGCAGCTACAGCGACGCTTGGCAGCAATGCCAACTGTCGAGGTGGAAGATTCAATCTTACTGCGGGTGCTTGTACAAGTACTGGTTACGGTGGGGATTGTCGCAACGGATCTGGCTGCTAGGGACGCGGTGGCAGAATGGCCCATTACTAGTTATTGGGCAATACCACTGAGTTTGTTGGGAGCCACTTGGAGCTGGTATCGTCGTCGCGATCGCAATATTCCGACAAAATTTTGCTTAGCCATTGGCATGTTAGTGACGCTACTGGCTTTTTTTGTGCGTCTATTTGGCGAGCTGAACGATACTCGCTTAGCGCTAGCTCAGTTGCTAATTCAACTCCAGGTTTTGCATAGCTTCGATCTGCCACGTCGCAAAGACTTAGGCTACTCAATGGTCATTGGTCTAATTCTGCTAGGCGTGGCGGGTACTCTTAGCCAAACACTAGCATTCGGGCCATTTTTACTCGTATTTGTCGCGATCGCCTTACCTGTCCTTATTTTAGACTACCGCTCTCGTTTGGGATTGGTATTCCAAGGCTGGAAACTTCGGGGTGCTGACCTAGCTCCTAAGCGTTTGGGTGTTTTCCTTCTAGTGGTTGTGAGCTTAGGACTGATTATCTTTGCCTTTTTGCCTAGGCTTCCAGGTTATCAATTGCGTACGTTTCCGGTCAGTGCTCCCGTAGACTTCCGAGGAGAATTTGACACCAGCCGGATTCTGAATCCTGGCTATGTCCGGGGGGGACGCGGTGGAGGTGAAGAAGGCGAAGGAGAGGGATCTGGTACTGAGACTGGACAGCGAGGACAAGGGCGAGGCAAAGGTAAGCTAGACCCAACCTATTACTATGGGTTCGATACCCAAATTAACCAGAACTTGCGGGGAGAGATGAAACCTCAAGTTTTGATGCGGGTGCGATCGCAAGCAGAAGGTTTTTGGCGAGTTGTCGCCTTCGATCGCTACACCGGACAAGGCTGGGAAATTTCGCGGAACGATCAAGCAGAGACGATTGATCGTTCTAGATGGTCTTATCAGTTCTTCCTGCCTCGGCCCGTTATTTTGGGCAAAGACAAGGAGGTAGTTCAGACTTATACGATTGTGGCCGAAGAACTGCCAAACGTAATTCCAGCGATGGCTTGGGCAAAGGAACTTTACTTCCCAACTCGTCAGGTTGCTGTAGATCCAGAAGGTAGTTTGCGATCGCCCTTAGCCTTGGTAGAGGGTTTCACGTATACGGTGATTTCGGAAGTGCCTTACCGCAACCGAACGTTGCTAAGCAAAGCTGCCACCAACTATCCAGAAGCGATACGGAAAAACTATCTTCAAGTTCCACCAGAAATTGCGGCTAAGGTACGGCAGAAAACCCAAGAGATTTTAGCCGCTGCTCCCAATCCGCTCACCGCTCCTTCGGAACAGGCGCTTTATTTAGCTCAGTACCTGAAGCAGCGCTACACGATCCAGCCTGATTTAGCTTTTCTGGAAGATAGCGACGACTTAGTTGAAGCGTTTCTATTTCGCTTTGAAGGCGGATACCCAGACCATTTCTCGACGGTGCTAACTGTCATGTTGCGATCGATCGGAATCCCTGCTCGATTGGTGACTGGCTTTGCTCCGGGAGAATTTAACCCCTTCACCGGGTTATATGTGGTTCGCAACACCGATGCCTATGCCATGACCGAGGTTTACTTTCCCAAGTATGGCTGGTTTGCGTTTGACCCAATTCCTGGACACGAACTCATTCCGCCCTCTGTGGAAGAAGACCAAACTTTTAGTGTGCTGCGGAAGTTTTGGCAGTGGGTCGCAGGCTGGTTGCCTTCTCCGGTGACTGGCATTCTCAGTGGTTTGTTTAATGCGATCGCGGCTATCCTGGCTCGGACTGTAGGCTGGTTTCTTGGCCTCTTCTCCAAAGGTTGGTTGGGTTTATTTACAGGCCTGATTGTAGCCGTTGGTTTGTCTTTTCTGGGTTGGTTGGGTTGGACAGGATGGCGAAATTGGCGCTATCAACGTTGGTTGGCCAAATTGCCACCAATGGAAAGCCTATATCAACAAATGTTGGCTTGGTTAGCAGCCCAAGGCTTCCACAAGCGACCCGCCCAAACCCCTTTGGAATATGCTCAGCAATGGTACAGCCACCCCTCACCGGAATATAGCCAAACGATTTCGGCTATCTCCCATGCCTATGTGGGCTGGCGCTATGGGGGTCAAACTGCGAACCTGAGGCAACTACAGCAGCAATTTCGCAACTTGAAGAAACAGCAAGCCAAGCGATCGCTTAGTATCTGGCAACTGAGAAACCGACGGATATTGCAGCGAATCCGCTAGGCTCCTAGAAGCTCGATCGCGACTTGCTTGATATTCTGCAAGTTAAAAGAAGTAACCCGCCCCATCAAAATCCGAGCCGCCGCCCGGAACTCAAAATCTGCTTCCTGCTGATTGATTTCTTGACCGAGTAGAGCTTTAGCAGCTTGCTGAATCTCCTCTAGGATTTGAGCATACTCAGCTTGATATTCTTGTTGAGAATCGACAGGGATAGAAGAGAGAGCCATCATCTTGCACTGGGGTTGAGGTGATTTAGCAAGACTCTGTGTCGCATGAGCCTGCTTATTTCAGAATTCCCGAATTCATCCCAGCCATCCCTAAGACAGTTTCAAGCTTGCGTGAGGAATCGCTCCATTTAGATAAAGGATTGATTTTATATTCGGAGCATTAGGAGCCAGAAGGTAAGTGATTACTCTGACTCCTAATTCCTAATGACAAAATGGAGAGCCAGAACTCCCTCGTGCGTTACTTTGCTTTGGCCTCTAAAGCTTCTAAGCGACTCTTCAGATCCTGGTTCTCTTGTTTCAGTTGGTCTAGTTCCTCACGTAGTTGCTTCACAGCCTTATCAGAACCAGCATGCTTCTGAACCCTTTGGACTGCTTCTTCAGCAATGCGACGCACTCGACCGTCTGGAGTTTGATCGGCGAGCGCCTGAAGAATTGGCATCGCTTTGAGCGTTTCCATCTGCCCCAGAGCTACTGCTACTGCCACTTGAGTCAGGAAGAAAGTTTCCCGTGACAACTCGCTGAGACGTTCTAAGATCCGCTCCAAATTGACGTTGGTTTGACCAGAGGAGATGCCTCCTAAAGCTCGGATTGCAGCGAGACGTAGGGATTGTGGTACTCCAGGAGCGGTGTACTCCAAGATTAAATTCAAAGCTGCTTCTGAAGTTTTCATCTGGCTCAATCCTGCGATCGCCCCGGAGCGCACGACTTCATTCCAGCCTGAGCGTTCTGCTAAAACTGTCTTCAGTAGCTTCAGTACCTTGTCATCCTTAGGCTTTTCATGCAGGTTAGAGGCAGCAATTCCACCGATCGCCCGAATTGCAGAGGCTTCGACATAGTAGCTGGGGTCGCCTTTTTCAACGATTGGTTTTAGGGCTTTATAGCTCTCAGAAGTCTTGATGCCAGCTAACGCTTCAACGACGGCTCGACGAACTTGAGCAACTTCATCCTTGAGTCCTGTGACCAATCCTGCAAATGCTTGGTCTAGCTTCACGTCTGCTAGTTGCTTAGCAATTTCTGCTCGAACTCCCCAAAAGCGATCGCGTTTTAAGGCATCCGACAGTGCCTTCACAGCTTCCAAGCCACCTTTCTTGGCTAAAGCTTCAGCAGCATAAATTCGAGAGATGGGGTCTGGGTCATGCTGAAGCTGGGCTTTGAGTTCAGCGACGGGGTATTCCAAGGAAACAGTTTTGAGGACGTGATTGCCTTGGTCAAAGCTGATCAACTGGGGCTTCTCTTCTAACGGGAAGTAAAAAGTTTGCTCCCGCTCATGGACTCTCACCGTGAAGGTTTTGAAGCTCTTCTCCTCACCTTCTACATACCCAAACGCGATCGGCAATTTCAGATCAAACAGCTCAGTTCGACTACCGTTATCATTACTCTTCGCTTGAGTTTGAGTGATGGTGATTTTGGCTAACTTGCTATCGCTATCCCAGGCGTAGCTGACTTTGTAGTCGGGATGTCCACCGCGAAACACGTATTGATCGAAGAGAAATAGCAAGTTGCGTCCGGTTGCTTTCTCGATCGCCCTTAATAAATCAATGGTTTCCACAGTTTGGTGGGCGTTGTCGTTGACGAAGGTGGCGATCGCTTTCCAAAACAACTCATCCCCTAGCTCCGCCCGGATCATGTGATAGACACAGGCTCCCTTTTCATAGAGGTGGCGATCGTAGAGTTCGATCGCTTCTCGATAAACGTGGGTGACGATGGGCCGACGGTAACGGGCAGTATCCTCTGCAATATAGTTACGAGCTTCACCAAGCCGATAGTAAGCCGCTTCTTCGACTCCGTATTCCTCTTCAGTCCACATCACTTCCGAGTAGGAAGCCATGCCTTCTTTGAGCCAAGCATGAGACCAGTGCTTGATCACCACCAAATCCCCAAACCACTGGTGCGCCAGTTCGTGGCAGACCAAGCTCTCAGTGCTGCGGTTATCTAATACGGCTCGCTCATCCAACAGGCAGCGATCGGTCAACAGCGTAGTGGAGGTGTTTTCCATGCCGCCGAAGATGAAGTCATCGACGCAAACCTGAGCATATTTTGGAAAAGGATAGGGATAGCCATATTTCTGGCTGAGAAACTCCATCATTCGAGGAGTTTTGCCCATGCTCCGTCGGGCATCGGCTTCGCGACCCTTCTCTACGTAGTAAGGGACAGGCTTCCCTTGCCACTCGTCTCGAATCTCGGCAAAATCTCCGACTGCTAAGGTCATCAAATAAGTTGGATGTACCTGCTGTTGCAGCCAGTGATAAATCTTGCTGTCGCCCTCAACCTCAGTGCTAATCAACTCACCGTTGGAAATTGCCGTTAAGTGCTTTGGCACCCGAACCCGAATTTCAGAGCTAGCTAATTGGCCTGGGTAGTCGAAGCAGGGAAACCAGAAGCGAGAGTCTTCATCCTCGCCTTGAGTCCAGACTTGAACGGGTTTAGTAGGATAATGCTTATTTGGTTGAATAAAGTAGAGGCCGCGCTGAGGTTTTTCAACACTGTAGGCGATCGCTAACTCCAGCGACTTACCTGCTTCAGTCGGTTGCTGTAATCGAATGGATAGTTGTTCTCCATCGGTTTCAAAGGCTTGCTCAATTGCGCCAATCTTCACCGATTGAATGTTTAAGTTCACTGCATCCAGAGTCAGGCGATCGAGGCCATTGCAAACTGGATTCAGACGAATGGTGCAAGTGCCTTGGTAGGACTGTTTAGGAATGTCGAGAGTTAGATCTAAGAAGATGTGCTCTACTTGACCGGGGCGATCGGGATTGTAGTGAGGTCGAGCACCGGGTAACTCAAAAGACTTATGACTGTTCTGGTCAGAATCAAAAGACGACTGCAACATTGGTAGAAGATGACTCTGTAGGGCTAAAGAATAATAAGTGCCTACCCAAAAACCTGAAAAGCTTGGGAACTCAAGAACTTTCAAGTGATTGGCTAGGCCCTAAGAAGGGTGACTAACGAAGCCGAGCATGCTGTTGTTTCCAGAGTAGCGTGTTCTCGCCTTGGCATCTCAATTAACTCGAAGTCATATCTACTACTTCATTCCCGAAAATAGTTCTGCTGGCTAGAGTTGACTGTTTCAGCCCATTTATTTCAGCCAATTAGTGAATGAGATACGCTGCGAGTCCCCCATTCTGAAATAAATCAACTATAATTAGAGATCCAAGCATGGGGCTGCACTGGTTTCGACGTGATGGCGAAAGCTGCTTCGTGATGCAGGTCGAGAGTGAGTCACCTCTCGCAAATCAATGGCTCAAAACAAGTACATGCGAACAACATCGTACCCTTTGCTCGTAAAGCAGCTGCTGTTGCCTAAAAACCTCTCATAGGTTCGAGCGTCTGTAGTTTGACTCCGTTAAGGATTACAGACCAACCCCCAACGGATGCGTTAGCTAGCTATCTCTGGTTGGCTAGTTAGCAAAGACTTCACCAGAGCATCCCATTGTCCGGGATAAAGGACAGTTCCCGCTTCGAGGATTAGAGAAGCTAAACCTGTGAACGATCGGAGGGTCAATACCCGTTACGGACAGCGGTTCGATTCCGCTCAGCTCCACTTTTAATCTCAATCACCTCACCCAATGTTTTAACTGGGTGAGGTTTTTTATTGAGGCTAAATGAATAACAAGCAATTTGCTCAAGCTAGGGACTAATTACTGTTTAGCCACAGCAACAGCTTTAAGCAGTCCTACCACGGCCTACTAGAAGATAGGTGGTAGCTAATGTGGTGATCAGTAGAACAGTGATTGAAATCATAATCTTCGAAGCACCCTGTAATTGTTCATAGTTTAGCTACGACTCAAATGCATCTAGCCCAGTCAGATGGCTCAAGTTTGCTACACAACTAGACGCAAAACCCCGATTGACTAACGGGTAATGGCATTGCATGAGCGAACAACAGGAAACAGAATTTGACTCAGGTTTAAACACAGGGAACGTTCATTTGGGTCAAGCGATAGCAGCTTGATTTATATGAAGTTTTAACTAACTCCAGGGGCATATTGTACAGCTTTGTCACCGTGTAAGTACACAAAAAAATAATTTTTTCATGCTTCAGGGTGAAGTTAGGTCGGAAAGGGGCTTGATACGGTTAATTATCAGTTCAATCAAGCAGCATTTTATTGAAGTAGTACTTAGAAATTAGGGCTGACTTTTCAGAAACTTAATATCCCCTCCGAAATTGAGCTATGCCTGCTTGGTTCTCTATGTATGCACTGCTTTTATGGAGGGGACGGCAATGTTGCAGGCTCTAGAATGCCCCAAGTGCAGCAAGAAGGCAGTAGTTCAACGCACGAGTGATATTTATCTGTGCTTATCTTGCGACTTCAAGCGCGATTTATCGAAGTCAGCACCTTCTAGTCCAGATAACGATCTGTCGCTGATGTTGATGACCCTGCTGCTGGCACTGTTGGTGGCACTAATTATTCTTTAGACAAGAAGTCTGGTAGAGCACAGCCGCTTGTGTTTTACCATCAGCAATTGAGGCGATCGCCTAGATGATGGCCTAGGCGATCGCGCTGAGAATCGACCTGTAGAATCGTGCCAAGATTGTGGCAGTTTTGCGGGCTGGAAAATTGATGAAAGCGCTGTACAAGATTCCTGGCTGGATAGCGATCGCCTCACTAAACTTAGTCACACTGGCCTGTCGTGCGAGTACGACTCCAACGGTTAGCGCCCCAACGACTAGCGCTACTGGCACTAAAGTATCTAAGCTTGCCCTCAATGCCACACCGCCAGGAACAGAGACGAGACTGCTAACCGCTGACACGACTAGTAGTTTATCCATACAGCCCGTTCCGGTTGATCCGGAGCTGCGGAACCCTTGGCCCCGCAAGTGGGAGCAGGAATTCCAGCAGCGATCGCGACAAGTGCTTGCCTTTTATACAGCCCACAAGTACGGAAACAATAGTAAGGAAAACGAAAAGCAGTCTTACCCCTACGCCATGTTTGATTTTTTGGCGGGAAATCGAGACAAAGCGATCGCCTTTTTGCAAAGTGAAGACAAGCAAGCCCAAGATAATCAGCACACCTTAGGCATTGACTATTACTATTCCTTTACCCTGAAAGGTCAAATTCGTAAGTACTTCTTGTGGGGTCAATTTCTCGACCCTACTTACAAGCAGCGGATGTTTGAGGGAGCCAAGATCTGGACACAGCAGGACCCTAACCGTCGCCCGCATCCCATTTATGGCAAGGGGGATGGTAGCGAGCAAGGCTGGGGCCCCAAAGTTCGAGGCAGTTGGGTAGATAGCCGCAACACCGACAATCTCCGGGCCATGCGCGAGATCTCTGTGTACTTGATGGCCGAGGAGACAGGTAACGAAGCGGTACGTCGCTTGTATCAGCAAAAAATTCACCGCTATGTTTCGGATCTTTACCACATTGGCATGGGCGAATGGGACTCCGAAACCTATCATGGGCACACGCTAGCGGCCTACCTCAATCTGTACGATTTTGCCAAAGACCGAGAAGTGAAGCAGTTAGCGAAAGCAGCTTTAGATTGGCTCTCTGCCACTGGCGCTGTGAAGTACTACCATGCTGGCTTTGGTGGCCCTAATAAGCGAGACTATGGCGGCAGTAACGTGGTTTTTAGCTCCGATGCTGCCCAGCTTCTTTGGCTGTACTTTGGGGATGCGAAGATACCCAATCCCAAGCCAGAACTCGACTCAATTCATGTCATGACCAGCGCTTACCGTCCTCCTCAAGCGGCGGTGGCCTTAGCGCGTAAGCAGTTTGCTAAACCTGTGGAACTGCTGATCACTCATCCTACCTATGAGAATTGGAAGCCAGGGGCGTCTGACCAGCCTGCTTATTGGGAAACCACTTTTTTCGGTCAAACCTACCAATTAGGGAGTGTTGTGTCTTCGTTTAAGGATGGAGATGTGGGGCCATTTAAGTTGATGGTGCAGAACTCCCAACGAGGTATGGATTATTTTGTGGCAAATACGGGCGGCGATCGCGTTGAGTCGGGTAAGCATCGCAGTGACCAAATGGGTCAATACCGTAATTTGATGCTTTGGTTGCGCCCTGCCTCAGAAACACCTTTTTTCTTTCAGGTGCCCAAATCGGCTAGGGCAGAGGTTGAAAAAGACATTTGGTTTTTCCAATTTGAAAATACTTGGCTTGCGGTTTATCCAATTAATCTGCGCTCCTATGCAGAAGTCGCGATCGCAGACCCCAAAACTGCTGAACGGTATCAGCAAGAACGCACGCTCAAGGCTGTGCCACAGGATGGCTCCTATACAGGTTTTGCACTAGAGATCGGAGAGCCAACCACACATGGTCGTTACGAGCAGTTTAAGCAAGCCGTAATCAACAAAAGCAAATTGGATTTAAGCCGTCTTGCCCAAGGAACTGCCAAGTTACAAGGGGCGACGGGAGAAACCCTAGAGGTAAGGCACAACAATCAGAATGAATTGCCCACGGTGGTTCGCAACGGAGTCACTCACGATTGGATGAAGCACTTGGATCTCTATAAACCTGTAGGAGGGAATAGCCCCATTTCTCTAGGCTGGAAACAAGGCAAGCTACGAGTGGCAGCGGGCGGTGCTACTTTTGAAACCAAGGTTAAGGCGGCAGTTAGAGTGGAGGCTACGCCATAGAGTGAATTGCAGTTATTCGGTCGAATCACAGTTGTTTTGGGAGGAAATAGATTGCAGACACAGGCGTATCAAACTCAGGTAGAGCAAGTGATGCAAACGTTAAGAGAAGACTTGCCAACTTTATTTGAGCAAGATATCTCCTACGACATCTACACTCAAGACATCTTGTTTCAAGATCCGGTGAATCGGTTCAAGGGCAAGTTCAACTACCGCATCATCTTTTGGACGCTACGATTTCACGGTCGGCTCTTTTTTACCGAACTATTTTTTGACCTGCATGACGTGGTTCAGCCTGCTCTTGATACTGTGCTTGCCACGTGGACAGTCCGAGGTCAATTGCGAGTGCCCTGGAAAGCCAGCATTTTCTTTAATGGTTACTCTACTTACAAGCTCACGCCTGAAGGGTTAATTTACGAGCACATCGATACCTGGGACCGTAAACCAAGTGCAATTTTGCGACAATTTCTGCCTGAGAAAAATCTGCCTGAGAAAAGCGATCGCGCTCATTAGCACCTGAAGTCTTGAGAAGCAAAACTTAGTTGAGAGCTTAGACAAGAGGCAATGCTAGGTCAGGCGATCGCTATCTCTCAGATTTTGCCACATCAATATCTGAATATCTGTTCATATGTTAGAATGATGAAAAATTGACCAAGGTAAATCTTATGACTGCTGTATCTCAGATGAAGTGTGCTTGTGACTCTTGTCTCTGTATCGTCTCGCCCAATGAGCAAGCAGTCCAGAGAGATGGCAAGTACTATTGCAGTGATGCTTGTGCCAATGGGCATGCTAGCGGAGAAGGCTGTGGTCACACAGGCTGTGAGTGCCACTAAGATTTCAAGCAGCAATACCTACAACAAGAAACCCGCTGGTGCTCAGACTGGCGGGTTTTTTATTTCGCTTTTTGGCAGCAAATTCTCCACTCATTGAAGTTTCGGCTTGAATGAATTGCTATCGCAACGGCAAGACGCTGATAAACTGTGAAATGGTTTGTAACAATTGAGAGCAACCATGGAAGTCGGCCAAAGAGTACAAGTTCGCCGTTTGAGAGATCGTGTCCCTCCTGCTGTAATCAACAAACTAGGACAAACTGGTACCATTCGGGATTTTCGGATGGTGGACGGCGGTGTGGGTGTGCTCGTGGAGTTTGATGATAAGTTTGCGACTTGGTTTTTTGAGGATGAAGTACGAGCGGTTCAGTAAAGCATATGGGTTAGGCAAAGTTGAGCTTGATCAACCCTTGTCGTCACTAGATCCTCATTGATCCTCAATAGTTGCCCCTGAACCTACCGCTAAGATGAGGACAGCCTTACAGGAAGCCCTCTAGCATAGAAATCCTAAGCAGCAAATGAGTTGCGCACTGTTGTTGTAGGAAGCTTTTAATGTCCCTAATTTTGACGTTTTTGGGAAAAGGTGGTACGGGTCGGACAACGGTTGCGATCGCCACTGCCAAACGCTTTGCTGGTCAAGGGAAGCGAGTTTTGCTCGTCGGTCAAGATCCTGGCCCAAATCTGGGTTGGCTCTTGGGAACTACTTTGACGGCTGACCCCCAAGAAATTGCCCCAAATCTACAGGCTGTGCAGTTTCAAAGCGCTACTCTTCTAGAGCGCAGTTGGGAAGAAGTCAAAAAGATAGAAGCTCAGTATTTACGGACTCCCATCTTGAAGGCTGTATTTGGTCAAGAACTGGGCGTTCTTCCTGGCATGGATAGCGCTTTGGCCCTGAACGCCTTGCGCGAGTACGATGCTAGCGGTCAGTATGATGTCATTGTTTACGATGGCACAGGCGACCAAGCGACCCTACGAATGCTAGGGATGCCCGAAGTGTTGAGCTGGTATGTACGCCGCTTCCGTAAGGTTTTCACTGATTCCGATCTCGGTAGAACGATTTTAGAATCGCCTTTCGTTCAGCCTTTAGTCAGCACCGTTCTCAACGTCAGTTGGTCACCCGATAATTGGGCTCAGCCTACCAATCAGGTGAGCAACATATTAGACGAAGGAAAAGCTGCCGTTAACAATCCCCATCGGGTTGCTGCCTACTTGGTCACGACCGAAGATCCAGCGGCGATCGCCACGGCTCGTTATCTCTGGGGTAGTGCTCAACAAATCGGCCTGACAGTCGGTGGGGTGATTCTGAATCAAGCAATGGTGAGTCACGCGATCGCGCAAACGTTAACCACTGAGTTTGATCCCCTCATAACTCATGCGTTTCCAGTACGAACCGGAGATGATTGGCAGCCGCTGATAGATGCTTTGCCCGACTTCAGCCAAGCTGATCAAGCACCCAGAGCGATCGCGGTGAATGTGGCTGAGCGCAAGGTTGCTCTCTTCCTCCCAGGCTTTGACAAGAAGCAAGTCAAGCTCTCGCAGAATGGCCCTGAAATCACGATTGAAGCAGGGGATCAGCGACGTAATATATCATTGCCACCTGAATTGAGTGGCAAACCCGTGACAGGTGCCAAATTCCAGGATGGTTACTTAATCATCTCGTTTTAACCTGTTGTCGTTTTAAGCTGGTGATTGAGCATCGATTGAGCTGTTGAGAAGTAGTTGCCTGGGTTCCAGGCATTAAATCTAAAAATCTTATGTCTGACCCAACTCCCTTACCTCCAGACTCCAATATTTCTCCCGCAGTTGGAATGGCAGAAGTTCAAGAGGCTGCCGCCAAGCTAGATGTGCAAGCGAATACCACTGCCCCTTTGAGCACAACGGCTCCAGAAGCTGCAAATCGGAGTGCCAAAGCGCGACAACTCCTGGGTATGAAAGGGGCGGAAGCAGGAGAAACCTCAATTTGGAAGATTCGCCTGCAACTGATGAAGCCGATCACCTGGATTCCCTTAATCTGGGGCGTAGTCTGCGGAGCGGCTTCTGGTGGAAATTTTCGCTGGAGCCTAGAGTGCGTCTTAATCTCAGCGGCTTGTATGTTGATGTCAGGGCCGATGCTGACGGGCTACACCCAGACGATCAACGATTTTTATGACCGCGACCTAGACGCCATCAATGAACCCTACCGCCCGATTCCTTCTGGTGCCATTTCGTTGCCGCAAGTGCAGGTGCAAATTTGGGCATTGCTTCTGGGGGGTGTTGGCATTGCCTATGCGCTCGATCAGTGGGCAGGGCACACGTTTCCCACGATTACAGTGCTAGCTCTAGGCGGCTCCTTTGTGTCTTATATTTATTCCGCGCCACCCCTGAAGTTAAAGCAAAATGGTTGGTTGGGTAACTACGCGCTGGGGGCGAGTTACATCGCGTTGCCTTGGTGGGCGGGGCATGCTCTGTTTGGCGATCTCAATCCCACGATTGTGTTGTTGACCTTGTTCTACAGCTTCGCGGGCTTGGGAATTGCGATCGTAAATGACTTCAAAAGTGTGGAGGGCGATCGCCAGTTAGGATTGAAGTCTTTGCCCGTAATGTTTGGGGTTGCCACCGCTGCCTGGATCTGCGTGCTTATGATTGATGTGTTTCAACTGGGCGTTGCGGCTTATTTACTCAGCATTCACCAAAATCTATACGCTGTGATTTTGCTATTGCTAGTAATTCCTCAAATCACGTTCCAAGATATGTATTTCTTGCGCGATCCGCTCAAGAACGACGTGAAGTATCAAGCCAGCGCTCAGCCCTTTTTAGTGTTGGGGATGCTAGTCGCTGCTCTAGCCCTGGGCCATGCTGGAGTTTAGGGGATCAGCATAGGCCGCCTAAGACACTTCAAACAATTTTTTGTCTGGAAAGGTTATAAATACTTGACTTTCCAGACAGACTTGCGATAGGACGATTTCGATTATTGGGGTGCAGATTGGGGTACCAAGCCCTAAAATAAGAGCGAATGGCGGCTTGGTGAGTGGTGGTGAGTGAGGAGCTATAGTGGCAAAGTTTATCTCAAGGTTCAGAGGCTTTTCGACCAAGTTGAATCCTGCTGAATCAGCGGAACCTGGATCGACCCTCTCCAATGATCAAGCGCAACCCAAGCGACGGCGGAAGAAAGTGCCTAAATCACCAGGCAAGCGGCTAGCGTCGAACGTCAAAGAACTATCTTCTCAGGCGATCGCTAACGTTGAGGGTTCACGATTTGCCCCAATCCTACGCCCCTTTCAAGGCCCCAAACCTCTCCATCGCAACCGTCTTTTTTGGCTGGGTCTCGGTTTAAGTAGTGGCCTGTGCGCTTTGGGAGTTGGCTGGTGGTCGTTAAAGAGCACTCTGCCCGACACTGGCAGTATCTTTACCTTTGTCCGAGATGGGACTCTCACGGTTAAAGCTGCTGACGGTACTATCCTACAGCAGTCTGGGCCTGCCACACGGGAAAAGTTGACAATGGGTCAATTTCCCAAAACTACCGTTGAAGCTTTCATCGCTGCGGAAGATCGTCGATTCTATCAGCATCAGGGGGTTGACTATCAAGGCATTTTGCGTGCAGCCCTCTCCAATTTAGTCTCAGGGGATTTGGTGCAGGGCGGTAGTACCATTACGCAGCAGGTCGCTCGCATCGTTTTTCTAAATCAAGAGCGTAGCATTACTCGCAAACTTAAAGAAGCGATGCTGGCTCAAGAATTAGAGCGACAGATGCCGAAAGAGCAGATTCTAGAGCGCTACTTAAACTTGGTTTATCTAGGTTCAGGTGCCTATGGTGTGGCTGATGCCGCTTGGGTGTATTTTAGTAAGCCAGTCGAGAAGCTGACTTTACCAGAAACGGCGATGATTGCTGGGTTGCCCCCTGCGCCTAGTGTTTACTCGCCCTTGGTGAATCCAGAAACGGCAACGAGGCGGCGCAATGTGGTGTTGCAGCGAATGCAGGATGCGGGCTACATCAGCAAAGCCGAGATGGATCAAGCGATCGCGGCTCCTTTGCAACTAAAACCTAGTGCACCTAAACGCTTGGTAATCGAAGCGCCCTATTTTACCTCTTATGTCCAGCAAGAATTGCCGAAGTACGTTTCTCCCGAAGCTTTGGAACTGGGTGGGTTAACCGTTGAGACGACCCTCAACCGACAATGGCAGAAAGCCGCAGAAAAAGCGATTAAAGATGCGGTGGAGCTAGATGGATCGGCAGAGGGTTTTAGCCAAGCAGCGTTAGTTGCGATTGATCCTCGTAATGGTCAGGTTAAGGCATTGGTGGGCGGGGACGGCTATCGCAAGAGCCAATTTAACCGAGCCACACAAGCCCAACGCCAACCCGGTTCTACATTCAAAACCTTGGTTTACACGAGCGCGATCGCGGCTGGCTTCTCGCCCACCGATGGCTATTTGGATGCTCAATACACCGTCGATGGTTACAAGCCGCAGAACTACGGCAAAACTTATCGCGGTTGGGTCTCGATGCGAGATGCCTTGACCTATTCTGTCAATGTGGTTGCGGTCAAGGTCTTAATTGACGTCGGATTTGATCCGGTTGTCAAGATGGCGAAGGACATGGGCATTCAGTCTAAGTTGATGCCGACGTATTCTTTAGCCCTCGGAGCGTCGGAAGTTAACTTGCTAGAGCTGACTAGTGCTTATGGAACCTTGGCTGCTCAAGGAAATGCTGTCCCAGCCCACGGCATTACACGGATTCTGAATCGGCAGGGGGAAGTTCTTTACAAGGCCGATTTCAAACCTAAACGAGTGGTTGATAAAGGCACTGCTTCCATCCTGACTTGGATGCTGGAGGGCGTGGTGCAGTCTGGAACGGGTCGGCCAGCCCAATTGGGGCGACCTGTGGCTGGAAAAACAGGCACTTCTGAGGAGGCGCGTGACCTCTGGTTTATTGGCTATATTCCTCAGGTCGTCACAGGAGTTTGGTTAGGCAACGACAACAATGACCCAACTTGGGGGTCGAGTGGGACGGCTGCTCACACTTGGCGTGAATTCATGACTAAGGCTGTGCAAGGCATGCCAGTAGAGAAGTTTCCAGAGTTGCCAAGTTTTGAAGGGCGCAAAGGCAGTATCAAAGCCAAGCCTGTGACTCCGAAGCGAGAGCTTACGGGCAGTACCGCGCCTGAAATGGGGGCTGCGAGTAGCGAAAGCTCTGGTGGCGGATACGATTCTGGGAGTAGCTATGATTCCGGAGGTGGCTACGATTCTGGAGGTGGCTACGATTCGGGCGAGAGCTATGACTCCGGCGGGTCTTACGATTCAGCTCCGAGCGAACCTGCGCCTGAACCTGTAGCAGAGGAAGCTCCACCCAGCGACTATGTTCCTGAGGAAGCTCCTGTGGAAGAAGCTCCACCCAGCGACTATGTTCCTGAGGAAGAAGCTCCACCCGCCGAACCTGCACCGCCCGCTGATTCTGAGCCTGCGCCACCCGCATTCTAAAGGACTGTCTTAGGAGGGGGAGCCGAATCCAACTCTAGGGAGATCCACCTCCTCAGCAGGCTCTGCTACGGTTGTTGTACTGTAAATTAGTATTTCAAAGCGTAGAGAGGTTATTAAGATGTCTTTATTAATTGCGGCAGCGGCAGCGGATGTTGCTACAAATACTCCCCACTTCCCCATTTCTGCCACCCTGGTTTATATCGTCGGATTTATTGCGGCTGCATCCATTGGTTCGATCGCTTGGTATAACTCTAAGCGTCCTGTAGGTTGGGAATCTAAGGATCGTCCTGAAATTGTGCCTGAAGTAGACAAGGAAGAAACTCCTGGCATTGGTCAGCCTTTGAAGTAGACAAGGAAGAAACTTCTGGGATTGATCAGCCTCGCTAAACTATTGAGAAAACTCGTTAAAGTAGTCTAGTGTGAAACTCCAGTGCATCAGCTGGAGTTATTTTTTTGTCTTAACATCAGAAATTCAAAGCTAGCTGCGCTTAAGACGAACCATGAAGAAGCCGTCCATTTGTTGACGATGGGGCCAAACTTTGACCCAGCCTTGAGGTGTGGCAAAGGCAGCAGCAGGTGAACTGGGGGCAGGCGGCTCAATTTGCCAGTCGGGATGCTGTGCTAGAAATGCTGTAATTACTTGCTCATTCTCCTGCGGATGTAGTGTACAGGTCGCATAAACTAGCACGCCATCGGGCTTCAGCCAAGTTGCGGCGGCGGTTAGCAGTTCTTGTTGCAGCGTTCCCAGTTCTTGTACCCGATCAGGAGTTTGTCGCCAGCGGGCATCGGCGTGACGGTTGAGCGTACCGAGTCCAGAACAAGGTGCATCTAGCAAAACGCGATCGCCCTTACCCACAAATTGAGGTTGATCGCGGCTGTCACCAATGCTGATCTTGGTGGAGTGAATGCCTAAGCGTTCGGCGTTTTCTGTAAGTTTTTTGAGGCGAGACGAGGTGCGATCGCAAGCCCAAATAGTGCCTTGATCTTGCATCAGTTCGGCCAGATGCAAAGCCTTACCACCAGGAGCGGCACAAGCATCAATCACAAATTCTCCAGGTTGCGGGTCAACCAGATAGCTGACTAACTGGGCACTGGCATCCTGTACCATCCACCAGCCTTCCTGAAACCCTGGCAATTTCTGAATCGCACCTGCAGGCTCCAGCAAGCGTAGAGCTTGGGGCAGGTGAGGTAAACGTTTTACTGCCACACCTTCGGCTTGCATCGCTGCTTCTACGGCCTCCAGTGAGGTGCGGAGGGGATTGATGCGCAAGTCAATGTGCGGCGGACGATTCATCCACTCGCATAGTCGCTCAGTTTCAGCCAAATCTAGTTGATCTAGCCATACTTGAACGATCCAGTCGGGGTAGCTGTGTAGCGTTCCTAGCCGTTGGACTGGGTCGGCAGGGAGTTGTAAAGGGTCGCCAGCAGATTCGGTGAGGCGGATATATTGCCGCATCAAGCCGTTGACAAACCCAGTTAGCCCCGGAAAACCATTTTGTTTAGCTAGCTCAACAGTAGTATTGACCGCAGCCGAAGCAGGAATTTGATTCAAGTAGCGCAGTTGATACAGCCCCAAGTGCAGAATGGCCCGCAGATCTGGAGGTTGCTGGTGTGATTTCTTTTTGCCCAATTGATCGATCAGCGCATCTAAAGTTCGTTGTCGCCTGACGCTGCCATATACCAGTTCGGTCGCTAACCGTCGATCTTGGCTATTCAGTTCAGCATCTTGCAGGACGCGATCGAGCGCCACATCCGCAAAGGCATCCCGTTGGATCGATCGCAGGGCAAGGAAGGCAAGTTGGCGAGGGTTGGGCACGGGCAAAATTAGGCAGCAATGCGCTTGTCGTATTCCAGCTTGCCATAATCCAGCTTCACAATGCGGTCGGCAAGATGGAAATAGTGATCGTCGTGGCTAATTACCAAGACAGCTTTGCCTCGCTGCTTCAGTTCTGGCAGCAGTTGCGTGTAGAAAATTTCTTTGAAGATCGGGTCTTGATCGGAAGCCCATTCATCAAACAAGTAAATGGGGCGGTCTTCTAAATAGGCCGTGAGCAGTGCCAATCGTTTGCGTTGTCCTTGAGAAAGCGTTGTGGTGGATAGCGTGCCATCCTGAACACGAACTTTATGGTCGAGGTGGAGTTGGATCAAATACTCCTTGGCTTGCGGATCAAGGTCATCGCGATCGCCCAACCCTAACAAGCGCTCGAACAGGTAAAAGTCGGCAAAAACCACCGAGAAGTGCTGCCGATACCATTCCCGATTCGCATCCGCGATCGCCTGACCATCAAACTGCAACTCACCCGCTTCGGGGCTGTAGAGTCCCGTAATGAGCTTGGCTAAAGTTGATTTGCCGCTGCCGTTGCCACCTACTAGAAACACCACTTCTCCCGGTTGAAAACTGAGGGTCAGTGGCCCTAGCGTAAATCCGTCTTCTTCCCGTTCGCCTCGATAGGCATGAGTTACACCTAAGAGATTGAGTTGTCGCCAAGTCGTATTGGGCGCAGGAGGAGCGATCGCCGTTGCCTCAGTAGCGTGTTCGGCCAAGGCTAACCCCAAGGCTTGAATCGCGTCTAGAGCTACAGTAGCTCGGCTTAAAACCGGAATGACCCCCAAGATTCCTTGGAAAGGCAGCATTAAATAAAGCGCAACGAGGGCGTAACCAGACAGAACTTCGGGACTGGTGCTGACAAAGCGGGGCAAGGCGAAAAGCAACAAACCAATGATTAAAAAGGTAGCGAGGAGTCCATAGCCTCCGGCGATCGCGAAGGTGGTCATGCCTGCGATGTTATGGTCACGGGCAGCACTCGCAGTGGTATACAGATCTTCGGTGAGGAAGCTTTGTCCCCGTTGGTAATGCAGCTTTAGCTCTTTGATGCCTGCGATGATGGCTTGGAAATGATGCAGTAAGCTGTCTTGCTCTTTGCGGGCTAGGGATAGGGCTTTTCTGGCTCGATTGATAATCAGTTGCAAGCTAGCGATCACAAGTACCAGCACCAGCATCATCAACCCAAACACCGACAAGGAAAGCCACGCCAGATAAGCAAGGCAACTCACCAGAATGGCTAAATCAATACAAAGTACTGGAAACGAGAAGAGGGCGTTGGCAACTGATTGAATGTCGTCTGTCAGAGTAGCCAATAGTCGGGATGCGCCGAGGGCTTCTAGTTGCCTTAGTGGGGAAGCTAGGATTTGACGGCTTAACAGCAGCCGTAACTCAAAGATGGAGCCTTGAGCCAGTCGTGCTAAGAGAATTTGTGAGGCGATCGTGCTGAGCAACAGTACTAAGCCCAAAGCCGTGAAATTCCAAATCAACGCTGCATTGGCTGGATTTTGACTCGTTAGGGTGCGGTTGATCAGGGCAATCAGGCCAGTACTACTCGCACCACCTAGCAAGCCAGTCAGCATTGCAAAAATCACACTCACCCAAGAGGTTTTGAGCAGCAGATAAACCAAGTTCACAGGAATTTAGCCTCGCAACCAGAGGTTTATTGACTGCCAGAACTGGAAGTGGGCCGCGATGAGTATCCCCGCGTTGCTGTTGTGGGTTTTCCGTCGCTCAAGCTCCTGCCCAGATCCGGCAGCTTAGTCTATGGTTGCTCAAGAAACTGGCTGACTGAGTACTTCTGGTAAATTAATTTTTTCCACAATTGGCGTGAAACCGAGCCACTGCACAGAAATCTGGGCAAACTGGTCGGGGTTGCTACTGACACAAAAGCGGGTGGGCATCGGTAGCCGCGTGTTTCTCAATCCCAACAGGTCTAACTCTTGGGCGGCAGCAGCTACCACACTCATGGCTGGATCAACTAGCTTTACGGATGGGGGCAGTAAGGTACGTAGGACAGGTGCTAGGTGCGGATAATGAGTGCAGCCATAAACAAGGGTATCAATTTGGTGCTGCAATAGCGGTGCTAAATACTCCTGAGCGACTTCGTAAGTGTAAGGATCGCTAATCCGATTTTGTTCTACTAGCGGGACAAACTCTGGACATCCCACCTGCCACACTTCAGCTGTATCTTCAATTTCGAGGACAGCCCGCCGATAAGCATTGCTAGCCGCAGTTGCAGGAGTTGCAATCACCCCAATCCGACGACCCTGTTGAACTGCGGCACGGGCTCCTGGCAAAATTAGGCCCAAAATTGGGATCTGAAATTCCCGCCTTACGGTTTCTAGAGCCAAAGCTGAGCTGGTGTTGCAGGCCATAATGGCCATTTTGACCCCTTGCTGCACCATCCAAGCCAAAATCTCTCGTACGAATTGCAAAATTTCGGCTTGCGATCGCGTTCCATAGGGCAGACGCGCGGTGTCTCCAAAATAGAGAATTGACTCGTTAGGCAACTGCCGATACATCTCTCGCAAAACTGTGAGTCCTCCCACCCCGCTGTCAAATACGCCAATATAGGCACGTTGCCGTTCTGTAGCAAACGTAGCAGGCAGATTGGGTTCTAAGCTGGCTGGATGCTCTGAGTGGAGCTGGTCGCTCTGGGAGGAAGATGAGTTTGGTTGGGAGTGATTAGACACGGATGAATGCATTCAGGTGGAACTAAAAGTTTTGCTGGATGTACTGTAGAACACCACGGGCGATCGCGTCAGCCATTTGAGTGCGATAACTAGACGTTGAGAGCCTAGCCGCATCCTCTGCCCCAGTGACAAACCCTACTTCTACCAGAACTGAAGGCATGGACGTTCTCCGCAGAACGTAAAATCTCGCAGAGCGAACCCCGCGATCGCGAGCCCCAGTTCCCTGAAGCACACTGTTATGAATCGTCCGAGCTAGCCGCTCACCGCTGCTGTAGTAGTAGGTTTCGAGTCCATTGACATCGGGGCGACTCATGCTAATTGCATTGGCATGAATGCTAACAAATAAACTGGCGTTGGCTCGCTCCGCTAAGACCACTCGCGGTTCTAAATCTAAGTCGCGATCGTCTTCACGAGTCATCACGACTTGCACGCCTTGTTGCCCTAATCTCGCGGCCACCTGACGGGAAATGTCTAGCACCACTCCCTTTTCCTGTAAGCCACCGATCCCAACCGCGCCTGGGTCAGGGCCGCCATGTCCTGGATCAATAATGACCACCAGCCGTCCATTTGGATTTCTCGGTATGTTGGTGATGGGTGAATTGGTGGTGGTTGGCGGGGGCACCGGAATAGAACCCACTGGACTACCCGGCGGTACCACGGGCGTAGGGCGAGAACGTTGCAGTTGTAAAGCCAGAATTTGGTTGCTGGGTTGATTAACATCACCAATTTGCACCCCTGCTGCTGGCTGCACCAAGATTGCCACTGTGCGAGGGTCTTCTTGCCGCAATCGCACTCGCAATAAAGCACTAGTAGCATCCAGCTTGGGGCCACGAACTTGCTCCGCTAAACGAGCCGAGGAAACAGTGATGCGATAAAGCCCCGAAGTGCGGTCCCAGCCAGTGGTGTAGGTTAATGGGCTGTTGGCCCGAATTACGAGTTGGTTGCCATTATTTTCTAGATCAACGGCATCAATCGTGGCGACTTGATTCGTATCAGGAGCACTCGTGGTTGGCACCGGGCGCGAGTTGTTAGGTGTAGGACGTTGGCTATCTGCTGTCGCAGCCGTCACACCGCCTGTTGGAACGAGAACAACACCACCTAAGTTACTCGCGGTAGCCTGCCAGTCGGGGCTAGTCCTCGCGACATTCAGGGTGATCAGAGCGACCGGAGGTGACGTTTGCGCTTGACTAACCTGTAGTTGGCCCACCCCATAACGGTTGACTGAGATGGTTCGCTGCGTCAATCTCGGAGAAATGGCCGTCCCTTTGAGGGAAATTTCAATTTGCTGCCCATTGTTACGGCGATCGACTGAAACATCCGGTGCCCGACCCGTAGTCCGGACAAAAATGCCATCAGGTGTCACCTGCACATTCTGAATTTGAGTTGTGGCCCCTGTAACCACAGGCTGGACTGCGGTAGGGGTGGGGGTGATGGGTGAGCTGCTCGGTACTACCACACCAGAGTTACCGGATGAAGCTACAAGCTGGGGAGTCGGCAACTGCACAGACCATTGGTTGGCAGAACGACCCCGGAATTTCACTTGTTGCGGATCAAGGGTGTAACCCGGCGTCAGTTCAATCACGATCCGGGTGGTTTGAGGGTCAAACTGTCCCACTCGAATCGAGCGAATCCCTCCGCCTACCTGTCGATTTCTGAGGGCTCCACCTACCTTAGTTCCTGGTAAATCAATCACCAAGCGAGTGGGATTGGCAATCAGCTGGGCTCTCGGTTGAACGCCATCATCGGTGGTAAAGTCAAGTCGATTTTGGTTGGCATCAAATTGCCAAGACTGTAGTCTAGCCGCTTCTGCAGGGGACGACAGCAGAATAATGCCCAGAAAACTGGGTAATAGCCAGTGAAGCCTCACTGTGATTTCTCCTCGTTTGGATTGTGTCGCTTTAAGCTGTTGGCGAGTTGAAAATCAACCCAGTTCAGTAAGCCAAACCCCATGCTGGGCTATATTCCTCTGCTAAGTTCAAACTTTAAGGCTGCGTTGAAAAATACCACGATTTAGGTTACATCACAGTTTTACGTTTACGAGCCAGAGATTGATCAACTAGACAGAGTTGTTTGGTTGAACTAAGCCGCTCCAACAGCTTGATTAGATTGGCAATTCGCAACTGAAGTGTTGCTCCACATTCCTCACACCACCAACATTTCAGTTCAATCAAGAGCCTCATGCGCTTGGAGTCTCGGTTAACAGTGTAATTTGCAGACGTTGCTTGCATTTCACCCGCTGCCAACTAATGCGGCTAACGCTTGAAAGCACCTTGCTGCCCGAAGACTCCCCTATACAATTGAGCTTGATAGGCGATTGGACGCAGACTCGGCCATACAAGTTTCATCCAATAGTGTTAATCAACCCGCAGGAAACGTCCTCAGGATATCTAGACAGAAATCCTGAAAACTAACCTGCAAGTAAGAGCGATTGGCTAGTGTTGCTCTGGCTCAGGGGTCGATTCTAAGGTTTCTACTACCTCGGCGCGATCGCTTTGTGTCTCTAGGTTCCCGCTCAATGGCTGCGCTTGGCTGGCTGCGAGAGCGAAGTCTGTTGCTTCACTAGTAGAAGAGTCAGGCTCATCTTGAAAAACTACTCGCAAGAGTGGAGGCGCGACAAATGTGGTCAGAATGACCATGACGATAATGGCTGCTTCTAAGGGTTTGGAAAGAACACCGCTTGCCGAACCAACGCCAGCAAAAACTAACCCCACTTCGCCCCGTGGAATCATCCCTACCCCGATCGCCAGCCGATTAATGTTGGGCTGACCAAACACAGTTAATCCGGTGATAACTTTGCCCACGATCGCCACCAAGACCAAAAAGGCGGCCATCACCAAGCCTTCCCGATTGCTGGGAATTGCTGGGTTGAGAACACCAATATCCGTTCTAGCTCCTACCGTGACAAAGAAAATCGGCACGAGCATGTCAGCGATGGGAATGACTTGTTCTTCCAGTTCGGTGCGTTTTTCCGTTTCTGCCAGAATTAAGCCTGCTGCAAATGCTCCTAGAATGGCTTCTAGCTGAATTGCCGCTGCAACGTAGGACAGAATGAAGGCAAAGATTAAGGCCGAAATTAGCAGTTGACCGCGTGTCTTTAGCTGATTGACTAGGGAAACGAAGAAAGGGCTGAGAAAGCGACCCAGAAGAATCGAGCCCACCAAGAAAACAGTGGCACTCACAATCAGATAAATCACATTTGTGACTTCGATTTCTCCAGTTTTCGCTAAGCTAGCAACCACCGCAAGAACAATGATGCCAAGCACGTCATCTAAGACCGCCGCACCAATAATGATCTGGCCTTCACGGGAGTTGAGGCGCTGAATTTCCGCCAAAACTCTTGCAGTAATTCCGATACTCGTAGCCGTCAGGGCTGCTCCTGCAAAAATGGCTGGAACTGTGGGCACACCAAACAAGGTAATCAGTCCAGCCGTACCTGCGGCAAAAGGCGCAGCAACTCCGACCACAGCGACGACTGCGGCTTGAGGACCGACCCGAATCAGTTCTTTCAAGTCTGATTCCAGGCCAATTTCAAATAGCAAGATCACGACACCCAGTTCAGCGAGGACAGAAATGACTTCGCTCTGGGCAGAAAATAGGCTGGCGATCGATTCTGGCCCCAAGCCTGTGGTCATTTGCATGAAATTCATGATCACGGAGGTGGAACTATCTGCCCCACCTTCCGGAAATACCAATAGATGCAGGGCTGAAATACCCACCACTACACCACCCAGCAGCTCTCCTAGGACTGGGGGTAAATTAATTCGAGCGCAAAGTTCGCCGCCAATTTTGCTGGCTAAATACACTACAACTAAGCTGAGCAAGACCCCTGCGAGTACAAGGGCGCTGCTCTCAGTTTCGGTTGCTGTTGCTAGCAATGGATTGGCGGGCAAAACAAAAGGAATGGAGAAAATTGAGGAGGCTATCCAGGCAGTAAGATCAGCCATTGCTTCCACAGAACTCATTCTGTCTAATGTACAGGTTTCTTTACAGAATTAAGCTCCTCCCACGTTAGGAGTCCTGTCAGAAGCTAGAAAATTGGGAAGCTGGAGGCTAAATCTGGTTAGATAAACACGCGATGCTGCAAGGAAGGCATTTGGCGGCGGACTTGGTCTAGACGGGCTGGCTCAATCGAGGCGATCGCTATACCCGGTTTATCTCCCGCATCCGCTAGGATCACGCCCCAAGGGTCAATGATCATGGCGTGACCGTGAGATTGCCGCATGGTGTTGTGCCGTCCTGTCTGCGCTGGGGCAATCACATAGCAAGTGTTTTCGATCGCCCTCGCTTGGAGCAAAACTTGCCAATGGTCTTTGCCTGTATACGCAGTAAAGGCTGCGGGCACAAAGAGCACTTCTGCGCCCATCTGGGACAAATGCCGATATAGCTCCGGAAAGCGCACGTCGTAGCACACCGACAGCCCAATCTGGCCCAGCTCTTTGGAAGGATGGATGGGAGGCACCCGCATTCCTGCAAGGACGCTGCTAGATTCGCGGTAGGTATTGCCATCGGGCAGATCTACATCAAACAAATGTGCTTTCTCGTAGCGGGCCAACTCTTGCCCACTCGGATCAATCAGCAGGGCTGTGTTGTAAACTTTGCCGTTGCCTACAGGAACCGGAAAGCCACCCCCCAAAATGGTGACTTGAAAGCGCTGAGCCATCGTTTTGAGGAATTTTTCGCTTTCAACGGCGATCGCTTCTGCTTGATCCAGCTTGGCGTCCTCATCCCCTAAAAAGGAAAAATTTTCTGGCAACCCGATCAATTCGGCTCCCTGCCGCACTGCAAGGTCGATCAGTTCTTCTGCCTGCACTAAATTTTTTTCCAAATTAGGCAGACTATTCATTTGAATGGCGGCAGCCAGATAAGACTTCATAGATGTCGCTAACAAAGATGCAAGGTCAATAATGTGAGCTAGAACCAATATTGTGGCCTATATCCATCTTCCCCTGCAAAGCTGCATGGTTTATCACCTTTGGGTGCGGTTGCAAAGATTCTTAGCTTGTCGCGTCTTCTGGCTGCGTTTCTCAGCTCGTGATTATCAAAGCCAGTATCTAGGATATTTTCTGTCGTCTGCCAAGTTATTAAATACAACGGCGCACAAAACTAGCAAAATGGAGCCTGTCAGCACGGGTGTAAAAAAGAATTTCCAGGTTGCTCCCGTCATGATGATGACCAGTGGGTCTGCTCCAGCGGGTGGGTGCAGCGTGTGGGTCAACTGCATACAGCCAATCGCGGTTGCGACTGCCAGGGCCATCACCCAAGCATCAGAGCCAAACAGATGCAAGCAAGTCAAGCCAATCAAAGTCGCTAAACAGTGGCCGCCAATAATGTTGCGTGGTTAGGCCAAAGGGCTTTCGGGGGCAGCAAAGGCTAGAACACAAGTAGCTCCAAACGGGGCAATTAGCATGGGAGCCTGAGCGATCGCAGAACTGTATCCTGTTGTGGCGATCGCGAGGAATGCGCCCAACCAAGACCAAAATATATACTTGTAATTCGGCTGCGGCAGTTGAACTGGAGTTCCCCGCATTTTGCCCACATAACTGTTAAATCTCTGAGGCCAACGCTTGGAGCGAACAAATCGCCTAATGTTGTTGGCTCTAAAGCGTCGTTGGGTTGGAGCCTGTAGTGACTGAACTGGATCTACTCTACGCAGTTTAGGAAAGTAGCTTTTCATGGGGAAGCCGCGTAAGTACCCATCCCCAAGGACAGGTAATACACAAAATTTGCTAAAGAATTGTTCAGTATGTTACAGAATTTCGGTCAATCAAGCAATAATACCTAGCGAGCCCAATACCTTGCTCGCCGCCAAAATTCTGCCACTCTGGCTTCCCATTGTTGCCAATAAGCGCTAAGGGCCTCTGACTCAAACCAAAATACTTCTGCCGCTAGACCAGGAAGCGCTACGACTAATAATCCATGCGCTAAGTTTAGTTCGTGGTCTTGATAGAGCTGATTGGCTGCACCTAGGTAGGCAACCAGTTGCAGTGGGTAATCGTAAAGGCGTTCTAGGGTTTCCTTGGGTTTGTCAGCCGTTTTCCAATCACAAACACAGGGCACCCCCTGGTAGCTCGCTACACAGTCCACTTGTCCGGCGTAGCCTAGGTCGTCATGAAAGACAAAGCCTTCGACTAAACGGATATGGTGAATTTCTTGTAATACAGGCTCAATGCTCTCCCAGTAAGGTTGGACTGTTTCTGAGCAAACGACTTCTTCACCTAATAAGTAACGCTGAATTTGCTTATGCGTGCCTGTCCCTCGCCGACTTGCTGCCCCAGAAATGCGAGTGGCTTCGGCTGGCCCCACGCGATCGCGCCAATTTGCTAGGGCTTCCCGATGCGCCTTTGGCTTGGTGGCATTAAGAATGGTGGTAACACTCGGCAAACGCCTCCCTTGGTCATCGACGTAATATTGTTTGCCCTGTTCTCGCACCGTTTTGGCGGTGTAGTGAGGGAGCCACTGCAATTCCGAGGACATAAATCAAAATCAAGCACTGGGTCTAATGACTGGACGAATCAAGGTGAAATGAGCAAAGTAGAGGGGTGAAAACTGCTAGGGAGTTGCGATCAAGATGAACCTTTTGCAGATTTATCCCCGCTTATCACCTGCGATCGATGGTATTGGTGATTACGCTCTCAATTTAGCCCACGGGCTGAGCAGTCGCTATGGCATCACTACTCACTTCCTCACGAACCGCATGGCAGGACAACCGCGATCCGCGATCGCTGGCTTTCCAGTTACGGAAATGGCGGCAAATACCCCAGAAGCGTTGCTCAGCGCCATTCCTTCGAATATAGATAGCATCCTTCTACACTACTCTGACTATCCTTACGATCCCAAGTACGGGACTCCGTTCTGGCTTGCGGATGCTTTAGCCACCATGAAACAGCAACGCCGCCTTCCCTTGGTGATCATGTTTCATGAATTTCCCCACTTTGTCTTATTGCGAAAAACCTTGTATCTATTGCCTTGGCAGAGCACTGCTGCTTGGCGAATTGCCAGGTGTGCAAATACAGTGTTGACAAATAATTCAGCCACTCAAGCTCAGTTAGAGCAGCGTTTGCACTCTCCTGTGACCAGTATTCCTGTCTTTTCTGGGATGGGCGAACCGTCGGAGATTTCTTTGCTGAGTGAGCGAGTTCGACGGATGGTAGTGTTTGGTACGCCTGGACGTAGAAGTAAGGTTTATCGGCGATCGCTCGGCGCTCTGATTAATACTTGTCGCCGCCTCAACATTGCAGAAATTTGTGATATTGGCCCTTCACTTAATCTCAATACTTCCGAACTTCAGGGTGTCCCTTTCGTGGAAATGGGAGAACAACCTGCGGAGGTGGTGAGCGAATTGATGTTGAACTCATTCGCAGGTTTTGCGCACTCCCAGGACAATCGTAGGCTTTCAAAGTCTGGTGTGCATGCTGCTTATTGTGCCCATGGATTGGTTCCTGTGGTCACTCAAGCTCAATCTGCACCAGCCGATCGCCTGCTTCCCTATACAAACTTTTTCGTTGCGGATAATCAATCTTCTCCCGTCCC
This sequence comes from Trichocoleus desertorum NBK24, assembly GCF_030409055.1. Taxonomy (GTDB): domain Bacteria; phylum Cyanobacteriota; class Cyanobacteriia; order FACHB-46; family FACHB-46; genus Trichocoleus; species Trichocoleus desertorum_B. The sequence continues at coordinate 1,914,587 of NZ_CP116619.1, read as the reverse complement.
TTTAGAGACTTGTCAGGCGATCGCTGACCAGGCCCACGCTTGGTATCAAGACCACAATCAAGCCAAAAATTTCGAGCTATTTGCGGCTAAATTGCTGGAAAATTCTACTAAGACGATAATTTCGTAACCACCCACGGAGCTTCCAGCTGACGTAGAAAAGCTGGAAGCTCCGGTCAATGTGATGCACTGCTAGCTAACAGCTTAAATGTTGAGCAAACCCCGACTCGTACGCCACTCATCCTGCTGGGTTGGGATGTAGGGGATGTCAACCAAGAGGATGATTGGATTGCATTCAGTTGCTCGTTAGACTAGCTAGAATGGCATTTAAACTACTGACCTGTCAGTTAAGTTCCTTCCTAGTGAGGAGCGAAAAACTGAGCCTGATTTTTAGTCTTGTTTCAAGACTTGTAACCGCCAGCTTGTGTCTTGCCCTGTTCTCTATCCTGAAGATATGCGCTCTACTGTTAAGTCGCCTGCTTCATCTCGATGGGAAGAGCTTCCCCTGCCTTCCCAAGCTGACTCTGGCCAGCTAGACAATATTAAGGCTCATCTTGACCTGATATTGCTAGCTCTGGAGGCATTGGCAGGGATTGGCTCTGAAGCAATGCTACAAGCAGCTACAGACCTCAACCTAGAAGAGATGATCAGCGATCGCGTTGCTCTGTGGCGATTGCGGCAGTCGAGTCCGCTGCGTAAGGGCCAAGGGGGGCGGAAGAAATTGGATGTTGAGGAGGCGCGATCGCTTGTTTTAATCAGTTGTCATCTAGCCAAACAACACCAAGAATTAATTCGTCGGGCTGTGGCGCTACTCGAACAACTTACGGAGCAAAACAAAGAACCTCACCAAGCGGCGCTTCTAGGAGATTATTTAGACAAATTCAATAACACCTACCAAGAGCGGATGGAAGAAGGTGAGGAAACTCCGCCTGAAACTCTGACGCACTTGGCACTCAAGCTGCTAATTGACTTGCTATTTTACAGTGCCCCTGGTGGCCCTCGTCGTTTTTGGCTAGCCCTCTTGGATCGTTCACGGGATGGCGTAGCCGCTGTCTAACCCCTGGGTTAGCATCCTTGCTTCACTCAATTCCGATTGCCTAGCCTACACCGACGCATTCTAGAACCACCCATGCCTTTTTTGTCTACCTCAGTCCTGCGACGGTATACTCCTCCTACTTGTACTCTAGAAATCGTTGCTCAGGATTCACCTCTGTCCCGCTGGGCAGGTCGTCCGCTCTTAAGAAAACTACGATTTCAACTGAGTCTTGATGATCCCCGCTTGCCTGATGCGGAGCAAGTTTCTTTAAGGGGCGATCGCTTTCAGCTTGATGAGTTGTGTGAAGCCGTCAGTGCCTATGTGCAAAGCTTCCTCAACCAATCGCCTGCCTTAATAAGTTCAGGATCGCGATCGTCTGTAGCAATGCTAGAAGCACCAACGGCAGTTCCACCTGCCATTGATCTGAGTGCAGCCCGATCCGCTAGAGCAGCCGCTATGAGTGTGGTAGAGCCCCAGTCAGATGCCTCATTGAGCGATCAATCCGGTGAACTCGCTAGCGCAGCTGAAGCAGCGGCTCCACCCGCCCCACTTGTGCTTGAATCTCCTCGAATTTTTCTACAACCTCAGGGGTTGCTGTCCCACAGGCTCCACTTAGGATCTTTGGCTACCGAGTCATCTAATGTCATTACTTTAAGTGCTATTCAATTGGCTGACTTAGCTACCGCTTTGGATGACTATGCCACCGATACAGTCGTCTTGCCTGAGCTGAGTCAACGCAGTTGGGTGCCAACTCTCCCTGCTTGGGCACCAACGGCTGCGGCTGTTTTGTTAACGGCGGGTGTGACAGCGGGTGTAATTAAGAGTTTGGATCAACCGACTCCTGCATTGAAAACAGCCGTTTCGTTTTCCAATCCGCAAGCAACAGGCCAGCAGGCAATGGTTCCAGGCCAAGTCCCGACTGGGCCTTTAGGGGTTCCCGCTCCTCCTCAGACGGTTCCACCCCCGCCTCCAGCTGGAGCCATCCAGTCAGGGATACCCACTGTGCCTGTGCCGAGTACAAGTGCGCCAAATGCGATCGCTCTGGCACCCGTGCCGCCACCCCCTGCTGGTGCTAACTCAACTGCGGCCCCACCTAATACCAATAAGCCGATCGCCTCAATTCCGGTAGAATCGGCACCCGTAGCGCTAGCACCTCGATTTGAATCTGCGCCGCAACTAGAAGAAACTGCACCTGCTTCAGAACCTTTGCCACCTGCCCCGACCGCTGCCAAACTTCCGAACCTAGAGTCGGCTCGCAGTGCCGCAGCTCCAGAAGAAGGAGACGCAGGCGCAAGTTCCAGTTTAGAGGCCGCCCAAACTCCCACAGCCGATGCAGCTTCTGGTTCAGCCTTCGATGGCATTCCCCAAGTTGCCGAAGTCAGAAGCTATTTTGAGGAACGCTGGCAGCCTCCTGAAGGATTGACGCAAACGCTAGAGTATACGATTTTGATTGGAGCAGATGGTTCTATTCAGCGCATTGTGCCTTTAGGACAGTCGGCTGGAGATTATATTGATCGCACAGGCATGCCTTTAGTCGGTGAACCGTTCGTTACCCCAATTGGAGGAGATCAATCTCCTAGGGTGCGAGTGGTTCTCAGCCCAGACGGTCAGGTTCGTACTTTCTTAGAATGAGCCTAAGCTACGGTTTGCTGAAGTCAAGGCAGTGCTTGTCCTAACTCAAACAGGCTCCTACCGTCCATACTTTAGTGTTCACTTCAGGAATTGCCCTTGTGATTCATGTAGCTCTTGTTTGAATTGATACGTTAATGAACAAAGCTGATCGAAGCACAAGGGGTGGTCGGTAGACTATGCAAGACATGGGATCTCAAGTTCACAGCCCAGGTTGGATTATTCAATCTTGGGCTGCTTTTGTTCTAGCAATTTCCACCACGGCAGTTGGAATTGTTTACTTACCTGCCGATAATTGGACCAAAGGTTTTATGGGGATGGGCTTAGCGTTCTCAGTGGGGTCTACATTTAGTGTGGCTAAAACCACTCGTGACAATCATGAGGCGAGAAAGCTAGCTTACAAACTGGATGAGGCCAGAGCAGAGAAGTTGCTGAAGGAACATCACCCGCTAGCCTAGACTGCAATACTCTTGCGAAACTAGATCAAGAAAAAATAAGCAAGGGTTGATCAAGACACCCTTGCTTATTAGGTTTTTGGGTTATTCAGCGATCGCCCAGTCAGTAGAATCCATCTACTTGCGGCGAATTCTCAGCTTTTGGCGACGACGATTAGTAGCAATCACAGCCCGGTCAACTGGAAAACCAGGAAGTGGTATGACTTGATACTTCCGTTCTTCTTCTAGCTGCCTGAGTTCTGTGTAGTCTACCCAGTGAATGCAGTCTACTGGGCAGGTGTCAATTGCTTCTTGAACGATGTCTTCTGAGTCACCATCTTGGCGAATCACCCGCGATCGCCCATAGTCGGGTTCGATATAAAAGGTATTACGAGCGACATGAGCGCAATGTTTACAGCCGATGCAAGTAATTTCATCGACATAGACTCCCTTCTGCCTGAAGCTGCCCCCTAGTTCTGGTTCTAAGCCAGAGCGTTGTGACGCATCGCGCCAATTTCCGCCTAGTTCTGGTTCTAGACCAGTCCGCAACTCTGCTTGGCCTTCACCCGACAAGTGTGCGCTGTTAGGGTCAGCAAAAGGTGAAGTAAAGTCAGACATTAGGCACTCCAACGCTGTAGCACTAAACGAACTGAGCCATCCTCATTCTGTTGCTGTTCTGCAACTTGGAAGCCCGATTGAGCACCTTCGTTGACAATGGTGTGGTAAGCGTAACGCTGGGTCACCTTGTTCAGGAAGCGATCGACAGACCAATTTTGCTGCCAGAATTGCAGATCTGCCACCAGCTCGTAGGCGCTACCATTCCAGCTAAAACCAATGTCGTAACCGTTCTTTTGTTCAATAGCGACGTCAGCAGTTGTGGTCTGCCCACGATAACCTCTGACTGCCTGAGGTCCAGACTTCCATTCCAGCCCTAGGTCGTTCAAGGCTGCTTCTAGAGAGCTAAGGTTGCGGATTTGAGTTTTAATTTGGCTAAAGTGTGACATAGTTTTTTTGTCAAAAATCAAATAGAACAGAACCGAACAAACAACTTACCACTCACTAAAAGTAGCTTGAGTTGAGACTGTTGCCGACTGTTGCACAGTTGCAGCAAAAAACTCTGAGGTTGGCTCGTGGCTGAGTACCTGTCCCAGCTGAGCTTCGATGGCTGCGGTAACTTCAGCACAAGAGTTACCCACAATCCCAGTTACTTTTTCCAGGACCCGACCATCTGGGTAAATAACAAACTCCAATGTTTCCATGCTTTGGCTGAGGGCTGTAGGGTGATTCAGGCAGGATGACATTCAGCAGTTGCTAAGATGCCGCATTGTTAAATGTTTTTTGAGCAGAGGACTCGGCTAACAACTCAACTGAATTTTTAGTAACCGAGATATAAAGAGTCAAAGCTTAACGGAACTTGTTAATTGAGGTGATGTTTACATCAGTAATTGTCAGTTTCGCTTAACTCTCCGAAGCAGTCAAGGGAAAGTGAAAGCATGAATTTTAAGGTTCACAAAAATATATAATCATTTTTATTATTGAGTCTCTTCCGCCTATAGATTGATCTAACGCTGAAATAACCCAGGATAATGAGAGTCTAAATTTGATTCGTGTAACGGGTAATGAGCGAAGCGCAAGCGACAAATTCAAACCATTCTCTATCCAGTTTTTCGTCTGGAAAAGCACCGATTCGAGTAGGAATCCTTGGTTTTGGCGGACTGGGTCAGGCAGCAGCTAGGGTGCTGACTCCAAAGCAAGAGATGCTCTGGGTCGCAGTGGCTGACCAAAAAGGATTTGCTTATGCCTCTGAAGGCTTATCTCCACAGCAGTGCATCACGGCCTACCAAGCTCAAGGTTCTACTGGGTACTTAGAAGCTGGAGGCGTTCTCAGCAATAACAGCATTGCTGATCTAATCCAGCAGGCGGGCAGTATTGATGGCTATTTTCTGGCTTTGCCCAACTTGCCTAACACCTTTATGGCTTCGGTGGCGCGGCAGTTTATCGAAGCGGGTTGGCAAGGCGTGTTGGTCGATGCGATCAAGCGTACCAGTGCTGTAGAACAGCTAATAGGAATGCAAGCGGAGTTACAGTCCGCAGGTATTACTTATATGACGGGTTGTGGTGCTACCCCTGGTTTATTAACGGCTGGTGCTGCTTTAGCGGCCCAAAGCTATGCTGAAATTCATAGTGTCAAGATTACGTTTGGGGTTGGGATTGCCAACTGGGAAGCTTATCGAGCTACGGTGCGCGAGGACATTGCCCATTTACCTGGGTACAACGTCGAAAAAGCGAGAGCTATGACCGACGACGAGATCGAAGCGCTTTTAGACCAAACCAATGGTTTGATTACGCTAGAAAATATGGAGCACGCGGATGATGTGATGCTGGAGTTGGCAGGTATCTGCTCTCGCGATCGCGTCACTGTGGGAGGTGTCGTGGATACTCGTAACCCCAAAAAGCCTTTAAGCACTAATGTTCAGGTGACAGGCAGAACCTTTGAGGGCAAAATCTCAACTCATACCTTTACCTTAGGCGATGAAACGAGCATGGCGGCTAACGTCTGCGGCCCCGCGTTTGGCTATCTCAAAGCTGGATTTAACCTCCGTCAGCGCGGCATCTATGGGTTATTGAGTGCTGCGGAAGTGATGCCACAATTTGTGCGCTAACAACTTGTGCGCTAACAACTTGTGCGCTAACAACTTGTGCACTAACAGCGTCGGGTGAATGCTTCAGTTCCTCAATCATTGACACTAGGAAGATTGGCTTGGATATAAAATCAATCTTCCTATTTCTTCGTTTTAGTACGTTCTAGAAATCGCTCCGCTTCCTCTAGGGCTAAGCCTTGAGGGGTCTAATACCGTGGTAGTTAAAGCCTGAATACGTAAGAATCATATACCTCGGTGAGGACACGACAGTTCTCGCCATATTTGGAATGGTTTGGCAAAAAACTACGGATAGCAATGACGCCCTCAATTCCTTTGGGAACGCTGTTACGCCAACGGTATGCAATTCAGCAAATTTTAGGTCAAGGTGGGTTTAGCCGCACCTACTTAGCCCTCGATTTGGAACGTTTTGATGAGCCTTGTGTGCTAAAGGAGCTAGCCGTACCACAGCAAGATGGGGCTTTATTGGCAAAGGCTCAGGATCTCTTTCAACGGGAAGCTAGCGTTCTCTACCAAATTCAACATCCTCAAATTCCCCGTTTCTTAGCTGCTTTTGAAGATAGTCAGCGCTTATTTTCTGTCCAAGAGTTTGTCGATGGACAAACGTACCGTAGTCTCCTTCAAGAGCGAAAGAAGCAAGGCCAAACCTTCTCAGAGCCAGAAGTCTTGCAGTTTCTCAACCACTTGCTCCCAGTTTTGACCTACATTCACGATCGCAACATTATTCACCGGGATATTTCTCTGGAGAATGTTATGCTGCGGCTGCGAAATAGTCAGGCTGGAGAGGCAGTAACCAACTCTACGTTAGGGTTGCCAGTTCTGATCGATTTTGGTGCCGTTAAATCGGTGGCTAACTATCTATATACTGCTTCTCCAGAGTTTTCTAGCTCCTCACATCCCTCAGAAATTACTTGTGTGGGTAAGGCTGGCTATGCTCCCCCAGAGCAGTTGCAAACAGGTAAGGTATATGCCCATAGCGACTTGTATGCTTTGGCTGCAACTAGCCTAGTTTTACTAACTGGTAAAGAACCAAAAACTCTGCTAGATAGTCGTACGCTCAATTGGCAGTTGCGACCGTACGCTCAGATTAGCGATCGCTTTGAAGCTATCTTGCAGAAGATGTTGTCTTTGCGTCCAGGCGATCGCTACCCGTCTGCTCAAGCAGTGCTGAATGAGTTGCAACCTTTATTGGAAGCGTCTGTGCCAACAACACAACTCAGCGCTGGTAGCGATACTAGCAGTAACTCAGGCGCAACTTCCTCGCCAACTGCAAGTTCACCCATTATCTTCTCCAGAATTAGGGATTCCAGAAGAGATTCCAGAGTTGGAGAAGTTGAGAGGGGAAATCGTTCCTCAGTTCATCTAGACTCTACACAGACGCATAAAACCCAGGCGCATAAAAACAGCATGGGTTCCAGAAAGCTGTGGAAACGCTGGGTCAAAATTAGCATCGGCCTGGGAATAGTGATCCTGATAGGGCTGGCAGTACCCGTGTTATGGCGTTTAACGGTAGCTGGAAGTCAGCAACGCAACGAAGTTTGGGTTTCGGGAGCGCGGGTCCCTCAATCGGAAGCCTCGCAAATCATCGGTTCGGATCAGCAAAACAATGCAACTCCATCCAGAATGAACCAGTCTGAGCCGATTCAGTTTGACTCAGGTGCTATTTCCAGCACATTGGAAGGCGATCTGCAAAACCGCCAACTGAAATCTTACGTGCTCCGGGCATTGCAAGGTCAAATTATGACCGTTGCCCTCACTGGGTCTGATGTGACTATGAATGTGTTGGGATCTGACCAGAAAGGCATTGATGCTGCTGCTTATCAAACTCAAAACTGGACGGGGCAATTACCCAAAAATGATGACTACTTCATCCAAATCCTTGGCTCTGGCACCTACAAGTTAGAAGTCGCAATTACGCCATTAAGTCAGACTGCTCAAGTCACACCACCTATCCAAGCGATCGCGCGCATTACGATTGCGTCTGGAGCGACGGGAGCCAAAGTTGCTGGGAGTGTAGTTCCAGGACAGCCTCAACGGTATGTATTAGCTGCTAATAAGGGCCAAACAGGAGTGATTCAAGTTCTTCAAGGCTCGGTTGGCATCCAGGCGATCGCACCTAATGGTCAGCCTTTGGGGACAACTACGCCACAACAACCGCAAACTTGGCGAGGCAAATTTCCGATGACAGGAGACTATACGTTCGAAATTACAGCCCTCAAACCTGAGAAATTTACAATTTCGCTGCAAGTTCGTTGACAGCTATGTGTAAGATCTCAATCCTCTGCGGTTAGGCTACTAGAAGTTTCCGGTTCCCCTCTCTCTTCTTCAGGCATCTCTAATGATTGCGTGACAAAGGGGAGCCCAGCCCCATTGAGACCACGCTTGATTCTGTCTGGAGTTTCGCTGAAAGTCACAAATAAAGGGTGTACTGCTTCCGCTCCTTCATTCAAAATATGCTCGTACCGTGTTGGCATCAGCCATTCATATCCACGGTCAAGCCATATTTGTGTCTGTCGCCAGCGACTCAATAAATCAGAGAAGTCCTCTTGGGGGCGATGAATAAAGACTAAAATTTCAACTCCAGTTTTAATCTTCCATTCTGGATCACACATCATAATGGCTACCTCACAAGGCAGCCGCACTAATTCCTTCAGCCTCGGACGGGTCTGACCATAATCAGCGGTATGCTCCTGACGTTGCTCAGCCTGGTTGACTCTGACAAGGGGCAAAGGAATGGTAATGATGCTCTCTTCAGAACGGCGCATGCTGGGCACCATTTCTAGGTAAGGCCGATACTGTTTTAATAGAGCGATCGCTGCTAACTGGTCACTGTATTCAGCCAGCAATTCTTCGTAATGGGATGGTTTAATAGCCATAGCTCAATTAAACGTTGGCAGTAATCAACGAGCCTTTTCTGTATTGTACTCAGGTCTAAAAATTCAGAGTCTAATGTCTTGAAAACAATCTTGTGGGAAGCAATGGCAATGAAAGCTCCAGTGAGCTAAACCAGCCTTAAATCAGTCAAAATCTCTTAAGCATAAAGAAACCCTCGACTCTTTAGTGGAGGGTTTGTAAAGACTAAAAATTAAAACGTTTTAATCTTTAGCCAATGCTTTCGAAAACCTTGAACATAGGCAGATACATGGAAAGTAGAATCGAACCGACCATGCCCCCTAAGAACATAATCATAATCGGTTCCATAATGCTGGTTAGCGCTTTCACCGCCTGCTCAACTTCATCCTCGTAGAAGTCAGCAACTTTCATCAGCATTTTGTCAACTTCTCCAGTTTCTTCCCCAATACTGATCATTTGGATTGCCATGATCGGAAAGACTTGTTCTCTCTGGAGAGCAATGCTGATCATGCCGCCTGTCTGAATTTCCCTTCGAGCCTCATCAATTGCATTAGAAACAACTTGATTGCCCGCTGTATCCCTCACAATTTCTAGGGCTGTCAGGATAGGTACGCCAGAGCGAGTTAAGGCTCCGAAAGTACGGCAAAAACGAGCCGTTGCAGTCTTCTGAATCAAGTCACCAAACAAAGGCGCTTTGAGAGATAAGCGGTCAATAGTTTCGCGACCTGCCCGTGTTTTATAATACTGCTTGTAGGCAAAACTCAGTCCAAAAAGAATAAGAATCAGCCCTACAACATATTCAGGGGTTCTGAGGAATTTACTGATAGCAAGCATGGCCTGGGTAAAAGCAGGTAGCTCTGTTCCTAACTCCTCGAAGATGGAGGCAAAGGTTGGTAGGAGGAAAACGGTCATACCAATAAAAATAACCGTTGCCAGAACGCCTACGGTTACAGGGTAAGCCATTGCCGACTTAATCTGGTTTTGCAACCGCGCAATATCTTCTAGAAGTTTGGCGAGACGATTCAGTACTTCGTCGAGTACACCACCTACCTCACCAGCTTGCACCATACTGACATACAACATGTCAAAGCACTGAGGATGCTTGCGCATGGCATCCGATAGGTTAGTGCCTTGCTGTACATCTGAGTTGATTTCCAGAAGAGATGCTTTGAGTTTGGGGTTGGTGCATTGCTCAGATAGCACGCCCAAACTACGAACCATTGCCACCCCAGCATTCACAAGTGCGGCGAACTGCCGGGAGAAAACAGCTTTATCCTTGACGGAGACACTTGTAAAAATAAGCTGAAACTTCTGGAGATCAATCTTGCTGAGATCAAGGCTCTTGTCCTCTTTAAGGTCTTGAACCACAAAACCTTGTTCTCTTAATGTAGAACGAGCTTCACCCGGAGAATTTGCGGTAACTTTTTGTTTTTTGGCATTTCCTCTGGCATCCCGTGCACTGGCGATGTAAGTAGGCATAGTGCAAATCTGGCTGAAAGTGTTTAAATTAGCTCAAAATTGGTTTAAGGAAGAGACAAGTCTGCCTTAGCATTAACTGCTGGAATATAGTAAGTTCTACTACTTCTCCAGCTATGAATTAACTTATTTTGACAGGGGGAAGTTATTCATGACATTGCTAAATAGTAACAATCTCTGGTCTCTACCTAGATCTGCTCGATCCGTTCAACAGTAGATATCTAGCCAGAAACTAGAGATTGTTGACAAAGTAATTAGTGTCTAGCTGCCGTACCTGCTTGGGCTGCAGCGGGTGCTCCACCGATCATCCGTTGCATCTCATCAGGCCGTGAAGTCTTCGAGATGGCAGCTTCGAAAGAAATACTGCCAGCTTTGTAGAGATCAGACAAAACTTTTTCCAAGGTCTGCATCCCTAATTTACCGCCTGTTTGAATTGCAGAATAGATTTGGGATGTTTTTCCTTCTCGAATCAAGTTGGCAATTGCAGGGGTAACAACCATAATTTCCTGAGCCATGATTCGACCGTATTCGCCCGGTTTAACGTTCTTTTTAGGAACGAGAGTCTGACTGAAGACAGCAACTAAGGAGTTTGATAACTGTACCCGCACTTGCATTTGCTGCTCTGGGGGAAACACGTCTACCATCCGGTCAACGGTTTGAGAGGCAGAACTGGTGTGCAATGTACCAAACACTAAGTGACCTGTCTCAGCGGCTGAGATGGCAAGCTGAATCGTTTCTAAGTCCCGCATCTCACCCACCAAGATGACATCTGGGTCTTCCCGCAGCGCTGCTCTTAGGGCGTTAGCGAAACTCTTGGTATCTTCACCGACTTGGCGCTGGTGAATCACGCTTTTAACTGATTCGTAGACAAATTCAATCGGGTCTTCAACCGTCAGAATATGCTCTGCGCGAGTCATGTTGATGTTGTTGATCATGGAAGCCAATGTGGTTGACTTACCCGATCCGGTTGGCCCTGTGACAAGTACCAATCCTCTAGGCTTTTCTGACATTTCTCGAACAATGTCTGGCAAGCCTAGCAGATCCATGCTGGGAATTTTGGAACTTAAAGCTCTCAAGCAAGCGGCATAGGTGCCTCTATCCTTATAGACATTGACCCGGAAGCGAGCCAACCCTTTAACACCGTAGGAGCAGTCTAACTCCCAGTTTTGCTCCAGATTTTTTCTCTGGGTGTTGTTCAGCATGCTGAAGATGAGTCTCTGGCAGCTTTCAGAGGACAGGACTTCGTGCTCTGTGGGAGTTAAGTGACCACTGATGCGGATATAGGGAGGTAGACCCGCAGATAAGTGTAGGTCTGAACCACCTCTCTCGATCACTTCTTCCATCAGGTCTTCAATCATTAATTCCATAGATTTCTCTCGCAAACTTCAAGGTAGATGGGCAAGATTTGTGGGAAATGTCTAGCGATCGCAAAGTTAACTCAGTTTCCATTAATCCTGAAAACTAATCTTGGAAACGAGGGGTGGTGCAGTAGGGGCAGTCTAGCCATTCTGGTTTGGCCTCAGCTGTACAAACTCGGCAAGTTAGGGAACTCTTGCGCTTAGCTTTGAGTTCAGCTTCTAAACCTGTATCAGTAAAGGTTACCCGTTCCACTTCCTCTAATGTCGTAGCGCCTCGACGTACCAAGTTGATACTGTAGGCGAGTAAGGTCTGCATGCCTTCTTCAACAGCAACTTCTTTGATCCGCTCAGTGGGTGCACCTTCAGCAATTAGAACTTGTAGGCGTTCAGTAATTCGCATCACTTCATAAACACCGCTCCGACCTTTGTAGCCCACCCCATTGCAAACAGAGCAGAGTTGATTTTGTGCTTTTGCTTCCTGAATTTGGTCTGGCTGTAAGGTGTTTGCTTTATAGAATGTGACTTCAGCGTCATGGGTAGCAGACAGACCAAACTTGGCTAGTTCGTTCGAGTCAGGGTTATAAGGAATCCGACATTCGGGGCATACCCGTCGCATGAGGCGTTGAGCCACCACTCCAAGCAGGGCTCCAGAAACCATGAATGGCTCTACGCCCATTTCATCTAAACGGGCGATCGCGCCAGCCGCGTCATTAGTATGAAGCGTAGTTAAGACTAAGTGTCCAGTTAGGGCCGCCTCGATCGCCGTTTTCGCTGTTTCCTTGTCCCTGGTTTCACCCACCAGAATCACATCAGGGTCTTGTCGAAGGAATGCCCGCAGAATGGCTGCAAAGTCCATGCCCTTTTCACGAATGACCTGAACTTGATTGATACCCGGTAAAGAGTACTCAATTGGGTCTTCTGCCGTACTGATATTGACTCCTGGATCGTTACGTTCCGCTAAAGCTGAGTACAGAGTAGTGGTTTTACCAGAACCAGTCGGCCCCGTCACTAGAATTAGGCCGAAGGGACGTTTAACCATCTCTTGGACAATCTGCAACGAGTCTGGATCGGAGATCAACTTATCTAAGCCCAGTTGAGTCGCTGAGTTGTCCAGGATTCGTAAAACTACCTTTTCGCCATAGCGGCTAGGCAGGGTGTTGACCCGGAAGTCAATTTTACGATCCTGAAAAACCCGCCGAATCCGACCATCTTGAGGCGCTCTACGTTCAGCAATATCTAGCTCAGAAATAATTTTGAAGCGGGCTGTGACGGCTGGAATGATTTTCTTGGGCAGAGGATCAAAGGCTTGACGTAATACACCATCTTTACGGAAACGAATCCGCAGATATTCTTCTTGGGGTTCAATGTGGATGTCAGAGACTCCGTCTTGCAGCGCTTTGATGAGGATTTTGTTGACCAAGCTAATGACTGGAGCGTCGGATGCTCCTTTGGCTACGTCATCTAGATTGGCTTCCATGTCTTCAGGGGCATCCTGAAGATCCAAGTTTTCTAAGCCTTCCAAGTCAGATTGAACATCAACAGACTTTTGAATCTCTATTTGCTTAGTTTTCTCAACCTGCTCATCTAAGTATTTAGAGATTAGTTGGTTATAGTCTTCTAGCGTAATCACCATTCGCTGCAAGGCTAACCCTTGAGCCCGCAGAATGCGATTCAGGTCATCCTGAGCATCTAAGTTGTCAGGATCGACCATTGCGACCAAAACACCGGGGGGAGATTCATGCCTAGAGAGCGGTGCCAATCGGTAGCGGCGGCAAATATCAAGGGGAATCAGGGTATCAATTAAATGCCCCACCTGACTTGCAGTGATGTCACTAATTTCGGGATCGAGGGATTCAACCCCGTATAAAATCTTTAGTTCAAAAAGCTGCTGCTTCTTGTATTGCCGCAGCAAATCTGGGGTGAGTTGACGGCCTGTAAGAGACTCTAGAACTTCTGTGATCGGTCTACCAGATTTACGACTCTCAATCAGAGCCTGCTGCATCTGTTCGTGGTTGACATACCCAGATTGAATGAGCTTGTTCCCAAAGGGAGAAAAGTCATTCTTGACGATGAGGGCGCGCCGCTGTGATGAAGAGTTAGTCATAGCTGATGAAGAAGATCTCCTTGTTAAGTGTTCCCACAAGCCCTGGGCAGAATTACGAGTAGCAATACAATATTTGTAAAATCTTTAATTCCAGCCCTTGCCTTTCTGAAGGGTCGGAGACCTCCATCACCGAGAAGCTTTGAAGCTTTAAGCGCCCCTCTAGAGACTGCTGGGTCATCTCAGTCTCTTAGCTTTGAGTCGCTGTGGCAGAAGGTTATGAGCTGGTCAGGCAAAACAGCGCTATCCGTAGGTATTTTTGCTGTAAATTGGTTAACAGCTATCAGAAGTTAAATAATCCATCCTTGGTTTGATGTCTAGACTATAACGAAGTTCTCAGAATCATAGCTTTTGAACAGAAATTAGTAGGATTTTGCAACACACTTCAGTGACATTGCACTAGCTAGTGTTAGTCAATAATTTATCGTCTAGGTTTGTCGGTTTGCTGGCTGCGCCGATTTCTGGTATGTAGGTCTCTCAGTTTACTGATGAATCAATTCTAAGAATGCGATCGCAATCACCAATTAAGTTAAGGCACTTCAGAACCTAATCGTTACAATTACTAATGGCAGTCGTGGGAAATCTATGACTGATAGACCCGTGATTGACCAATTAGGATATATTCAGCTCTTGGCTACAAAGTTCTTTTAGGGCATTCTTTCTAAGGGATGTAAAGTGCGCGGTTGTCAAGGTAGCATTCTCTTAATGTAGGATTAGTGACAATGATGGGTGAAGAAAATCAGCTAGACAACATTCAAGACCTGACAGTTGATGACTCCGGGGCCTCGGAAGCAGCAGTCAACCAAACCATGTCCACAGAAACAGATTCAAACTCAGAAGCATTTAACTTGGATTTTCAAGCCAGTGAAGATAGTCCTACGGCTTCAGGATCAGAAAGTGGAACAGGTTTAGAGTCGGGGGGCGCGGCTGGTGAGTCTGAGTATCAAGCAGCCCTAGAAGATCTCACTCAAGAAGTGCAGTCTCTGAAGACTCAAGTAGAGGAGCGCACCAATCAATACGTCAGGATTGCCGCCGATTTTGATAATTTCCGCAGACGGGCTCAGAAAGAGAAAGAAGAACTAGAGGACAAGATTAAGTGCTCTACCATTACCGAGTTGTTGCCTGTAGTAGACAACTTTGAGCGGGCTCGTTCCCAAATCAAACCGCAAACTGACAGTGAGATGAGTATTCACAAGAGCTATCAAAGTGTTTATAAGCAATTGGTAGACTGCTTGAAGCGGGTGGGAGTCTCACCGATGCGCTCTGAGGGCAAAGAATTTGATCCAAATCTGCACGAAGCAGTGATGCGAGAAGCGACAGACGAGCATCCAGAAGGCACAGTAATCGAGGAATTAGTTCGAGGTTATGTCCTTGGCGATCGCGTTTTGCGCCATGCCATGGTGAAAGTTGCTGCGCCTCCAGACCCCGTGGTAACCTCTGAGGAGGGTGAGTGAGGTCATGGAGACAACTGATAGGCTTTGATTTGACAGGAATTCTTGTACACTGCAGAGGCAATTACGGGTAGTCTAGCTTCTGAGTAATTAAGGATTGATTCATTCCGGAATCTCTAGGCGTAGCCCCTTACTGCCAACTTGGGTTCCACGTACGCTCAAGCTCTGTCCACTTCTGTTGTCCTACATTAACCGCCGCTAGCTATGGGAAAGGTCATTGGTATCGACTTAGGCACGACAAACAGTTGTGTTGCTGTCTTGGAAGGCGGGCAACCAATTGTGATCCCCAACTCGGAGGGTGGGCGGACAACTCCCAGTATTGTGGGATTTGGTAAAGCTGGCGATCGCTTAGTTGGACAACTAGCTAAGCGTCAAGGCGTTACTAATGCTGAGAACACAATTTTTAGCATCAAACGATTTATTGGTCGCCGCTGGGACGATACTGAGTCTGAGCGGGGTCGGGTTCCCTACGGCTGTATCAAAGGCCGAGACGAAACCGTTGATGTGCAAGTGCGTGGACGAACCTACACGCCCCAAGAGATTTCGGCCATGATCCTGCAAAAGCTCAAGCAGGATGCTGAAAATTATCTAGGTGAGCCTGTTACTCAAGCTGTTATTACAGTTCCAGCTTACTTTACCGATGCTCAACGTCAAGCCACAAAGGACGCAGGGACGATCGCTGGCCTGGAAGTGTTACGCATCATCAATGAGCCTACTGCTGCAGCCCTTTCCTACGGCCTAGACAAACAAGATCAAGACCAACGAGTTTTGGTATTTGACTTGGGCGGTGGCACCTTTGATGTTTCCGTCTTGCAACTAGGGGATGGAGTATTTGAGGTCAAAGCTACTGCAGGCAATAATCACCTCGGTGGAGATGATTTTGATAACTGCATCGTCCGTTGGATGATCGATTGCTTCCGAGATCAAGAAGGCATCGATCTTTCAATGGATAAGATGGCATTGCAACGTCTGCGAGAAGCAGCCGAAAAAGCCAAGATTGAACTTTCGAGTACAGTCACCACCTCCATCAATCTACCTTTCATTACGGCAGATGAGACAGGCCCTAAACACCTAGAAATGGATCTGACTCGTGCTCAGTTTGAAGAACTGGTCGGTCATTTGGTTCAGGGAACCATCGATCCCGTAACCCAAGCCCTGAAAGATGGGGATCTGAAAACGGATGATATCGATCGCATCATTTTAGTAGGTGGTTCAACTCGAATTCCAGCGGTACAAGAAGCAATCCGAAAATTTTTGGGGGGTAAAGCTCCCGATCGCTCGGTCAACCCTGATGAAGCAGTTGCCCTAGGCGCTGCGATTCAAGGGGGCGTACTGGGTGGAGAGGTTAAAGATTTGCTGCTCTTGGATGTGACTCCTCTATCTCTAGGGATTGAGACCCTAGGGGAAGTCTTTACCAAGGTCATTGAGCGGAATACCACCATTCCAACTAGTAGAACTCAAGTCTTTTCTACAGCAACAGATGGTCAAACCTCGGTAGAGATTCATGCTCTCCAAGGCGAACGAGCCATGGCTAGAGACAACAAAAGCTTAGGTAAGTTCCAACTCACGGGTATTCCCCCAGCCCCTCGTGGTGTACCTCAAATCGAAGTCGCTTTTGATATTGATGCCAATGGGATTCTAAAAATCTCAGCTCGTGATAAAGGCACAGGACGGGAACAAAGTATTCAAATCACGAATACAGGTGGCTTGAGTGAGAGCGAAATTGAGCGCATGCGGCAAGAAGCATCGATCTTCGCAGATGAGGACGTTAGACGCAAGCAGGTTGTAGAACTGAAGAACCAGGCAGACAGTTTGTTCTATAGCTACGAGTCTACAATTAGAGACAATGGTGCTTTGATCAGTGATGATGTCAAGACTCAAGCTAAAGAAAGAGCGGTAGAGTTGCAAGCAGCTCTTGCCGATCGCTCCATTAGCGTTGAAGAGATGAAGCAACGGCTTGATACTTTTCAGCAAACCTTGTTTGCGATCGGAGCAGCCGTTTATGAACAAGCAGCTAGTTCTGATGACACCCAGGATTACTCTTTTACGGAAGGTGACTCCACCTCCGATGGCAGTGGTAAAGTTCAATCTGCTCAAGATGAAGATGAAGGCTTCAACTTCGAGGATGATGATACAGTAGCTGCTGACTACGAAGCCATTGACTAGCTCAGGTAATAGAGTTTTGCTCCACTCTATTTGACGATTCATTTTTTGACTTCCTACCTTTTCGTATCCTCAATTAACCCCAGAACAGCATTCTATGGCCCGCGATTACTATGAAATACTTGGTGTCTCTAGAGACACAGACAAGGAGGAAATTAAGCGTGCCTACCGTCGCTTAGCACGGAAGTACCATCCTGATGTAAATAAAGAGGATGGAGCTGAGGAACGCTTTAAGGAAATTAACCGGGCTTACGAAGTGCTTTCTGAGCCAGAGACTCGCGCTCGTTACGATCGCTTTGGTGAAGCAGGAGTCGGTTCCGCTGCGGGAGCGGGCTTCCAAGACTTCAACGATATGAGCGGTTTTGCAGACATCTTTGAGAGCTTCTTTAGTGGCTTTTCCGGAGGTGCAGGCTCGACAGGCCGTAGACGCGGTGGCCCAGCGAGAGGGGATGATCTGCGACTCGATCTAAAACTAGACTTCCGGGACGCGGTTTTTGGGGGCGAAAAGGAAATTCGCATTAGTCACTTAGAAACTTGTGCCACTTGCAGCGGCTCAGGGGCTAAGCCAGGGACTAGACCTCGTACCTGTTCTACCTGTACGGGTTCTGGGCAGGTGCGTCGCGCCACTCGAACCCCGTTTGGTAGTTTTACTCAGGTCTCGGTTTGTCCTACCTGCAATGGTTCTGGGCAAGTAATTGAAGATAAGTGTGAAGTTTGTAGCGGCAATGGCCAAAAGCAGGAAACGAAGAAGCTAAAGATTACGATTCCTGCGGGTGTAGATAATGGGACTCGGTTGCGAGTTTCGAGTGAAGGCGATGCGGGTCAGCGCGGTGGCCCTCCAGGCGACCTTTATGTCTACCTCTTTATTAACGAAGACCCTGAGTTTCAGCGAGATGGCATCAATGTCCTTTCGGAGATCAAAATCAGCTATCTTCAAGCAATCTTAGGATGTCGCTTAGAAATAAATACGGTGGATGGCCCCACTGAACTGATGATTCCACCTGGAACCCAGCCCAGTACCGTGCTGACCTTGGAAAATAGAGGTGTGCCGCGTCTAGGAAATCCAGTCAGTCGAGGGGATCATCTGATTACCATTTTGATCGACATTCCTAATCGGATTACGACGGAAGAACGAGATCTACTAGAAAAACTCGCTAAGATTAAAGGCGATCGCACTGGGAAAGGTGGTCTAGAAGGATTTCTTGGAGGACTATTTCGCGGATGAGCAACGCTGAATCACTGAAGAACTCTGGCAAGAACTTTGCTAGCCCAGATGCTCAAATTGATCTGCGTGGAACTCCTTGTCCGCTAAACTTTGTCCGCACTAAGTTGCGCTTAGAGCAAATGGCTCCTGGTTCGCTTCTAGAAGTCTGGCTTGATCCCGGAGAACCGATTGAGCAGGTGCCTGACAGTTTGGCAATGGAAGGCTACAGCATTGAGCAAGTAGAAGACCGAGCTGAATTCTTTGCCTTGCGAGTGCGGCGGCCTAACGTTTCTGCATGAACGTTGCTGGCGTAGAACTCAATGCTGCGGAAGCTGCGCCTCAGCTCATAGGAACAGTTGTGGCTGTCCAAGCCAACTACTACCAAGTGCGATTAGACGTTGCTCATTTATTGCCTGCTGAGCCAGAGGCACTAGAAGTGACGCAGTTGTTGTGTACCCGTCGTGCTCGGCTCAAGAAAATTGGTCAGCAGGTGATGGTAGGCGATCGCGTCTTGATCGAAGAACCCGACTGGGCAGGGGGACGAGCGGCGATCGCCCAAGTCTTGCCCCGCACCTCGGAACTGAGCCGTCCGCCCATTTCTAATGTGGATCAAATTTTGTTGGTGTTTGCCTTGGCTGAACCGACCCTAGACCCGCATCAGCTGAGTCGATTTTTGGTAAAAGCAGAATCGACTGGGATAGATGTGGTGTTGTGTTTGAACAAGCGAGATTTGCTGACACCCGCTGAACAACAGCAATGGTGCGATCGCCTGAATCAATGGGGTTATGAACCCATTCTGATTAGTGTCTATCAGGAAGATGGCCTGACAGCCCTACAGCAGCGCCTGAGCCAAAAAATCACAGTGGTAGCTGGGCCTTCGGGAGTGGGTAAATCCAGCTTAATTAACCATATGGTTCCCACGTTAGACTTACGAGTTGGTCAGGTTTCTGGCAAGTTGGGACGGGGGCGGCATACCACTCGGCATGTGGAACTGTTTGAGTTACCCGCCGGGGGGTTGCTGGCTGATACGCCTGGGTTTAATCAGCCTGAACTCGATAGTGCGCCAGAAGAGTTAGCCAACTATTTTCCAGAAGCACGACGACGCTTGGCAGATATCTCTTGCCAGTTCAATGACTGCTTACACCGGGATGAGCCGAACTGCGCCGTTCGGGGGGATTGGGAGCGGTACGAAGACTATCTCAATTTGCTGGAAGAGGCAGTAACTCGCCAAGCTGCGATCGTCCGACTCAAAGATGCAGAATCAACGACTAAAGCCAAAACCAAAGAAGAAGGGCAAGTCCAGCAAGAACCCAAGCTGGAAAGCAAAAAGTATCGGCGTGTATCCCGACGGGTACAACAACAAAACCTGAAAGAACTTTACAAAGACATTGAAAGCGGTTTAGTTGAGCCTGATTGACCGTAACTGAATGCCCCTAGGTCAACGCAGCAAAAACGAGATGCTCTGGAAAGAGCCAATGACGAAGCCAAGAATGCCTCCTAAATTCACGATCGCTTGTAGCTCACTACGGACAATCCCTTGAATAGCCATTTCCAAATCAGCCGACGAAGTGGCTTTGACGCGATCGATGATCACTTGATCGATATCTAAAATTGGAATTGCTTGAGCCACAATAGATTCTAAATCTCGTTCCAAGTACCGTTCTAGTACTAAAGCCAATTCCTGACTCACTGTCCCTAACGACGCATTGACTACAGCCGAATTTCGGAGGCGACTAAGAACCACCGTAGCCAGGTTTTCCCAGTCAATCGATTTGCTCAAACCTTGTAAAACGTCCGAGCCTCGGTTTTGGATATATAGCCGGACGCTGTCGCGCATAGTTTTGCGGAGCTGCCGCACGGTAGAAACAGGCAAATTCTGTAAAGAGAGATTTTGTAGCCACTCTCTCAAGCGCTGTCTCACTGCCAAGGATAAAGTCAGTTCGGCGATGCGAGCGTTGCTAGCCTCCCGTTCATCAAGGCAGAAAGTGCGGAGGCGGGTCAGGGAGTTTCGTAGCCCAAACAAGTTAGCGACGACCCAGTAAGTACCGCTGGCTTTTTCGCGGAAACCTTCATCAATAATTTGAATGTTGCGATCGGTCAAAAAATCAACCAAAGCTTGACGAATCGCATCTGGCGGCAACACGACTTGCAAAAGCCATTCTGACAATTTATTTGCTTGGTCTTCTGTCAGTTGAAACTCCAACAGAACTTGATCAAAAATTTGATTCAGTTGGGTTTCGAGAAAATCTTCTCGCCGCGCTAACACTTTCAGCAGGCGAGGCATCGATTGGCCTAATAGATCCCGCAGAATGCCGCCTAAGATTTTGGCAGTTTTTTGTTCTTTATCTGCTTGAACTTGATCCAGACCTAATTGCAGCAACCAGAGAATTGCTGCTTGGACTCGCTCTGTCTTGAGTAGACGACGAGCTAAATTTTGTAATTCCTCCGGAGTCAACAAAGACCCCATAATCGTGTCAGCAATGCGTTTCGCTAACCGCTCCTGATTTTTAGGAATCAAGCCAGGAGTGAACGGCAGTTGTTTCTTGCCTAGGTAGTAAGGGCGATAGGGGCGAAACAGCATTTTAATGGCAATATCATTGGTGAAATAGCCAATGATGCCACCTACAACAGGAGGACCAGCGAAAAGCCAGAGGTTAGACAACTCCAAGGTACTTAGTCAGATCCTTTTGTCACAACTAGTACTCCCATCGTACCCCCGGCAATTGGGTAGTGTGTGGCTTCAGAGAAACCAGCCTGGCGAGCTAGATGCATCTGTTCGGAGCCAATTGGGAACTTTTCGAGGCTGGGACTGAGGTAGGCATACTCTTCCCGCAGATTAAATTGTTCGGCTAGAGGCACCACAATGTTGTTGAGATACCAGGCTTGAAAGGCTTGAAATTCCTGGTTAGCAGGACGATGAAAGTCTAAGATTGCTGCTTTGGATCTTGGCTTGAGCACCCGGTGTAATTCCTCTAGGCTGCGCCGAATATCGGTGACGTTACGCAGGCCATAGCCCATTGTGGCAGCGTCAAACTGTGCTTCTGAGAACGGCAGATTTAATGCGTCCGCCTGAACCCAAGTGATGATGGGAGGGCAAGAACTGGCTTCTAGCCGCTGCTGAGCGATCGCCAACTGCGCTTTTGAGAAATCTGCTCCAAAAACTTGACCTGTAAGGCCGACTTGCCGCGCGAGTCGTTGAGCTAAATCACCGCTGCCGCAACATAAGTCTAGGCAGGTATCTCCGGGTTGAGCATTGCTCCATTTGACTGCCATTTGCTTCCAAATTCGGTGCTGCCCCAAACTTAACCAGTCATTGAGTTGGTCATAGATCGGAGCAATCCGGTCAAAAAGAGCTTGGATCGGAGCGGCTTGATCCGCGTTTTGTAACTCTACAGTTCCGGATGAACTGAAGGGATCTTCTAGGAGAGGGGGGGTGCGATCGCGAAGTGTCATTGCCAAACTTTTGAAACCGAATCAAAAATAGGTCGGTTACACTAGCCTACTACTCTAGCTGGGTAATAGAGGCAAGCTGGCTACCTAAACACCACACAGCATACTCCATTATTCTGGAGTGTAATTAGTTCTAGAGTGTAGTCAGGGGCGATCGCGCTTTACACCTCAAACCATAAAAGTACATTTTTAGAACAACCTGAACCTTAAACCACGGGTTGGTAATAGCGAGTGCAGGTTAAGGCTAAGGCAACTTGTTGAGCTGATAGGTGAATCAGGGTCAACTCATCTTCGCGCAACTTGCAAGGCTTTTTCCATTGCAGCGACAGTACGGCTAAGATTTCACCCCGGTAGGGAATGGGGACGATGAGATGCGCTTGAACTCCAGATGCTTGATAGTGTCCCACACTTGCTAAGGAGTCGTCAGTAGGGATATTGACCGCCACTTGCATTTGCTGACTGGCGATCGCTTCCTTCGCTAACGGATCTTGATCCAGCCAATTTTCTAGACCGCCAGTGGCACTATAAACACCCTGAGTCGCCACCAAAGCATTACCTTCCACCAGTTGGAGAATGCAGCCGTGGGCGGAAAAGTTTTTGCCAAAGGCGATCGCGATCGGTTCCAGACAAGCTTCTAAACTGGCAGAGCTTTGAGCCACTTGGACAATCGCCGAAAGCAGATTGGTTTGGGCTTGTGCCCGCCGTAGCTCCTCAGTACGTTGCTTTAGCAACTCATAGGTTTCTGCGGCGCGTTGCACTACAGCTTTCAGTTCATTCGGGTCCCAAGGCTTGGTGATGTACTTGTACACCTGTCCAGAGTTGATGGCTTCTACCAAGTCCTCAACATCTGTAAAGCCTGTGAGGATGATCCGCATGGTATTGGGAAACTGCGGCACGGTTTTGCTGAGAAACTCAGTGCCTTTCATCTCTGGCATCCGTTGATCAGAGATGATCACCGCTACTTCACCTTCAGTGGCAAGTACGTCTAACGCTAGGACACCGCTCTCAGCTCGCAGTACTTGAAAATCACGCCGAAAGGTGCGGTAGAGCAAATCCAGGTTATCTGGCTCATCATCTACCACAAGCATTTTAGGTTTTTGAGGTTTTTCTAAGCTCATTAACTGACGACTAATACTATTAAGTTCGGGGATGGCAAGTTCAGGGATGGCGTTGTCCATACGGGTGTTAATAGACTCCTGCAAAAAATCTGGGTGAGCAACTCATCCACTTTATCCAAAGTTCCCAAAGATACCCGGTAAGCCTGCAAATAAACTCGTGAATATTAAACGTTAAATTCTTCCAACGTCAAGTTGAGGATTGCCACCGAACCTGGCTTTGTGACAATGCCAAGAGATTGAATAGATTGAACTCCGTATGGAACCAGATGGCTAGAGACGAAAATGCAGCCTTAAGACACTCGGTTTATTTTTCTTAGTTGCGGCTATAGCTCTATGTTTCTAACCCTATTAGGAAAAGTTAAGTAAGTTTGTATATTTTTGACGTTAAATTTCAGTTTCTATCCAGTTTTAAGCTTTCTCTTCTAGCAAAAACTGTTAAGACTCAATGACTTATTAGGACTTATTAGGGATATTGAGTTCGCGTGGTTCTGCAATTTAGGGTTTTACAGTTGCAAAGGTTTTGGGAGCACGCTTCGGTAAGGGCTCCTGGTGAAGAGAAGTTGTAAACTGGGCTGCTTCTTCAACTTGGATTTCCCAAATCGGCAACTCAGAAAAAGTATGGGTTATGTAGGAGCGTTGGGTGAGTTGGCTCACATAGCCCATGTAGTCGCTCATCATGAAGCAAACTCCCATGATTGCCGCTGCTGCGGTCGCCACCAAGCACCCAGCCAACATCAAAGAAAATTCTTGCTGCTCAATGGCTTTTTGCATCAAACGCAAAGCCCAGACCACCAGAGCAGTGACAACCACAAAAATAGCTAAAACAATGAGAGAAGTAAACATTAGTTGTTTACGAAACGCAATCTTTACGGATTGTAACAGACATTAAGATATCTCTGCCTCTAAAGGAGGGGGCAGGAGTCTAGCCTTAACCTTTGTTTCAATCTATGAGTTGCATTTTGTCACTCTTAAAAGCTGGAACTCAGATAGGTAAAAGGTTAGAGCAGCCGCACTGGGACTTGATGCTCGGCTAAGTGATGTTTAATTTGGCTCACTGTCAACTGCCCATAGTGGAGTAGAGAGGCCAGCAAAGCCGCTTCTGCCCTGCCTTCGGTCAAGACTGTATGGATATGCTCACAGTTACCCGCTCCGCCTGAGGCAATGACTGGAATCTGTACCTGCTCAGCGATGGTGCGGGTTAGCTCTACGTCGTAGCCTGCTTGAGTGCCATCGGCATCCATACTCGTGATTAGGAGTTCGCCTGCTCCGCGTTCCTCTACTTCCTTGGCCCAAGCGATCGCGTCTAGCCCAGTGTTTTCTCGCCCACCCCGCACAAATACATCCCACCCTGGATTGGTAGGATCTTGTCGCCGCCGAGCATCAATGGCAATTACAATGCACTGTCTGCCGAAGCGATCGCGGGCTCGATTAATCAGATCGGGGTCGCGCACTGCTGCTGAATTTAGGCTGATTTTGTCAGCTCCCGCTCTTAACAAATTTTTAATTGTTTCTAAGTTTTGGATGCCTCCACCGACAGTTAGGGGAATAAACACCTGCTCTGCGGTGCGGTGAACCACATCGAAAATAATCCCTCGGTCTTCGTGGGTAGCAGTAATGTCGAGAAAGACTAGCTCATCTGCCCCTGCCTCGTTATAGGCTTGCGCTAACTCTACTGGATCGCCAGCATCACGCAAATCTACAAAGTTCACACCTTTAACGACTCGGCCTGCTTTGACATCTAAACAGGGCAAAATCCGCTTTGCTAACATTGCTATTCCCTTGTAACTAATCGAGATGGATTGCTGAATTCTGGCTCCTGAATTCTGGCTTTTGTATTCTCCCATTAAGCCTGCTGGAGAAAAGCTCAAAAAATTCTAAGCCTCTGGCCCATCTGAGGCCGCGATCGCAGGCTCTACATCTTGGGCACAGCGAAAGCCAGCAAGAATTTGTCGGGTGCCAGGGTCATACCAGTTACGAAAGGCAGAGCGCAATCCCCAAGGCCGAGTGACCCAACTGCCGCCCCGCAAAACGCGATGCTGCCCATCAAAATACACTTGCGAGTAGCCGCGATAGGGGTAGAATTCAAACCCGTCGTAGCCATCAAACCAAGAAGCAGTCCATTCCCAGACATTGCCTAGCATGTCGTAGCAACCATAGGGGCTTTGCCCAGACGGGTAAGCATCGACGGCTGTGGTTTGACCTTGCAAATGGTCGTGGTTACATTGCTCGGCACTTGGAAAAATTTCGCCCCAAGGATAGGTTTGGCGCTGTTGGGTTTGGGGATGCCAACTGGCAGCTTTTTCCCATTCGGCTTCGGTGGGTAAGCGTTTGCCGATGAAGCGTGCGTAGGCTTCTGCTTCATGGCAACTCACGCCACAGACGGGATGATCGGCCCAAGCGGGTTCGTCTTGCCAATAGAGGGGTTGGGTAATGGTGTTTGTTTGTCGCCACTGCCAACCTGCTGTTGACCACCACTCTGAATGGTCATAGCCTCCAGCAGCAATAAATCGGCGGTACTGTTCATTCGTGACAGGGTAGCGATCGATCCAGTAAGTGTCGAGATGTACCAGATGCACTGGGCGTTCGTTGTCGATCGCGTCTAGGGAATCGTTGCCTTGCTCGAAGCTTCCAGCAGGAATGCAGATCATTTCGCCCCAAGTGCGAGGAGCTGCTTGGAGTTGAGGGGGCTGTAGCTTGGGTTGTGGTTTTGCACCAGAAGTCCAACGGTGTAATTGCAGGAGAAAGCTAATAGTTTCACTGTGTTGGCTTTCGTGTTGTAGCAGCCAGTGCCACAGCCGTTCTTGTTGGTCGAGGGGAGCTATTTGTAAGTATTGAAGTACTTCGGCTCGGACTGCTTCTAGATACTCACAAATCTCCTCAAAATTAGGTAGGTTGCAGCGCTCGGCCTTGGGCAAACCATCTGCAGCAAGAAGGCGTCGGTATTGGGGGAATAGGGGTGGTTGACCTGCACAATGTTCCAGAATCCACAGCCCTTCGCTGAAGGCGATGTGTCCCAAATGCCAACCAATGGGACTAAATTCGGGATGGATTTGTTGGCGAAACGTCTCAGTGTCAACGTTTTGAAATAAAGCGAGTGTGCCCACGCGGCAGTCTTGCAACCATTGCTGCATTTGCTGCCTCTGTAACTCTAGCTGGCTAAGCTGTGGATCAGATGAGGCGAGTCTGGATGTCGAGGTCATCTTCTACTGTCAGAATGCTACGTTCTGGGCAAGTAATCCAATCTCCGGCGAATAGCGGCTCAGAGGCCACGACTACGGCATTGGGAAGCGTGGGGTCGTCCCGTAGCCAGTACAGGGAAGGGGTCGAGGTCTGAGTGGCAAAGCGAGAAGCAACCAACCGTTTGCCATCGCTGATCAGAATATTGGCCGAAAACTCTAACTGCTGTCTCTCTGTAAGATCAGAGAGGACGATGAGAGTTTGCTGCAGAGCATCTTCTAGAGGTTTTTCTGGGGCTTGGTGCCAGTAATGGAGCAATAGCGCGAAGATATGCTCTGAGTCGGTCGTACCCTGAATCACCTGATGGGACTTCTCGTCTAGGCGATCGCAAATGGCTTTCCGCAGTGTGTGCCGAAAATTTTTGATGAAGCCATTATGCATGAACAAGATGGAATCTTGTTGAAAAGGTTGGCAATTACTCAAGTCAACGCCCATCCCTGCGGTAGCACTGCGGACGTTAGCTAGGATACAACCTGACTCGATGTAGCGACTGAGACTGGAGAGGTTGGGGTCGTTCCAGATGGGTGAGGTGTTTTTGTAAGTAAAGGGGTTTGTTGCTTGCTGGGGGTGGTACCAACCAATGCCAAAACCATCGGCGTTGAGTAGGCCAGAGGTCATTTCGCGGGGCTGGTAGCTTTGGACGATGAGTGAGTGCTCAGGCTTGTTGAGCAGGCGATCGAGTGAGATGGATGGCCCTAAGTAGCCTAGTAAACGGCACATGCTAGGGGAGTAGCTCCTGGGTAAGTGAGGAAATGTAAAGTTTCATGGTCTTTCCTGAGTCTACTGAGGATTTTTGAAAACGGTTGGGGCGGGTCACTGTTTGGCTCTTTGTGGGAAGAACCGAACCCTTGAGGGCACCTGCCCTCAAACTCCCGCTGAGGGACGGCTGCATCCCCCAGACCCCCTCCAGACGAGTTTGACTGTGGGTGTTTCGAGTCTTGGGTTGTTGGTTCTGGCTTTTAGCACTTAGCCTCTGACCCCTAGCTTCTATCTCCTATCTCCCAGCCTCACCCTTTTCATCCTTCTTTCCTCCTCCTTCATTCTTCTGCCTTGCCCCTCTCGCCTGTTCGCGTAACAATTAAGAAAAATCACGATTTCTCAGGCTGTTTTATTAAAGACGGTTAAGCATGGTTGCTTTTGACTATGATTTGGCGATCGCGGGTGGCGGCATTGTAGGGACGCTGCTGGCTTGTGCGTTGCGGAATTCAGGGTTGCGGGTGGCGCTGATTGAGACGCGACCTCGGACGGCGGGGTTGAGTAGACGGCAGGCTTATGCGGTGACGTTACTGTCGGGCAAAATTTTTGAAGGTTTGGGGTTGTGGCAGGAGATTTTGCCGAAGGTGACGACGTTTTGCCAGATCCGTCTCTCGGATGCGGATCATCCAAATGTGGTGCAGTTTCTGCCGGAGGATTTGGGGACGGAGGCGCTGGGCTATGTGGCGGAGCACCATGTCATTATGCGATCGCTGTATGACTGTTTGGATAACAGCCCGAATATCACGGAATTGTGTCCGGCGGAGGTCGTGCAGGCGCATTATCAACCGGATGGGGTTGAGCTGAAGGTGGCAGTTGAAGGAGAAACTCGCACGATTCGGACTCGGTTGCTGGTGGCGGCGGATGGATCGCGATCGCCTCTTCGTCAACAAGCAGGGATTCGCACTCGTGGCTGGAAGTACTGGCAGTCTTGTATTACTTGTGTGATTCAGCCGGAAAAAGATCACGGTAGCATTGCCTATGAGCGGTTCTGGCCCAGTGGCCCGTTTGCGATTTTGCCGCTCCCTGAAAACCGTTGCCAAATTGTCTGGACGGCTCCTCATGCGGAAGCGAAGGCGATGGCTGATCTAGATGATGAGTCGTTTTTGGCGGAACTCTCGCGACGCTACGGCGACCAAATGGGCAAGTTATCCCTGGCGAGCGATCGCTATGTGTTTCAGGTGCAATTGATGCAGAGCGATCGCTACACGTTACCGCGTTTGGCATTGGTGGGGGATGCGGCTCACTGTTGCCATCCGGTAGGTGGTCAAGGCTTGAATATGGGAATTCGAGATGCGGCGGCATTAGCTCAGGTGTTGTTGCAGGCGCACCAAAAAGGAGAAGACATTGGTGACTTGAAAGTGCTACGACGTTATGAACGCTGGCGCAAACTGGAAAACCTAATGATCCTTGGCTTTACGGATCTCCTCGATCGCTGTTTTTCAAATAACTGGATTCCCTTGGTAATCATCCGGCGCTTGGGTCTTTGGATGATGCGAACTCTCCGACCTTTCAAGTATTTGGCTCTGCGATTAATGACGGGTCAAACAGGGCGATCGCCACAACTAGCAAGACACTAGGCAAGAACTCAGTCTGCGTTCCCGATCTCTCCGCTACTAATAGGTTTGGGAGGTAAATCCTAATATATTTAGGAAACACTAGAGCGCGGGTCAGTAGTTTACTCCTATGCCGTTTAAAGAAACGTATCCGATTGAGGTCTGCCCAAAATGTGGAAAGCAAAACAGAATCCGTCCTCACAGTTTAAAACTGAAACCAATCTGTGGTGTTTGTCGCACAGACTTACCTGATCCTTATAGGATTGGCGAGGAAATTTGGTGGTATGAAAACGACATTCCCGTCAAAAGGCTTTCGTTTGAGCTACTTCCACCAGGTTCCTGGAGTATAGATGATGTGATTGCATACTATCGACGAGAAGCACAAAACTTTCCAACTGACCTTTTAGGTAGGGCTATAGAATGGCAAAGACTTCTGCAAATCAAGTCACTTAGACCTAAGGAATGCTATATAGGCACTGAACTATGGCTAGGATCAGTAGATCGCAAATTCTCTAGGAAAGGGGTAGGGTCAGGCTAAAAGCATTAGATCAAGCCATGACGACCTACCCATCTTCATTATCTCCTGCTCCCGCTCTGACCGATGAAGGGACACTGGAAGCTGCCCTTGATTGTCTACTCGAGTCTGTTCCACTGAACATGGAAGGCGGATACACCCCCCAAGACCTATTCGAGATTCTGCTGCGGGCTGCCAGCCGAGGCGATAGCATCGAACACACGGCTCAACGCTTGCAAGGTACACCCAGTGGTAATGGTATCCGCTATCACTTGGACAAATTGGATGAGATGGCAACCCTGGAGAGCCAACTCAATGCGGCTCTGCAAAGCCGAATTCCACCCAAGATTTGCAGAAGGCAGCATCGCATTGCCATCGATTTACACTTAATTCCCTACTACGGCAACCCAAGTGAGGTGGAGGCTCCCTACATCTACCGCTCTCAAGCTAAAGCTGGAACTACCTCATTCTTCGCCTATGCCACAGTCTATGTTGTCTGTCGTCACAAACGTGTGACCCTAGGGATTCATGCAGTGCATCGTCAAGAAACCTTAGTGGCGACCCTGACTTATTTGCTCGCAAGGTTGAGTCCGCTGCGAGTCCGAGTCAAACGGCTTTACTTGGATCGAGGGTTCTATAGTTTCCCTGTCATCCGTTGGCTGAAGGCATTGCAGATTCTCTTCCTGATGCCTGCGGTGATTCGGGGCAAAACTGGAGGAACCCGTCAACTGCTAAGGGGACGGCGCAGCTACCAGACACCCTACACCCTCAACAGTCCCCAGTATGGTTCGGTCAACTGTCAGATGCGGGTGATTTGTAACTATTACAAAGGGCTCAAGGGCAAGCATGGGATTCAATACACTGTCTATGTGCTGCATCGGGTGAAGGTTGCCCTGCACCAGACCCATCGGCATTACAGAGACCGTTTTGGCATTGAAACCAGTTACAGGATCAAGAACCAGTGTCGCATCCGCACCACGAGTAAAAATCCTGTAACCCGCTTTCTGTTTGTCGCTCTAGCGTTTGTCCTAGTCAATCTTTGGGTGTATTTGCTGTGGTTCTTTATCAGTTGGACACAACGAGGAGGGCGAGTGGTTTACCGAGAACTGTTTGCCCTCAAGACAATGCTGGAATTCCTGTCCCAGGCAGTGGAGCGGCATTTTCCAGTCATCACAGCCATCTACTTACCCGCTCTGGAATGAATTTGCGATCTACTGAGGATATGTAGTTTTCACTTTCAGTTTTAGCCACAAAGTTGTCCTTGAATGTCCAGTTGAGGGTAATGCCACCTATGTTCTTTCTGGTAATTGGCAATTAATGGTCAAACAGACAAAGCAAGACTTGCGGAAGAAATATCCAAAGCGTTATACCAATTCAATTTAAAGGTGCATAGAATTAAGAAGAAGAATTAACTGACTCTGAGCAATCATGGCACGCCCCTTTCACGTTGAAATTCAAGAGAGTGTGGAGTATCTCGAAAAGAGCTTGCACCAAGCCCGAAGAGTGAGCCAAAAAGAGAAACTACAAATGCTGTGGTGGCTCAAGAGTGCTCAAGTGCAGCAACATCAAGAACTTGCTCAACGCTTGGGCCGCAATCCTTCAACCATTACTCGCTGGCTGCAACAGTATCGCCAAGGAGGTATCAGTGAGTTGCTGCGCCTCGAGAAGTCACCGGGTCGTCCACCAGAAATGGATGATGAGATGCTGCGGCAACTGCAAGAGCGTTTGGCACAACCGGAGGGATTCAAAAGTTATGGGGAGGTCGAACAGTGGGTGCGAAGCGAATTGGGCAAAGCCGTGAAATACAAAACGGTGCATAAAACCGTGCGTTATCGGCTGAAAGCAAAATTGAAGGTGCCTCGTCCTCAAAGCATTCAGCAAGATCCGCAAGCAGTCACCTTGTTTAAAAAAACATCCCCCTTGCCCTTCTAACTTTGCAGAACCTGTTTGGTCAAGGCAAACGGTTGCGGTATTTGTGCCAAGATGAGATGCGCTTGGGACTGAAAACGGAGACAGGGCGAGTCATCACTGCTTGTGGAGTGAAGCCGATGGCGAAAGTAGCGTGGAAGCGAGATAACTTCTGGGTCTATGGAGTCGTTGAACCGCTGAGTGGATGGCACTTTGAGCAGGAGTATACTCAGCTCAACTCTGAGCAGTTTCAATCCTTCCTAGATGCACTTTCAACGGAACTTGGCGAGGATCGGGCACTGATTCAATTAGACCGAGCGCAAGCGCATCAAGCTCAGAGTTTGCGTCGGGCAGAGAATCTGATTCCGGTACTGCAACCTGCTCACTCACCAGAGTTGAATCCAGCAGAACGATTGTGGCAGTATCTCAAATCTCAGCTAGAGGGCGAGCACTTCACAACGATCGCACAGATGCAGAAGCGATTGAGCCAGATTTTAGGCGAACTCCTTCCCGAACAAGTCGCTTCATTGACCAGTTATGATTTCATTTTAGAAGCCCTATTCTATGCAGCCTTAAATTGAATTGGTATTATGTGAAAGTTGTTCATAAAGGAAATTGGCTAGATCGAGTACGCAATGCATTACATACATAGAGGTCTAATACAGCAAAGTAGGGATGGGTTTTCAAAATTACTCTACATACTTGTAAAAGCTTTGATAACGATCGCCAGAAGAAATACTTTAATCCGTATCATAGGCAAGGTCTAAATGGCATGAAGACGCTGGAAGAGATTAGACAATGGCTGATGCAGCATAAGGCTGCATTGCAAGAGCGATATAAAGTTAGTGAACTAGGCATTTTTGGCTCTTATGTACGGCAAGAGCAGACAGAAACTAGTGACGTTGATTTATTAGTAGAATTTTCAGAAATCCCTAGCTTATTGAAGTTTGTCAACTTAGAGAACTATCTAAGCGACAGTTTAGGAGTTAAGGTTGACCTAGTACACAAAGCTGGTTTAAAGCCCCGAATCGGAGAGCGGATCTTGAGAGAAGTAGTCTATCTATGACTAAGCGACAACTTGAAGACTACCTGCAAGATATTCTTGATGCGATCGCCGCTATTGAACAGTTCACAAGAGGCATTGAGTTTGAAGATTTTTCGCAAAATTTAGAAAAAGTGTTTGCAGTTTCAAGAGCGATTGAAATCATTGGTGAAGCTGTGAAGCGAATTCCTGACCCTGTGAGAAGCCAGTATCCTACTATTCCTTGGAGAGATATTGCAGGAATGCGGGATAAGCTGATTCATGACTACTTCAATACAGATGTAGAAATTCTTTGGAGAGCGGTTCAGGAGGATGTTCCAGCGCTAAGAATCATGATCTCTAGCGTTCTAGAAGATTTGCAAAAATAATCTTCTACTGATAAATTCAAAAACTCTTGCGATCGCCCTTCCCAGTGGTTGTCTTGTAAGCAAGAATACAATTTTCGGCTAGACTACTGGAATCATTGGGTAGTTTGCGATGAAAGACCAAGTCTGGGATGAGTTTTTGAGTGGACTGCCCCTGATATTAGCAGGGCCAGTTTTGCAACATACAGACTCGGAATCAGTCACAGTCTGGTTAGCCTTGAGACAGCCGTGTCAAGTAGAACTCAAGATCTACGAAACAACAGATAATGGCGAAGTCTTGGGCAACGACCTATGCACAGGAAGCCGCTCCACTATAGCGCTAGGCAAGTTTTTGCATGTGGTTGCGGTGACCGCTCATACTACTAAGCAGCAGATCAACAGCGATCGCATCTACGCCTATGATCTCCAGTTTCTTATGGAGGATACGAAAGAGGATACGAAGCTTCAGCAAACGCTCCAGCAAGCTTTATGTTCTAGCCAATTTCCAACCGTCAATATTAGCTACTTTGCTCACCAAAAACCCACTTTTGTTCTGCCCCCAACTCAACTGCAAGATCTACGCATGGTGCAGGGTTCCTGCCGCAAATCCCACGGTAATGGATTTGATGCCCTACCCATTCTCGATTGTTTGATAGAGGAAACAGCGTCGCAGCCTCGATGTCGTCCTCACCAGTTGTTCCTCACCGGAGATCAAATTTACGGAGATGATGTGGCAGACCCTTTGTTGTGGGTTGCTACCAATCTGGGTGATGCGCTGTTAGGTTGGGAGGAGAAGCTTCCGGTTGGGCGAAGAGAGCCAAATGATGTAGTGTATCGCATGCCTAAGGATCTCCCTGCTGGGCAACGAGCCGAGATTGCAACTACGCAGGCAGGTTTTACAGCAGGACTACACCAGCAACGAGCTAAGGCCAACAGTCATCTCCTCAGCCTAGGTGAGTATTATGCCTCTTATCTATTGGCTTGGTCTCCGATCTGCTGGCCCACACCGCTCCCAACTGGAAAGGAGATGAGTGGCGATCGCTCGGTCAGGAAACATTGGGATCGCGAAGCTAGGGATATGCGGCAGTTTATCCATACTTTGTGGAAAGTGCGGCGTGCCCTTGCCAATATCCCGGTATATACGATCTTTGATGATCATGATGTGAGTGATGACTGGAACTTAAACCAAGCTTGGTGCCTGCGAGTGTTGGGCCGACCGCTAGGGCGACGAGCGGTGCAAAACGCCTTGTTAGCTTATGGGGTGTTTCAAGCATGGGGAAATACGCCAGAGCAATTTACAGCAGGAACATCCGGTGCAGGACTGTTGGCTGCGGTCCAAGCCTGGTCTGATTCTAAGGGGACAGATACAACTGCTTATGAGGCGATCGCTCGTTATGTTGGCATGCCCAGCCGCGATCCTCTTACTAGCTTGCCTACTTTTGTCTCCGATGGCCCTGTGCTGATACTAGAACGGCATCCAGAAGCGATTACCTGGCACTATACAGTCCGAAGTGCTTGCCATGAAGTATTGGTGCTAGATACGCGCACTTGGCGAGGTTATCCCGCAGATCAAAAAGCGATCGCCCCACCCATGCTGCTGTCTCCCCAAGCCTTTGAGCGGCAACTCACGATCCCGCTCCAAGCCACAGCTCAGCAACAAGAGAACTACTCACCGCTCCAGGCTACGTTCATCATTGCTCCAACCAACGTGTTTGGGATGAAAGTGATTGATTGGATTCATCAATGGCAGTTAAGCAAGGATAAGGTATTTTCCACAGATGTAGGGGATGCCTGGAACATCCAAACTGAAGCTCTAGCACAACTTCTCACTACTTTGTTTGCTCAACGCCAACAGGTGATCGTGATGTCTGGAGATATCCATTACAGCTCTGTGGTGCGTCTCTCCCGTCAAAGCCATTCCCCTTCTGCTACCCCTGCCTCTGTCTTGGTGCAATTGACCTGTAGTGCATTGAAGAATGAAGAACCCCTGACTCGGCTGATTCACACGCGGTTGAAGCATTGGCTGCTGCCAGAAAAGCCTCGTTACTGGATAGGCTGGAGCAAGTCACCTGATATGGTGGAACTTTCAGCCAAACAATTGCCCCATCTTCGTCGTGGAACTGTCTCTCTCCCTCAGAAAGATTCTAAAAAAGCGATTGCATCCCTCCAAGAAGATAACCTCCCATCTACGCCACCTGACTGGGTCTGTGCCTTGGAGTGGGTGCCACGAGATCAGACACGAGTTTCTCCTTTTGGGGTTGAGGTGCCGTGGTTGTTACCTCCTTGGAGACGAGCTAGGAACGCTAGACACCAATGGCTGCAACCTTTCCTGCTTTGGAGATCTCGCTGGTTTCAAGATGGACGAGAAGTGGTGGGACTAAACAATCTGGCGCTGATTCGGTTTGAAGCAACCAGTAGTAGTGAACCTAATGCGATCGCGCAGTATCTCTATTGGTTCTCGCCTTGGTCTCCAACCCAACTTGTTTACAGCCGCTTTGTTAGCTCCCTCTCCCCAAATCAAACCTTGTTGGCGAAGATGCAACCTCAACCTTGCGTTCAACCACTGGGCCAACAGGATGTCAGCGATCGCAGCGGTCTATGAAAGATACGTTGCCAGTATAGGCATCAGCATTTAACATTGCAGAGCGGTTGGGTGGGTAGGCAGATCTAAAACTGCAACAACCCCATTTCAGGGAGTTAAAAATGACAGATTAGAACTAGATGAACTCTGGTTAAATGGAGAACAAGACAATGGCACTCCTTCAACATCTAGAACCGATTGTTTCGCCGATGCTGCTGGTTGTTTTATTGGCTAGTGGGTCTACCCCAACGTCTACTGCATCTACACCGAAACCTACCCCCGCAGCGATCGCCCAATGCACGCTAGTTTACAGACCCAGTATTACCCTCAGCTATCGTCCAGAGCAGAAAGCCAAACTAACGATTCGGCGCGATCGCAATCCATCAAAGGTGATGCTGGGTGATTTTGAGTTTCAAGCTCTCTACCATGATGAGCCAGATCGAGGTCAGTCTGTGCAACTGATTGTCACCCCGATTGTGAAACCAGGTGTCAACAATTTACCGATCGCTAGTCAAGTCTATCAACTTCAGCCTGGACAGCCACCGCGCAATCAATTTGGAAGAATCCAAGGTTTTACAGGGCTAAATTCTGTCTTCAATCCCAAAGCATTTAGCGAATTGAGCTATTCCTGTATCAGCAGTTCTTAAATGGATGAACTTTGGTTGGATTTGGAGCGTTGGCTTAGCAATCATCTCCCTGAAGTGTTAACAGACCTCAATTCTGGCTGCTCGAATGAGGAACTCCGTGAGTTAGAGCGTGGTTTGAATTGTGAGCTACCCGAAGACTTTAAGGCTTTTTACAGACATCACAATGGACAACAAGGACAGACCACAGGACTCTTTTTAGGACTGGAATTCCTGAGTGCGGCCAGCCTCTATAGTGAGTGGGCGACTTGGCGCGACCTTACCCTAGAAGATGAAGAGATTGCCACTGAGATTGAGAGTGAGTCTTTTCCTCAGGATGCCATTAAGACTTTATACATCAATCTGAAATGGATTCCGATCGCTCGTGATGGCGGAGGCAACCATCTAGGCATCGATCTAGACCCTGGTCCTGCAGGTACGGTTGGGCAAGTGATCAATTTTGGGGTTGATGAGGAAAGGAAATTTGTATTGGCTGCTTCGCTGACCGACTTCATCGCTTGGATGCTCGATCAATATCGATCAGGCAATTATCAAGCCAACGAGCGATCGCTAGCGCTTCGAGAACCGCCAAATCAGCATTTTTTGGATATTGTGCCTTTGCTGTTTGGCGGCAACTAACCTTTGATCCGTTGAGGTAGACGAAGCACCTACCTCAACGGATCAACAAGAGATCTAATATCCGGTGACGACACCCCACATGTAGTCTTCAAAGGGGCCTTCGCCTAGATCAACCGAGTATTTGCGGCCCCAGCTGTAGCAGTCGAACCGGATATGACCGCTGTCGTGCTGGTACCAAACCCCATCATCGATCTGCAAGTTGCCTAGATAGGACACCCAATGGTTGGGGTAGGCGATCGCGGGGGCAGAACCTTGCAGCATGGAGGCATCAATCAACAGAAAGGCAACACCATTTTGACGACGGGCCGCTTGAGCGGTTCGCATGGCATCGAATTCACCATAGAGGAAGGTGGAGTCGAAATTCACGTTGTCATAGCCCAGAATTTCATAAATCCAGCCTTTCATCTCCCAAGGAGTCGTGATGCCTGCAATATTATTCACAATGCCGCTAGAGCTAGCATCCACGGGAAAAATCAAGTTTTCGGTGTCTCGCAGCGTTGCAATTAGCATCCAATCAGCAACTGAGATGCCTGAGCGAACTTTGCTATTCCGCAGCCCATCCGAGGGTCTGACCACTTTTGTGCGGCTTTGAAACTGTCCAGTTTCATACAAAGCCTGACAGATAGAGACGTAGCGAGCAGGCTGCTTAGACACTAACTCATATACGATCGCTGTGGGGCCGCAAAACGGTGTGTAGCTTTGATTGACAGCAAGGGGATTGAGCACCGTAGCTCGGATATCGGCTAGGAGTTCTGCTTTTAAAGTGTAGGGCCAAACACCAGGACGGGGCGATCGCTCAAAGGCTTCGATGGCTGCTTGGACTGGATCAACGTCTGGCACCTCTACGACTTGATACCAGAGTTTGTAATTTGCGCCATCTTGGGTGAAAGAGACAGCGCTGTCGGTTATTCCTGTCTCAATTCTGGCGGAACCTAAAAAGTCATCTCCGTCCGGCGAATCTTCGTCCCATAACTTGATATCGACGGTGTTTCTAAAGTTGTAAGTTCGATTGATTCCCCAAACTTGACCGTTGTTGAGGCTGGTCTTGAGATAAGGCTGAAGGGCTCCATCGGCAAAAACTTCGAGGCGGCACTCATCAGCCCCCCAATCTTCTGATTCATAGCACTTCATTTGTTTAAGGATTAGCTGACGCATAAAAATCTCCTAAGGCAGTGACAATTTTCAGGTTGATGATTCAAGCTTCAGTGCCTGTCCGAGGAGTTTCTGAAACCACCTGCTAATTAGAACCGGAAAAAGATCTGGCACACTGGTCGAACTAAAGCTCCCCTATTCGGACTCGAATCTAACTGGATTTGCCTACCAACGGGGAGACGACAGTCACAACTAATAGGTGCTAGAACGTTACGAGTATTGGCCCTTTAAATTGCGCCATCCTTCTAACTCTTTATCGTGGTTCTATCCGTGATAGCTACGTGAATCGGTATCTAGCAGCTTTCTCTCAGTCACTCAAAACGGTTGGAGTGGCGATCGCCTTAATCTGCTTACTGGTGCTGAATCCAGCTCTAGCTCAGGCGCAATCTGAGGACAAAGCGCCTGTGGTTCTGGATGGCCGCACTATTTTTCGTGTCAGTGCTTCGGGAGACTTTAGCGCTAAAGACAGAGCCGATTTGATTAACTTGCAACTGCGAGAAGTGG
The DNA here is from genome assembly GCF_030409055.1 of Trichocoleus desertorum NBK24. GTDB lineage: Bacteria > Cyanobacteriota > Cyanobacteriia > FACHB-46 > FACHB-46 > Trichocoleus > Trichocoleus desertorum_B. The sequence goes on along the minus strand of NZ_CP116619.1, from coordinate 1,876,804 downwards.
TTCAGAACCCAGACCCAGTCGTGGTCAAGGTAGAAGAGCGCAATCAGTTACCGACCATTGTGGTGAACGATCGCTATCTACTGACCGTGACGAGTCGGGATACAATTTTGTCTCGCGCCCCAATGGACCAAGCCTTGCTCTGGGCAGAACAAATTCAAGCCTTAGTGCAGGAGTCGCAAACCGAGCGCGGCAGCCAGTTTGTTCGGAAGGCATTGTTGATGGCAGCTAGCGTTTTGCTCGTTGCCTTTGTCATCCATCTGCTGCTAGGGCGTTTCTGGCATTACTCCCTGCGCCCAGGACTCCAGCGCTGGTTTCCTATGACTACTGCCAACGACGGGCAGCCTCATTTGCTCGATCTGTTTCTGTATCTAAGTTTGGCGATCGCGCGGGCAGTGCTATGGATCGGGTCAGCATTCTATGTCATGAACCTGTTTCCAGTGTCTCGGCAGTGGAGCTACGGCGCACTCAATACCTTGCTAACGAGTTTTACAGCTCCCATCATCACTTTGGGCAGGCAAGCCTACTCCATTATTGATTTGCTGGTTCTCGTAGGTTTGTTATTAGGATTGATCGGTGTTGCTGGAGCGCTGACCAATGTTTTGCGATCGCGGATTCTCAGTGTATCTGGCATCAATCGCAGTGCTCAAGAAGCAGTTGCGATCATCACCAAATACACGCTGATCTTCATCGGCTCCATTGTGCTGCTGCAAATTTGGGGCTTGGACATCACCTCATTGGCGATCGTGGCTAGCGCCCTAGGGGTAGGGATTGGCTTTGGCTTCCAAGATATTGCTAAGAACTTTGGCAGTGGTGTGGTGCTGCTGTTTGAGCGACCTGTGCAAGTGGGTGACTTTGTCGAAGTGGGAGAGTACGAGGGCACGATCGAGCGGATTGGAGCCCGCAGCACCATTATCCGTACGCTCGACCAAACTTCTATCATTGTCCCCAACTCTCGTTTGCTGGAAGGGGAAGTCAAGAACTGGACTTACCATAGCTCCGTCGCACGCTTGCATTTGCCTGTGCATGTGGCTTATCAGTCTGACCCAAATGTGGTGCGTTCCGTGTTGCTAGAAGCAGCGAAGGCTCATCGGGATGTCTTAAATGTGCCAGCGCCTCAGGTTTGGTTTAAGGGATTCGGTGAATCTGCGCTGAATTTTGAGTTGCTAGTTTGGACGGCGGAGCCTAGTAAACAGTATTTTTTGAAGAGTGAGCTGTACTTCCGGATGGAAGCTTCATTAAGACAACGCCAAATTGAAATTCCCGTGCCCCAACGCGATTTACATATCCGTTCTGGAGCGCTAGAACTCTCTCCCCAAATTCAAAAAGCGATTCTCCAACTGTCCGCTAAGTTACAGATAGAAGCTCTCAACGAACCTGAATCTGCAAAGAAGTCAATGAATAGAGAACAGTAACTCTCTTAGGAGTATCAGTGATGTGTTTCTCTCCAATTCAGCGAATATTGACTCGCATGATCGCAATGTTGGGTCTTCTCGTGGCTCTAGTGTTGGCTCAGCCCACTGTGGCTAGTGCTGCAACGGTTAGCGTTGCAACTAACCCGCTCTACATCAACGCGGTCTTGACTGAACCTTCGACTCGCTTAGGTCAGCGGCCTAAGGTGGTTCAGACCTATGGCAACCGGGGACCCAATCCTCTGGCTAATGTCAATACGTTCTGCGAATATTCCCCACTCAGCGCTACCTGGGCGATCGCCCTCAATTTTGATGTGATTGATCGCCCTCAACAGATAATTCCGGGCCAAAATACTAACCGTGAGACCGCAATCCGTACGGTTACACCTGGACAAGTGCGAGTTGTGTGCCAAGTGAGTGGCCGAGATGCCGTGACCAATGAGGAGTTTACCGCTTTCAGTAGACCCTTAGTTCTCACAGTTAATCCGTAGGTGAACTTCAGACGGTAGCAGGAGGGGCGATCGCTTAAGCTGGTAGCATCGCAAGCTGCAAAAGCGGGCTAGCAATGGTTCAAATAATTCCTATCTCTGAAAACATTTTGAGGTGTAGAACAGGAGTTGCTCTACACCTAGGGAGAAACGTTAGCGCTTTTTCAGGTCGCGGGCCATATTGCGGAATAGATCCATGCTGCTGTCGGTGCTACGGCGTTCCGCGATCGCATCATTGTTGAGAATGGCTGACTCCGGTTGAGCTGCCGGAGCAGGGTTGGCAATCTCTATTTGAGCTTGAGAGAGTTGTAGCTTGGTCTCTAAAGAGGAGATTTCAGACACGATTTCCCTCACATTGCTCCCCACAGTTTTAGGGAAAGTGCGGCGAATCTTCATCGCCTTCCGCATGTACTCGACATTACCTAAGCTTTTAGCTTCGTCATCGTTGAGGAAGAAGGCTCTAGACGTGGGGGCAGGCTGGCTATCTGTGTTCTTGGTAGCAGCACCAGCATCATTATTGCCTGCACCATTAGTGGACTCTAGGGTGGGATCTTCAGTCTTTGCTTTCGTACCAAAGAAACCGCGAATAAATCCAGTCATTGCCTTCGTGTAACCTTTTTGTCTGAATATTACAGTACGTAACACATTATCAAAATTCTTATAGATTTGCTGAGGTTTTAGGAAAAAATTGCTACTCAAAAGCTGGTCTAGAGGCTGGGGCTTAGGCGATCACTCGACTCTCCCCAAAACCTCAAGTGATTCCTTAGGGCTAAGTGTTTGGAGCAAAGACCAGTTGATGTAGAGATCTACTGCCTATTGTTGACAGGAAGGAGCATACGGTCGCTCACGATACAAAGCGTGGCTAAGTATTAGGTGAAATGCCAATTTTTTCTTGTAATACTGCCAGAATGACCGCTCTTTGTAGGTAGAGTTATTTAGTTTTTGATGACAATCTTAATTTTTATAACGTTTTACGCTTTTTGGGTAATTGCTCTTGAAATTGTGAGCTAAGCGCATAGGAAACAAGACCCAACCTATAGAGTGATGTGGAAAAGACTAGCAAAAACTCTATAGGTCGAAACTTCAAAATACTAATTCAATAACCCCCAAAATGAACAGTTTAATCAATCTCCCTGAAAGAACTGATCGATCCCTTCAAGTTTTAGACCACCGCCTTACCTCAAGATTAAAACCCGCCTTACTGCAAGAAGCCATTGAATGCTTTATGGATGGCATTTTGCTCCTGACAGCTACTGGTGACTGGGTGCATGGCAATTATTACGCCCGCCAAGTTTGTGGTCAGCTAACTCAGAGCTTGGCTCAACTTCAACGTGTTCCCCAGCAAATTTGGCTGGTTTGCGAGGTTCTAGTGAAAAATCAGCAGCGAAGCAGCTCCACCTTGGTTGTAGAGTCAGAAATTACGACACCTAATTTCAATACCATTCGAGTGCGCGCTAGCTGGCTATCGGCTGAGAGCAGCGAATCTCCATTTCTATTAGTCACCCTCGAAGACCGACATCAATCAAGGCACAATAAAGCGATCGCCGAGGTGCAGCAATATCGTCTGACACCGCGAGAAGCAGAAGTTTGGTTACTGTATCAAGACAACTATTCCTATAAGGAAATTGCCACAAAGCTATACATCACAGTCAACACTGTGAAGCGGCATATGAAAAGTATTCATGCCAAAAGAAAAGGGGTCTTGGAAATAGAATCCTAGCGGGCGATCGCTCTAAAAAATTCCTACCTTCTAACTTTCAACTCTCAGCTAGAGTTCTTCTAGGCGCTTCGGCAATTTTTGTAGATCCGGGAGTTCTAACAAATCTGGTTCAGCTACTTGGGCTGGAAGGGACAGAGGTTGGACAGTTGTTCTCTCTAGCTCAACCAGTTCTTTCTCTTCTTCCTGGACTGGAATTGAGATCAAGATTGGTAAAGGATCGGGTTTTTTCTCAATCCAGCAGGCTGCTGTTGGCAGGGTCGCTTCTAGGTCATCTAAGGGTCGAGGAATCACCATGACGGCGTGCAATTCTCCGATCCGTTCGGCTTCTTGCATACCAATCTCAACTGCAATTACCACGTCTGCCACAGAGCCGCGAATAATGGCAGTACAAAGACCAGCCCCCGTTTTCTCATAGGCAGCCAACTGTACATCCGCCGACTTCAGCATGGCATCTGCCGCACCAACCATCGCCGGAAACCCTCTTGTTTCTAGCAGACCCACCGCTAAGTTACTCAGACGGCTTTGAGAATTTTCGAGAGCTAACTCGGCTAAGCGAGTGCCAATGGGCAATACGGCCTCTAGGTTGGGAAGGGGCCGAGGAATGATCACGGCAGATACTAGTTCCCCAAACTTCTCTGCTGTTTCTGCCCCCATCTCTACCGCAAGACGCACGTCTGCAATTCTACCCCGCACGACCGCAGTACAGTAGCCACCGCCCGTTTTCTCATAACCAATTAATGTAACACCCGCAGACTTGAGCATCATATCGGCGGTGCCCACAATGGCCGGAAAACTCTGGGTAGAAACGAGGCCAAGCGCGCTTTCTTTGAGGCTTTGGATGCGACGGAGCCGTTCAGAGGCAGGAGAATTATTCGGAGGTGTCATCATCTAAAACCTTAATCAGAACCTGTAGCAGAGGATTCGGGCAATGATTCTTCCTTAAATTGTAGAAGTCGTTAGCCGAATTCTTCGCCCTCCTTAGGCATCATTCGCTTAAATCATCATTATGAATCGGTTGATTTAGCGCTTGGCGATGGGGTAAGAGCGTTCCCAACAATCGATTGAGATAAGCCTGCCCATAAACTTGAGTTGGCGCTGCCTCCGGAGATTTTGTTGCTAAGGCTGACTGATCTGAGTTTGCCTTTGGCGTTGCCTCTGAGTTTGCCCCTGAGTTTGCCTCTGAGGTTGTCTCTGGGGTTACTTGCGATGGTGTCGTTGTTTGAGATGGAGCCGCTGGAGTAGCGACAGGTTGAGAGATCGCCGTAGGTTCAGAAGTTATTTTAGCATTGGCTTCTAAACCATTTTCTGAGGCTACTTGACGGCTCAAATCTCCATGCACAGAGCCAGAGGGTATCAACTGCCCTGCCCCAATCTCACAATTGAAGAGGGTAGCGGAGGAACCGATGCAAGCATTCGCGCCAATGGTCACTTCACCAATGACTAGAACACCTGCACCTAAGTTCACCCCCTCTCGCAGCTCTAAAGTTCCTTCGTAAGCATGCAGGACGCTGCCCATCCCAATGCATACGCCTGCATTAATGATGATCCGGCTGTTGGGTTCTGCTTGAATGAGCACGCCCGGTGCGATCGCAACGCCTGAATGAATTGTCACGTCACCCCGTACATAAGTTTCAGGATTTGCAGGGGGGTGAAGTGGTGGCAAAGACATGAGCGTGGGCACCTCTAGAGTCAAACAAGAATCGGCTGTACTAGGTGACCTTTGACAGATCAGAACCTCCACCGGAATTTACATCATTAACGCTGAGCGATCGCTGTGGGCTGCTGAATCAGGAGTTCCGACACCCGACGCTTAGCCTTGGGGTCAACTCCAATCAGTCGCACGTACTCCCCTTCATGCTCAGCCACAATTGCTTTCAGAGAAGCGAATGCTTCCGATTCACTATTGCTTTGAATGGAGGGGCCGCTCTTCCACGAGCTAGTCCGATAACGGCGCTCATCGGCATACTCAGTGCCAATCCGGCAGCCTTGGTTTAACAGCTGGCGTACTTGTTGCTGCACTTCCGCAGACAAGCCACTGGTACCAGCGCTGGAACCACTGGAATGGTTACTGAAGCTGCTAGAACCGTTACTCGAATTGCCGTTGGTATTGGAAACGGGAACACTCGCCCCCTGAGGCTTACCGCTGGGAGTTTGAATCAAGGTTTCAGAAGCTCGGCGCTTAGCTTGGGGGTCAATGCCAATCAACCGCACATATTCGCCTTGGTGCTCAGCCAAGAAGCTGGTTAAGTTGCCCAACACTTCTGATTCATGCTTGGCTTGGAACGAAGGACCACTCTTCCAAGAACTAGTGCGGTAGCGGCGCTCATCGGCGTACTCAGTTCCGATTCGGTAGCCTTGGCTCAAGAGCTGACGCACTTGCTGTTGCAGATCACCGCTTGCAGAACCACTACTAAAGCCAGTACCTTGAGACGAAGTTTGACCGCCCCCTACGTGACCCGTGCTTCGGGAGGTAGGAGTGCTAGATGCGTTGGTCTGGTCACCAGGGCGCTGAATAATCGTTTCTAATACTCGTTGTTTAGCTTTGGAGTCAATGCCAATCAGTCGCACATACTCGCCTTGGTGCTCAGCCAGACAAGAATTCAGTTCTGCCAAAACTTGGGCTTCACTCGTTGCTTGGATGGGGCTACAGCTGTTCCAAGAGTTGGTACGGAAGCGACGCTCATCCACGTGCTCGGTCCCAATGCGGTAGCCTTGGCTCAAGAGTTGACGCACTTGCTGCTGAACTGCTGCGGTCACACCACTACCACTCGCAGAACTACTCTTAGCAGCCGCAGAAGCACTGCTTTGACCACTGCCATTGCTCCAGTTGCGGCTAGTTGAAGCACCGCTAGAGGCAGTCACCGCCGGATCGCCAGGGCGCTGAATGATCACTTCTGAAACTCGCTGCTTGCTTTTGGTGTCAATCCCAAACAAACGAACGTATTCACCCTGGTGCTCGGCGAGACAAGTTTCTAACGCCGCGATCGCTTGAGATTCGCTGTTACCTTGAACGGAGGCACAGCTCTGCCAAGAATTGGTGCGGAAGCGACGCTGATCCACGTGCTCGATGCCAATCCGGTAACCCCCAGCCAGGAGTTGGCGCACTTGTTGCAGTACTTCAGAACTTAATTGCATAGTTGACTCTTGATGGTTGCGACTGCCAGAACCTTGACCTTCCCCAAAGGTATCAGGCTCCGTTAACTTATTACGAATGGGTATGAGACAAGCAATATCTTCAGCATGGAGATCATCAGCAGGTAGGGCATTGTTGTTGCTCACCATGTGCCTGACAAACTCAATGTCCGAGTCTTCCACATCGGGTAGGCGATCGGCCTGCTGTTGACTGGTAATAACTGCACCGGACGGCACATACCGACCTGGTGGAATTTCCACATCTTGGATTAAAGCATGCATCATCACAATGCAGCCTCTGCCCACACGAGCGTTAAACACCGTGGAGCGAAAACCAATAAAGCAGTCATTGCCAACGTAAGCTGGACCGTGAATCAAAGCCTTGTGGGTAATCGAAGCATTGCTGCCGATCCAGACAGAGTATTGATTCTGGTCATCCCCAATCACTCGGCCCTTTTCTAGACCATGAATCATTACTCCGTCTTGAATATTGGTGCCAGTGCCGATGTAGAAAGGGCTGCCCTTATCCGCTTGGATATAGGCTCCCGCTGCAATCAGAACATTGTCACCAACTCGCACGTCCCCGACAAGGTTGGCGAAAGCGTGGACATAAGCCGTCTCTTTGATCTGCGGCTTGATCTGCGGCTGGGCCGTGCTACTAGACCACGGAGCTGGGGGGGCCGCAGAACTGCGGACTACCATAACTGAATCTCCTAACTGAAATAGCCATGCTGGCCTTCAGCAATAATGTTGGGTAGGGCAGGCTATAGACCCACCCTCACGAGAACTGCTGGCTCAGGCTTGCAAGAACAGCCAACAATTCATTACCCCGTTGGCTGCTAAAGCAACTGTTAGTGGGCGACTAACGATAGACCTCGTTCTTGCTATAAAGCCGGGAATTGTCAACCGTAACCGTGTCGATAATTGCCACCACAAGCGCATCAATCGGGCGCTTTTCTTGGCTAGAAGGCTGACGAGCTGCGCTTCCTCGGCTGATCAGTACCCATTCATCTAGCCCTGCCCCGACACAATCAGCTGCCACCTCATACTCTGGTAGAAGGTTGCCATTTTCATCGATCAGTTGCAATAAGAGGAATTTACTACCCTGTAGACCAGGGTCTTTTTGTGTACTGACAACCGTGCCGCGAACTTTAGCAATTAGCATTCAAGCCTAGGGTCTGGTTAGGGGAAGTGAGCGAGGACCATTCACGCTCTCACGGAACTGTTCGACTGCCTCAGTGTAACGGATGGGTAGCACATACTCCAGGTTTTCGTGAGGACGAGCAATCTGGTGGGTAGACAGCACTTGTCCCCCGTTGACCCGCTTCACAGACTCAATACCTGCTGCTATGGAAGCTTGGACTTCAGAAATGTCGCCTCGCACGATGACGGTGACACGTCCACTACCGATTTTCTCGTAGCCAACCAGGGTAACGCGAGCCGCTTTGACCATTGCGTCTGCGGCTTCCACGATCGCCGGGAAACCCAAGGTCTCGATCATGCCCACTGCGATTGCCATGAGTTCTAACTCCTTTTTCTCTTTGAGCGCCGACTAAAAATACTGAACCAAAGCTGTAAAGCTTTGGCCGCCCGATCAGGTCCGGAACTGTTCTACAGCTTCGGTGTAGCTCATTGGCAACACGTACTCCAGGTTTTCATGGGGACGAGCAATAATGTGGGTCGATAGCACTTCGCCACCGTTGACTCGCTTCACAGATTCCACGCCAGCCGATACAGAAGCTTGAACTTCAGATACGTCGCCCCGCACGATGACAGTGACACGACCACTACCGATTTTCTCGTAGCCTACTAGGGTAACGCGAGCTGCTTTGACCATTGCGTCTGCTGCTTCCACGATCGCTGGAAAGCCTCTGGTTTCAATCATGCCTACTGCAATTGGCATTGCTTATCTCCTGGGTTAAATAAAAGTGATGGAATGGACGGCGTTGAAAAAATGGACGAGAAGGCCCATTGTTTCAACTTCAACGGATCTTTTAAGATCCTGTGTTAAAGAATAGAGGACGCTCTATATCATTGGCAATATAAGACAAAATGATATTATCTAATATCGCTGATTATTAAATTTAATTAATTCTCCTTGAAGTGCGGGCTCCATTGAGTGTCAGGTTTTTTAAAACTAATTATTTAAAAGCCCATTTTGTGCATATAAGTTTTTTTCGTGGGAAGGCTTCTTTTCTGATACTCTCTCTAGGCTTTTTATTGCAAAGATCATCCTGCAAGTTGCGCCTTTGAATGCTGGTTTCTTAAGCATCAGAACCTAAAATTGCAATCCGTCTTGGGCTAGGTTCTTGAGCCGACTCCTTGAGCTAACTAAAAATTAGGTAGGCGAATTGAGTCGGGAGCTAGTAGAGAAATGCGGCAAGGTTATAGATGTCCTTGGGAGATGATAAATTAGAGGGAGATTTAGATCTCTGCTGCCATGAAAGGAGCGACGTAAAGGTCGAATCACCCTTGACAATGGAGGCTGATATGTCTGCGATTGCGTTACTAAAAGGCAAAGTTATGCTTACTTGTATAAGAAAAAGTTAGGGCTCCCATTGCTGATTTTTTGGCCGATAAACCCTGGATTTATCGGGGTTGAGGCGTTAAGCTGGATATTAATAAAGATTTAATCCACTGATTAATAGGACACTTTTAACTGAGCTCTCTGGGGTTAGCACCGCTGACTCTGGGGAGTTTCTAAGCAGCACTAGATGGTGAAGTTTCAAGGGCGATTTCAATGAACCAGTTTCTCCTCCAGTCCAGCTGGTGGGTTCCCTTTTATGGGTTGCTGGGTGCGATCGTAACTCTGCCGTGGTCAACCGGCATTGTGCGCCGTACTGGGCCCCGACCAGCAGCTTACTTCAATATTTTGATGACGGTTGTTGCCTTCGTTCATGGCACGTTGCTTTTTCGAGCGACTTGGAACCAAGCGCCACAGCAGTACATTATTCATTGGCTGAGCGTAGCTGATTTAGACTTGTCCTTTGCCCTCGACATCTCTTCGGTTAGCGTCGGGGCGATGGAACTAATCACAATTCTGAGCTTCCTGGCGCAGCTCTTTGCCTTGGGGTATATGGAGAAGGACTGGGCCTTGGCTCGCTTCTTTGCCTTGATGGGATTTTTTGAGGCAGCGATGAGTGGCTTGGCGCTGAGTGACTCGCTATTTCTCAGCTATGGCCTTTTGGAGCTTTTGACGCTGTCCACTTATTTATTGGTGGGTTTTTGGTACGCTCAGCCTCTGGTTGTCACTGCGGCTCGAGATGCCTTCCTGACCAAGCGAGTAGGAGATTTGCTGCTGCTGATGGGCGTTGTGGCTCTCTCTAGCATGGCAGGCAGCTTAAATTTTTCTGATTTGTACGCCTGGGCTGAAACAGCGAATTTATCACCTGTAACGGCAACTTTGCTTGGTTTGTCTTTGATTGCAGGGCCTGCGGGCAAGTGTGCTCAGTTTCCGCTACACCTCTGGTTGGATGAAGCGATGGAAGGCCCGAATCCCGCTTCAGTGTTGCGAAACTCTCTAGTGGTGGGTTGTGGCGCTTATATCTTGATCAAGTTGCAGCCGATTTTGGGTTTGTCTCCTGTGGTGTTGGCCACGCTGGTGGTGTTAGGAGCAGTGACCGCAATTGGGGCATCTTTGGTGGCGATCGCCCAAATAGACATTAAGCGGGCCTTGTCCCATTCCACCAGTGCTTACTTGGGCTTAGTGTTCATTGCAGTGGGTATGCAGTGGAGTGGGTTTGCCCTCTTGGTGCTACTTACTCATGGAATTGCTAAAGCCTTGCTGTTCATGAGTGGCGGCTCGGTCATCATCACTACCAACAGCCAAGACCTGACGGAAATGGGTGGCTTGTGGTCCCGAATGCCAGCAACTACGATCGCTTTCTTGGTAGGAATTGCGGGTCTAGTTGGCTTATTCCCCCTAGGAGGCTTTTGGGCGCTAGAGCGGGGTGTGGACGTTTTCTGGGCTGAGCACCCGTGGATTGTAGCAATTTTGTTGATTGCCAATGCCTTGAGTGCCATCAATTTGACGCGAGTATTTCGCCTAGTGTTTTTAGGCACCCCACAGCCTAAAACTCGACGAGCGCCAGAAGTGCCTTGGCAGATGGCAGTACCGATGGTGAGCTTGACCATTCTGACGCTGCTCGTCCCCTTCATGATGCAAAAGCTGTTGTTGTTACCTGACTGGAGTTACTTGAACCTAGGAGCGGTCTTCCTCCTAGTCCTTTCAGGTGCGATCGGTTGTGGGATAGGGGCAACGATCGGCTTGACCAGAACTTTGTCCAGACCCATTTTGATTCCATTGAGATTTGTGCAAGACTTGCTGGCCTACGATTTCTATGTCGATCGCTTGTACCGTGTCAGTGTGGTGCTGAGTGTGGATGTACTGTCTCGGCTCACCTCTTGGTTCGACCGCTACGTTGTGGATGGCTTTGTCAACTTCGTCGGTATCGCCTCGATTTTTAGTGGCGAGACTCTCAAGTACAGTGCTTCGGGCCAAAGCCAGTTTTATGCTCTGATTGTTTTTCTGAGCATCACCTTCTTGGGCTTGTTTATGAACAGGTCTCTTGTGAATGGCATCATCAATTTTCTGATGGGTTCATCAGCGTAGGGAGGAAGAGTTATGCTCAGTGGCTTAATCTGGATACCTGTTTTGGGAGCAATTTTGGTGGCATTTTGGCCTCAAACTTTGGCTTCCCATCGTTATCGAACCCTAGCTTTGATCTTTGCCATTATCACATTAGGTCTGTCGGTGGCATTGTCCAGTCAGTTTCTTCAGCTTGAACCAGGACAACAGTTTCAAGAATCACTGCCCTGGCTAGATAACTTAGGGCTGACCTATCGTCTGGGTATCGATGGTTTGTCATTGCCTCTGGTCGTGATGAATTGTCTCCTCACAGGCGTTGCCATTTACAGCACCGACGAGGAAATTCAGCGACCCCGACTTTACTATGGCTTGCTTCTGTTGCTCAGCGCTGCTGTGACTGGAGCGTTTTTAGCGCAGAATTTGCTGCTGTTCTTCCTGTTTTATGAGGTGGAATTGATTCCGCTCTACCTGCTGATTGCCATTTGGGGTGGAGCTCGTCGGGGTTATGCGGCTACCAAATTCCTGATTTACACCGCCATTTCTGGGGTGTTAGTTCTGGCTTCTTACTTCGGCCTGGCTTGGCTGAGTGGCTCCTTCAACTTCGACTACGAAACCGTCATCGCCCATACGCTCCCAATGGGACAGCAGGTAGTGCTGCTAAGCCTGCTTTTAGTAGGGTTTGGCATCAAAGTTCCCCTCTTTCCTTTCCATACTTGGTTGCCCGATGCTCACGTAGAAGCTTCTACTCCCATGTCAGTGATGCTGGCGGGTGTATTGCTCAAGCTGGGCACTTACGGCTTGCTCCGTTTCGGCTACGGTTTGTTTCCCGATGCTTGGCAAGTGGTTGCACCCTGGTTAGCGAGCTGGGCGGTTGTGAGTGTGCTTTATGGGGCATTGGCGGCGATCGCCCAAACCGACATGAAGAAGATGGTGGCTTACAGCTCCATTGCTCACATGGGTTATGTGCTTCTGGCAATGGCAGCAGCAACTCCTTTAAGCTTGATCGGAACTTTAATGCAAATGGTCAGCCACGGCTTAATTTCCGCCATGCTGTTCTTGTTGGTGGGGGTGGTTTACTCCAAAGCAGGTTCGCGCGACTTGAACGTCGTCCGAGGTTTGTTGAATCCAGAACGTGGCCTACCCCTAATCGGCACCTTGATGATTGTGGGAGTGATGGCGAGTGCTGGCATTCCTGGCATGGTCGGATTTATCTCGGAGTTCATCGTTTTCCGGGGCAGTTTTCCAGTATTTCCGGTGCAGACGTTGCTCTGTATGGTAGGCACTGGCTTGACGGCGGTGTATTTTCTCTTGTTAATGAACCGAGCTTTCTTCGGACGGCTCTCAGAAGCAGTAGAAAACCTACCTCCCGTCACTTGGCGCGATCGCGCTCCCGCCATTTTCCTAGCAATCTTGATCGTAGTTTTAGGGATTCAACCTCAATGGTTGAGCACTTGGGGTGAGACGACGATCACAGCAATGGCACCCCTATCTACAACGGTGGTGGTTAAAGCGACGCCGATTCCTGAAATAGATGATGAAGTGGCTGCTCCGACTGAAACACTGCTAAAGGAAGCTCTATTAACTAGTTCAGCGGCGATCGCTCTGGAGGAGAACTAAACCAATGGTCAGTACTATCCAGCAACCCTCTAATCATCCCTTGGCGGAGTATGTGCATCGGCTAGAAGCTGGAGAGGCACTTCTCGCCAATAGTCAGGTCAATGTTTTAGAAGTCGTAGGTATCCTCAAAAGCTACGGCGTTGTGCTGGATGCCTACTCTAAAAACTTGATTTATATTGCTGACCATCAGTTTCTAGAACTCTTCCCGTTTTTCAAATATTTCAACGGGGAAATTTCCCTAGGGAAACTACTGCGCTTCTGGAATCACGATCGGATCAATTATGAGTATGCTGAGTACGTGATGAAAACCATGTTGTGGCATGGTGGTGGTGATCTCGACACTTATCTAGACTCACCGGAATTTCTCGAACGGGCACAGCGGGTGATGCAAGCCAAAACCAAAAATAACTGGTTGGTGAGCAGTTTGCAGCGGGTGTTTCCAGACTTTTTGCCAGAACAGATTCGGCAATTAGCTTATTACAAGGTGTTGGGTCAGTTTTGGCGGGTGATGAGCGATATGTTCATCGACCTCTCGGATCGCTTCGATCGTAAGGAAATCCAGTCGATCGCCGAGGTGGTGCAGCATGTGCAAGATGCTTTGGTTGCGGCTGCCAATCAACCTTTGATTTACGCCGTTGAAGTGAAGGGTCAGGTGTATAACATTATTCCTGAATCAGCAGGGCTGACGTTCTTGATGGATGCAGCAGTTCCTTATGTAGATACTATTTTCTTCCGAGGCACCCCTTTCCTCGGCACGGTATCTTACAACGCCCAAGCTCAACAAATTCCGGTTTTTCAAGACCAGTTTACCTATGGAGCGCTATACGCTGACCCGTTGCCAATTGGTGGGGCGGGCATCCCTCCGACGCTGCTGATGCAGGATATGCGCCACTTCCTGCCAGATTACTTGCATGACATCTATCAGCAGGGAATCCGGGGAGAAGATGATTTGCGGGTGAAAATTTGTGAGAGCTTCCAAAAGTCGATGTTCTGTGTGACTACAGCCGCGATTCGGGGCTTGATGCCTCATCCGCTCGACACGGAAGATCCCAAACAACGTCAAGCCAATCGAGTCTATCTAGAAAAGTGGATGGATCGCTTTATTACCTCTCGTTTAGAGATCGTGAACGTTCCGGATAGGTATTAGCCAGATGAGCGCTCCATCAAGGGTTTGACTGGTAGCTTGAAGACCTCCCAAGCTGTGTAGCGCTGAGAAATGTCAATTCCCAATGCTGTCTTAATGAGATATAGCCCATAAAGACAGATTAGAATCAGCAGCCCTTGTCGGAATCGTCTCATAGCAGTTTCAGGATGTCAGTTGCAACTGCATGTTAGCCAATCGCTTTGGATGATATATGAACTTGGCATCACAAATTGATGTCGATTCAGTCAGCTACCGCCTGCACTCTGTGCAACCAACCGCGATCGCTCTTCCGCAAATCTGCTGGTTTCTGGCTTGATTTTCACCCGATTGGATAACCTACCGAGAAGTTCCTCGGAACCTCTACTCTTGGGCAGGTGTGATAGATACCTCTAATGACAGACCCCAGGAGTACAGCTCAGCCATAGCATAGAGGCATCCCTTTAGTATTAAGGAATGTAAACATGCAGACCAATAAGACCACTGACCTGCCTTCTGTAGCTCCCGCGTACAACGGCATTGAGCGCAACGCATTTCTTTTCGGCTGGAATCCTCAAGCAGAACTGTGGAATGGCCGTCTGGCAATGATTGGTTTTGCGGCCTATTTGGCTTGGGATTTAGCTGGTTTCAGCGTTGTCCGCGATGTGCTTAACCTGATTCACTAATCAATACTCTCTTCTTTGCTTGAGATTCAGAAAATAAATTTAGTTTACGTTTGAGAAGTTGGTAGCTAGACACAAAAACTTCACACTTTCTGAGGAGAGATGTGAAGTTTTTTTTGTTCGGATTTTGTATTTAGGCTTTAATACTTTTTGGCGATCGCTCTACCAAGTTATTCTCGCCAAGTTACTCTTACCAAAAGTGATCGATTACTAGGGCGACTGCAACGGCGAAGACCAGAATAACAAAGGCAACGAGCGGATCACGTCCTTGGGAAACGGAGAAGGTTGCTGCAAGACTTGCTCCAACGGTTGCAGTTGCACCCGCGCTCACCCAGTCTTTCTTGGAATTCTTATCGTACATATATCCTAGCTGATAGGTTGATGGCGAAAACCTGCTAATTCCAATCAATCTACCACTCAAGACTGACTCGCTTATTCCGTTAGGAGGATCTTGTAATCAAGGTTGATGATCGTTCAGCTTTCTTAATGTCGGAGGCTTGGGAGTAACGCGATCGCCTGAAGGCAAGATGGGACATATTAAGGAGCTACAGGAAATCGGGTCAGGTTACTCCCAAAAGACGCTCTCCAGGTTTGCTGGCTAGCGTTGGAACTCTGTGCAATCAAGATATAGCTAAGGAGGGGCGTTGAGCTAGGCATATCCGTACTAGCCTTAGCCATGCCCACAAGACATTAGGAGATTATCTATGTTTCTGAAGCAGAAAAATGATGACGCTTTGATTGAGGTTGTGTCAGTTGAAGATCTCGCTAATCCCATGCACGACCAGGTGAAGGGTCGGATTCAAGATGGTCAAGAGGAACAAGATCCCACATCTTTTGCTAAGACGGAGTTGATTTTTCCGTCGGGTGAATCTCTGCCACGCTGCTGGTTGGACAGTAACTATCAGGAGAATACTTCTCCTGCGGCAATGGCTGCTCAACACGGGTCTTAGGTCTCCTTCTCTTTTTATCCCTGCACACCAAAAGGTAGAAGCTGCTGTGTGCGCTGAGTCCTTCTGGGGATGGACGGAGAGTTTGCGTGGCTTCGTTACCTTGGAGACAGTAAACCTCTGGCACGGTTTGGTTTTTACCTAACGTTTTTTGTTTGATAAAAAACTTTGATAAAAACCAAGTGTCTCAGCTTCCTTTGGTACCAGTTTTGGCACCTGCTTTGACGAGATCGTCCTGAGGTTTAGGAGCCGAGAGCTTTTGAGCGATCGCGATTAGCTGTTTTCAACACAAAGGAAGATTTCATGCAGAGCAGTACGATGATGCTCCAGAACCCGAAGGCTGGAGCCAGCGCTGTATCCGAAGCTCAAGCGACCCCCAACTACTTGGAGGCGGAGCAACAGTTTGTTCGGTTACTTGAACTGGAAGATTTGGATCAAAGGGTGCAGACGGAACCAGGATTGGTTCAGGATTTTGAGCGAGTATTAGCGATCGGTTTGGATGCTGCATATGTGAATGAGGAGCCTGAGGCGGAAGTAGCTCATCGGTTTGTACAGCGGGTGCTGTATCGGATTAATCGCCTCAAGTTTTTTTGGTATGACGATCTACGCCATTACATCAATGAGCGATCGTTTTATCTACAGCAAATTCGCAATCGGATTGAGTCAGTTTGGCAAGTTTGGGAAGGCCAGCAGTTAGATGTAGCGGCGTTGCAGCAGATGGATCTGGCGGCGGTGAAGCAGGCGCTGGTTGAGCGCTCGGATGCTGACCTTGATCCACCTCTGAATGCTAACAGCCGTTATCTCCGGGAAGAGGCGACTTTGGCTGGATATCGGCGTTTGCTAGCGATCGCGTCCTTTGATGGCTTGGTAGAAGCGAGTCGTTTGGTGCGGATTTTGGGCGGTGCTAGCAATGAGGTACACTGTACATTGGTGCGGGTGCTGCTGGAAGAGTATGGCAACGGGCGGCTGAACCGCAAGCACTCGACTTTCTTTGCCAATATGATGGCGGAGTTGGGTCTGAGCACGGAGCCAGAAGCGTACTTTGACTTGGTGCCTTGGGAAGTACTAGCAAGCATTAACCATAACTTCTTGCTGACCGAGTGCAAGCAGCACTATCTGCGCTACAACGGCGGCTTAGCTTACTTTGAAATTGCTGGCCCTTGGATTTACCGCAACTACTTAACAGCGGCACAACGATTGAACTTATCAGATACTGCGTCTGGTTATTGGGAACTGCATATCCGCGAGGATGAGCGCCACGGTCGCTGGATGATTGATGATGTGGCATTGCCTTTGGCGGAGCGGTATCCCAATGAGGCTTGGCAAATTGTATTGGGATATGACCAAGAGAAGCTGATTGGCGATCGCGCGGGAGATGCAATGGTGCGATCGGTTCGGGAAGCAGATACAGCTGCTACTTTGGATTGAGAAGTAGATACCTAACCCCCAGCTAACCCCCAGCCCCTTCCCTACTAGGGAAGGGGAGTTAGAAAAAACATCAAAAACATATGAAAAAGCCCCTCTCTTTGTATCTTTTTAGGAGAAGGGTTTTGGGGTTAGAGTCAGATGGTGTAAGCTTTTACAGCGCTGTCATCAACTGCATAAGTTCTGGGGAGACATCCTCGGTATCTGCGGTTTCTTGTTTGGTAAATAGCACACCTGCTAGGAGATACAGGTTGTCGGAGTAGAAGGCTCTTTTCTCTCGGCGCATTTCGGCAATTCTGCTTTGTACTTTAGGGTCAGAACTGTAGTAGCCGAAGGATAGTGGTGAAATGATGAAGTCGGAAACGAAGTAGTTTTGCTCTCTGGCGTAGTCTACCAATCCCTGAGGATCGGAATAACTAGCAGCCATCACCAAAACGTTTTTATGATTGCAAGAAAGTAGCTTTTTGGTAATAGTAATTCCATCAATACCACCATGTAGCAAAGGCTGATAAAGCTTGTTATCTACAGCGGGCAAGTAAGGAGGATTGGAGATTAAGTAATCTGCCTGAAATTTAAGCGAATCAAAGAACGACTTGCAGTGAACTTGATAGCGATCGCTTAAGCCTTGTTCGCTAATTTTCTCTTGAGCGACATCACAGGCTAAAGGATTGATTTCAAAGCCGTGAACGGTGCCTTCAAATTCAGTTCTGAGTAAAGCCTGGATCACAGGGCTACCGTCACCTGAGCCAAATTCAATAATAGATTCTGAACCGACGCAATGCTTGAGAACTAGATTTTCTATGCAGTTTGAATAAAAGTTTGACTCTTCAGGGCAGAAGAATATATCTTTTAACGGTCTAGATGAGAGAAGCATGAAGTATTTTAACTAAACACCTATCCAAAAGATAGTTGCTAAGCATTTCTGTAACCTCTGCCACCAGTTCTATATCTAAAGGTTTGATTTGTCTGCTTGTGATTGGGATCATTGTTTCTTAAAGTAAAGAAAGTGATAATCTCTAGCTTCAAGAGGCGATCGCTCACTTAACCCAAACAGTCACTAACTAAAGCAGTTATATCGCTGCTCATAACACATTCTGAGCAAAATGTTTGCTATTTATTCCACAGCTCCAATTGGTGAAATAGTTTAACTTGAGCAGTAGATGTGATGGCTCATTGGCGATGAAGGGAATCAAAGGCTATCTGGCTATCTTATTCGACAAAGAGTTTATTCCCACTGGCCTAAAAACAGCTTTGTTTGTTGGCTCTCTCTTGTTTCTGATCAATCACGGTTCTGCCACGCTACGAGGCAACATGACCCGCGATCGCTGGATCTCCGGAGCCTTAACCTACCTCATGCCTTATCTCGTCAATGTCTACGGGCAACATGCCAGCCGCTCTAGAACCCAACCGCAACCACTAGTCAGAGAAGCTCAGGAAGTTTAGTGCTACACCACCAAATCGCGTAAGAAGTAGAAGCGATCGCTGTGGTGCTTAGTTGAGCTTTCAGTCCCTCAATCCCCCAAGTTTGGGGGATTGAGGGGACCAGTGCAAGGAGTCGAACCGTATTCAAGATTTTTCTTTTGCTATGTGAAACTACTCTGCCAGTGTTGAGGGCTACCAATGAATAGAACTAGGGAACTTTAGATTCAAGCGATCGCAACTACCCGCATTGAATAAAACAACTCCTCGGATTCGGGGCACCACACCCGAAATCGAATCCGCCGCCAAAAGGCTACGCTACCATCTCACCCCTGCCGAGCAACTACTTTGGCAAGCCTTAAAAGGCAAGCAACTGTACGGTTTGAAGTTTCGTTGTCAGCACCCAGTTGGCCCCTTCATTGCAGACTTTCTCTGTGCAAAACACAAGCTGATTATTGAGTTGGATGGCGCAGTTCACGATCAACAAACTGAATATGATGGTGCACGCACCCAGAAATTGAACGAATTTGGTTATCGTGTCATTCGCTTTCGTAACCAAGAAGTCTTTGCTAACTTAGATGCAGTTTTAGAACAAGTTCTAGAGGCCATTTCTGCAATTCCTGAGAATTAATCAGCCCCCCTAGCTCCCCAAATTTGGGGGGACTAGAGTAAATTTCTTGCGTAATTGCTCAACCCAGTAGCCAATCTGTCTGCTGTGAGGTAAGGGCACGGGAAATGGCATCAAAGGCAGCAATGCCCTGACGCTTCGCAGTGTTGACAAGCGATCGCACCTGAGCGAATAGCTCCGCTCCCCAGTCCGAGCGGAATCCGTTCGTCACCTTGCGAAAGACGACGCTCCAGCGCAACGCCTGCTCACTGGCATTATTGGTTGACGGAATTGTCTCATCCGTCAAAAACAGCAACAGATGAGCCCGAATCTTCTGATAGCGTTTGAGCAACCGCTGTCCCTCGAGCGATTTGGGTTGCAGATTCAAGATCTCCCGCAGTAAGCCGCGAAATCGAGAGCAATACTGCTGAACGGTTGAGGCAGCCAGGGTGTGTCGTCGCCGTTGCAGGGCAATGGCTTTGAGGAGCAGCCATTTCATCCGGGGCGCAAACAACTCATCACCCGCATCCATGGCATACTGACAATCGCGCAGTTGATGGGCTAGACACACTTGCCAGTCGTGCGCCGGATGGGCGGTCTGGGCACTGAATAAATCAGACACCCAAACCTGTGGTTGATGCCCCGCCATCACGGTATCAATGACCGTTTTGCCACGACTGGGACGAATCACGTGCAAACACACCTGGTCGTTCTGAAACACCCATTCCCACTGGTTGGTCCCCTTCACTCGTGCCCCCGTCTCATCACTGCCGACGAGACGAGCACTGCGTAAACGTTCGACAATCTTGGCCACCGGGTTTTCTAGCTGAGAGCGCACCCGTTGCAGGAGATTGGCAATCGCTCCTTCGGACAGGCTGAGACCGTAAAGCTCACTCATCAGCTGGCTCAGCCGTTGATAGCTGATGGCATGGCTGTAACGGAGATAGGTCACTAAACTCACGACACTGGTGCCAAAGGGAGACCCTGGCTCCAAACCGACTGGAACAGGCGCTTCATACGCCTGCTGACAACACTGGCAAGTCCCACCGTAACGTTCAACCCGGGTGATGTGAGGAGTCATCGGCGGCAATTCAATGCGTTCGTAAGTCCCGCTCAAGCGTTGTGTTGATAGCTCCACTTCGACCCCACAGTGGGGACAACTCTTGGCTTGGGCAAAGACGACTTGATCCGGTTGTTGGCTCAATTCTCGCCCACCGTTACGGTGACTTCCCGTTTCCTCACCATTGGGGGCAGGGGACTGAGCCCTCCTCTGATTTGGCTTGAAGCCCTGAGAAGGAGGCAAACTTGAATTACGGGAGGTTTTCTTGACCCGTTTTTGCTTCAGCTTTTCGACCTCTGAGCGCAACGTTTGCAACTCCTGCCACAGCCCTTGAATCAGGGCATCCTTTTCTGCGTGACTCAGTCCAGCGAGAGGGGGCAGTTCCTTCATGGCAAAAGTTTATCATCTTCTACCAAAGGCGTGCTTAGGTCAACCTAGTTGAGCAATTACTTTCTTGCTTCCCCTTTTCTAAAAGGCCCGCTGGGGCTATGGATTGGGGGACTGAGGGGGCAATGCAAGGAGCCAAATAAAAGCGAAATAAAGATAATGACAACAAACCAGTGGAACGCAGACCTATACGATCGCAAACATAGTTTTGTGGCTGAATATGGTGCAGCACTGCTGGATCTACTTGACCCTAAACCAGACGAACAGATTCTCGATTTAGGTTGCGGCACCGGAGCACTCACACAACAAATCAGCGATCGCGGTGCTCAAGTTCTCGGTATTGACAGTGCTCCCAGCATGATTGCCCAGGCGCAGCAAAATTATCCCGCTCTCTCCTTTCAAGTTGCCGATGCCACCAATCTCCCGTTTGTAGAACAGTTTGATGCCATCTTTTCCAATGCCGTGCTGCACTGGGTCAAACCTCCCGAAGCGGCGATCGCAAGTACGTGGCAAGCCCTGAAACCAGGAGGTCGCTTGGTAGTTGAGTTTGGGGGGAAAGGAAATGTGCAGGCGATCGCGACAGCATTAGAACAAAGCTTGAGGGAAATGAATTATCCCAATCCCGAAACCCTCAACCCCTGGTATTTTCCTAGTATTAGCGAATATACGACCCTACTCGAACAACAAGGCTTTGAAGTCCAGTTGGCTGCCTTATTCGATCGCCCTACGCCCCTCGCTGACGCAAATGGCATCCAAAACTGGATCAAGATGTTTGCTCAATCTTTTCTGCAAGCCGTTCCAGTAGAGCAACAAGACACCTTTCTCACCCACATAGCCCAACGAACCCGCCCCCAACTTTACCGAGATGGAACTTGGTTCGCTGACTACCGCCGAATTCGCGCGATCGCTTTCAAGCTGTAAAGCCGAATCTCTGATCCTTAACCCAACAGCAGGAGAGCGATTAAGAGAGCAGATGCGATCGCTAAAAACACGGTGCCTGGTCCACCCTCAGATTCTTTGGCCTTGGTGAGATCATGACTGTAATCACAGTAGACGCACTGAAACAGATCATCCTCACTGTGCAAGCACCGCACCAAGCCCTTCTTGCCACACTTGGGACAGTCTAATACTTCCGGTTCCGCCATAGGTTTTGCTCCCGATCGCAACGCCCGGTTACGATCTATTGCAGCTCTGTCTATGTTGCGATCGCAGAGCTTACCTTCAACCTAGATCACTTTTAAGCCACTAGCCTAAATTGCAATGCTTCCTCACAAGAGTTAATGCCGTGCCAGCAGCGGAGCAGCACCCAACAAAGTTTGCGTATAAGGGTGCTTCGGATTCGTAAAAATCTCCTTGGTCGAGCCGATTTCTACAATCTTGCCACCATTCATCATCGCAATGCGATCGCAGAAGAAACGCGCCACCCAGAGATCATGAGTGATGAATAAATAGGTGAGTTCAAACTCCTGCTTTAGCTCCCGCATCAGCTCCAACACTTGCGTCTGCACCGTTGCATCTAGCATGCTCACAGGCTCATCACAGATTAGCAGCTTCGGGCGAGTAATCAGGGCACGGGCGATCGCTACCCGTTGCTGTTGGCCTCCAGAAAGATCTGCTGGGTAGCGCTGGTAAAATTCTTCGGCAGGCGTCAGTCCTACCCGCTTCAGCATGTAGAACACCTGTTGCTTCACCTCAGCCGAGTTTGCCAACTGGTGAATCACCAACGGGTCACCAATGCTCTGGCCCACCGTCATCAATGGGTTGAGGCAAGCACGCGGGTCTTGAAACACCATTTGCATTTGTCGCCGTTGTTGCCGCATGGCTTCCTTAGAGAGGCGAGTTAGGTCTTCTCCCAGAAACTCCACCCTGCCGCCCGTAGGCCGAATCAACTGCAAAATCGTGCGCGACAACGTACTCTTGCCACAACCCGATTCACCCACCAAGCCCAGCGTCTCACCCGAATACAGTTCCAAGTTGATTCCATCCACCGCCTTGATAGTCTGGTCGTTTTTGCTAAACAGACGCGCGATGAAATTTTGCTCCAACGTGTAATACTGCTTCAAATCTTCTACCCGCAGCAACGCCTCTGGATTAGCCCAGGGGTCGGGGATCGCTCCTGAGTCAGAGGTTTCGTCACTTGCAGACTCGATAACCGAGAAATCTGGTAACGGAATCGGTGCATCCGCCGGAACCGCCTGAATATGCAGCGCTGACTCTAATAAAGCTTTGGTATAAGGATGCTGAGGTTTTTCGAGCACTGAGGCAGTTGGCCCCGTTTCTACCATCTTGCCGTCATACATCACCGCAATGCGATCGCAGTACTCGCCCACCATCGCCAAATCGTGCGAAATCAGCAGCAGCGCCATCTCCCGCTCGGCACACAGTCGCGTCAGCTCCTGCAAAATCTGCGCCGAAACCGTTACATCCAAACTCGTCGTCGGCTCATCCGCCACAATCAGCTTGGGGTCAAGCAACAACGCCAACGCGATCGCTACCCGTTGCCGCATTCCCCCACTAAACTCATGGGGGTACTGCGCCCACCGACTCGCCGGAATCTTCACAGCCTCCAACGTTGCGATCGCCCGCTCCTTCGTTTCCTTCCGTGACAACTGTGGTTGATGAGCTTGTAGCGTCTCCAGACAATGCTCCCCAATCGTCATCAACGGATCAAGCCGCGTCATTGGATCTTGAAAGATCAGCGCCACCGCCTCACCCCGAAACCGCCGCAACTCCCCCGGAGACAAGTCAAACACCGACTGCCCGCGAAACGTCACCCGCCCCTCCACCTGACTAGTAGGAGGCAACAACCGCATCGCCGCTCGTCCTAGCGTAGACTTGCCACAGCCCGACTCCCCCACTAATCCCAAGCGATCGCCCGGTTGCAGCGTAAACGACACATCATCCACCGCCCAATAGATTTCCCCATCAGCCGTCCGACCCCGACTTGAAGCAGGATAGGCAACTCGGAGATTTTCTACACAAAACAGAGCGTCGGAAGGCATAGGAGGTGAGGAGTGAGAAGTGAGGGGTAAGGGGAAGGATAAAGGAGGAGGGATGAAATGGAAGAACCAAGAGCCGGGAGTTAAAAGTCAGGAGCTAGAAGCTAGAAGTCAGGAGCTAGAAGCCAGAAATTTACAAGTTAGAAATTAAGAGAAGCCCAAGAATCGAAATGCTTGTACCTAGATTCGTTTGGAGGGGGTCTGGGGGACGCAACCGTCCCTCAGCGGGGGGTTGGGGGCACTTGCCCCCAAGGGATTGGTTTTAGAAAGGCCCCTGACTCATAGAAATCTTCTTTAACGGTTCCGGCTTATCAAACCGCCGCATCAAATAGGCCACCCCAAAATCCCCATTTGGGTGCGCCTGTAAATATTCCGCCAACTCAAACACCCTTGCCGCCAACTCTGGCCCCAACTTATCAATGGTTGCCTGTTGCTCCGCGATCGCGTACTCCTTCTCCCGGATGCGGGTTTGCCACTCACTAGAAAATAGTTGCTGAATTACTGTATGCAGCCCCATCTTCTCTAAAACATCCCATTCCCCGCGATCGCACCAGATGCCGCCACAATCCAAGCAGCGCTCCACATAAAAAGGAATTCTTACCCCCACCTTCGCCCGCGATAGGTAGCGACCACACTCCGGGCACAACGCAGCCTTGGCATCGAACGGGGACTGGACAAACTCCACATCCAGCACCTTCGGCAACGCCTCAACCTTTGGCTGAGGTTGATGAGCTTGCCAAGATTCGTACTCCGCCGCTGGAATCCAAGTACCTTGACAATCAGGGCAGCACTTCGCCGCCAATGCAGGAGCCAGCGTACTATCTACCAGCTCTACTCGTCGATCTTTGGGACATTGCACAGGCTAGCCTCTCCCTCCAGTAGAACTTGCCAATTTAACGATTAGGGTATCACGCGAGAAATCCGAAGAATGAAGGAGGGCTGAAAAGTTAAGAACGTTTCACCTTTTACCCCTCATCCCTCATCCTTCCTCCTTGTCCTGTAGCAGCACATTACAATACCCAATCAGCAAATTGAGGCGATCGCTAATCTGCACTTGGCGTTGCTGAGCCGTACTCGATTGCCGAGCTGCTTGTAAAAACATCACGTCCGCTCCCATCAACTTGAGCTGCTTATTCATTTCAATTTGATAAGACTGTACGCGCTGTTCCACCACCGCATCAGGATGACTGTCCCAACTAAGCGTTAGAACTTGGCGCTGAAAAAACTGCTGAATCTCTTGAAAATTTAAGATTAAGGCAGCGGGGTCAGGCTTCGCTTGAGTTACTTTCACTTGAAGCTGCTCTAGCGATCGCAGAAATTCTTGATAGATTTGGCGATGAGCCTCTGGCAACATTCGGCGCGTCTTTAGTTAAGATTAGAATAAGAGCTTGTTCCTACTATTAAACCTAAGGTTCGATGCAACTTTAAGGCTGCGATCTTAGGCTTTAAAGGCAAGCTACCAATTTTAATTAAATCAACCTTATATTCGCTAGTATTTTTTGACTCAAATATCATCGTGATTTAGCTTCAATGAGGCGGGGATCACAGTTTTTCGAGTACTTCCAGTGGATTTGCACCGCAAGTCCCCTCGATCGCAATAACTATCGCACCTCTACCAACCCTTATCACAATCGCTAATTGCCTGCTGGCTGGGCATGCTTGTATATCTAAACACATTTAGATGCAGTAGAATCAGCCATACTCTCCGCCCTTTATTCTTCCCTCAGAGCTACGGCATGAACCTAACGGCGACAGTTCCCAGCACCCCTTTTGTCGTTCCTGATTGGCTTCAGGAATGTTTGCTCACCCAGCAAAAAGGTTCTGAAGCCAATGCGACTGGTCACTTTGAAGAAACAGATCTCATTTGTCGTGCCTTCGAGTTTGCCTATCAGTTGCATGAAGGGCAATATCGCGCCTCTGGCGAACCCTATATTGCCCATCCTGTGGCTGTTTCAGGGTTGCTGAGAGACTTGGGGGGTAGCAGCGCCATGATTGCTGCGGGCTTCCTCCACGATGTGGTAGAAGATACCGAAGTGACAGCCGAAGAAATTGAGGAACGCTTTGGCCCAGAGGTGAGACGGTTGGTGGAGGGGGTCACCAAGCTGTCGAAGTTTAACTTTTCTAGCAAACGGGAACGCCAAGCTGAAAACTTCCGCCGCATGTTCTTGGCAATGGCTCAAGACATTCGAGTGATTGTCGTTAAGCTGGCCGATCGCCTCCACAATATGCGGACCCTGGAGCACCTACCCGAAGCGAAGCGCCGTAGCATTGCCCAGGAAACCAGAGAAATCTTTGCACCGCTTGCTAACCGCTTGGGGATCGGTCGGTTTAAGTGGGAATTGGAGGATTTGTCGTTTAAGTATTTAGAGCCAGAAGCCTATCGCGAAATGCAGCAGTTGGTGTCCGAAAAGCGCACCGATCGCGAAGAGCGGCTCAACAAAGTAGCAGAGATTCTGCGCGATCGCCTCCAGCAAATTGGAGTGCAGCATTCAGAAATTAGCGGTCGTCCTAAGCATCTTTACGGCATCTATCAAAAGATGCAGCGACAGCAAAAAGAATTCCATGAGATTTACGATGTAGCTGCGGTGCGAGTGATTATGCAAAACAACGATGAGTGCTATCGCGCTTTAGCCGTTGTTCACGACTCGTTTCGCCCGATCCCCGGGCGCTTTAAAGATTACATTGGCTTGCCCAAGTCCAATCGCTACCAATCTTTGCATACTAGCGTCATCGGCCTGAACGGACGCCCACTAGAAGTCCAGATTCGGACTGTAGAAATGCATCATGTGGCGGAATACGGGATCGCCGCTCACTGGAAATATAAAGAAACGGGGGGGAGCAGTACGCTGCTGACTGCCTCCGATGAGAAATTCACCTGGCTGCGACAGTTACTGGAGTGGCAAAGTGATCTCAAAGACGCTCAAGAATACTTGGAAAGCGTCAAAGATAACTTGTTTGATGGCGATGTCTACGCTTTCACGCCCAAGGGTGATGTGGTGCCGCTTTGTCCGGGTGCGACCTCAGTTGATTTTGCTTACCGCATCCATACGGAAGTAGGCAACCACTGTGCAGGTGCTAAGGTGAATGGTCGCATCGTCACGCTAGATACGCCCTTACAAAACGGCGATATTGTCGAAATTCTGACCCAGAAAAACTCACACCCTAGCCTCGACTGGCTAAACTTTGTTGTCACCAGTGGAGCCAGAAACCGCATCCGGCAATGGTACAAGCGATCGCACCGAGACGAGAACCTGCTGCGGGGTCGAGAACTGCTAGAAAAAGAATTAGGCAAGAGTGGCTTTGATGCCCTGCTGAAGTCTCAACCCATGCAAGTGACGGCGGAGCGCTGCAACTATCACAGTGTGGAAGATTTACTGGCAGCTTTGGGCTATGGAGAAGTGACGCTGAGCCTAGTAGTCAACCGTTTACGAGAAACGGTCAAGGCTCAACAACCTGTAGCCCCAGCGCTGGAAGTACTGCCACTCCATACCAGCACTCGGCCTGTTCCCGTTGTGCCCACTAATAAGTCCCCGATCGCGGGCGTTGAAGGGCTACTCTATCACTTGGCGGGTTGTTGTAACCCCGTCCCTGGTGAGCGCATTATAGGGGTGGTGACGCGCGGGAGTCATGGCATTTCGATTCACCGTCAAGGTTGCCAAAATAGCGATCAAATCCCCGGCGATCGCCTCGTTCCTGTAAGTTGGAACCCCATTGACGAAGAGCGGGCTAGACCTCAAAACTATCCGGTGGATATTCAGATTGATGTGATCGATCGCGTGGGTGTGCTGAAGGATATTCTGTCCCGCTTGACCGACAACAACATTAACGTCCGCAATGCTCAGGTGAAGACCTTTCCCGATCAAACGGCTACGATCAACCTCGGCATTGATATTCGCGACCATGCCCAGCTAGAGCGCACCTTCAGCCAAGTTAAGAAACTAAGCGATGTGCTTAATATTCGCCGTCTGAACCAAATCGAAGATTAAACCAAGGCGATCGCACCACCAACCCAGCACACAACTCAGGTGGATTAGTGGCAGGATGAAGGAGTCCGGACGACTACCTGTAATCTTGCATGACCCCCGCTGCTCGTACCAATCCTTTCCTGGCTCTCAACTACGAACCTGCCTTTGAATCGTTAGGGGAAGACTACTCTGATGTGGTCGCTGCCGCTGCGTTTCCTGCCCAAATTTTGCGGTGGCGTAACGATGACCTCCTGCCCAAAATCGGCCTTGACCCGCAAGCGGTGACAGACGAAGACTTCATTGAGGCGTTTGGCAGGTTTGAGGGTCGCCAACCACTGCTGGCAATGCGTTACCACGGCTATCAGTTTGGTGAATATAACGCTTTCTTGGGGGATGGTCGGGGCTTCCTTTACGGTCAAGTGCGCGGCACCGATGGCGAACTCTACGACTTTGGTACTAAAGGCTCTGGCACCACTCCCTACTCTCGTGGTGGCGACGGCAGACTGACACTAAAAGGCGGCGTGCGGGAAGTCTTGGCGGCAGAAGCGCTGAACTATCTGGGTGTGCGGACTTCTCGTTGCTTGAGCATGATTGAAACGGGAGAAAACTTGTGGCGCGGTGATGAACCCTCCCCCACTCGCTCCTCAGTGATGGTGCGCTTCAACCGATCGCATATCCGCTTTGGCACCTTTGAGCGCTTGCACTACGTGAAGCGGAAGGATCTGATTCAAAAGCTGCTAGACCATGTGATTGAGTACTACTATCCTCACTTGCAGGGAGAGAGCGATCGCTATGCCCTGTTCTATGCAGAGCTAGTGCAACGGGTGGCAGAACTGACGGCACAGTGGATGTCGGTAGGGTTCTGTCATGCGGTGCTAAACACGGACAACATGTCGATCACTGGAGAGAGTTTTGATTACGGTCCTTATGCCTTTATGGACCATTACGATCTTCGCTTTACAGCCGCCTATTTTGACTATTCTGGGCGCTACTGCTATGGCAACCAGCCGGGAATCTGTCAGCTCAATCTAGAAATGCTGCAAACGCCTTTGTCTGCGGTGATGGCGATCGCGGATATGGAAGCGGGTTTAGCCAAGTTTGGCGATTACTACTATGCCACCTATCGTCAACGCATGTTGAATAAACTCGGTTTTGCTGAGCTACCAGAAGCAGAGACCAATGAACTCATTAAACGGACGCTGCAATTGCTGGAAGTGTGTGAAGTGGGATACCACGCTTTCTTCCGCGAGCTGAAACAACAGTTCAACGTCAGTTGGCGAGAAGATGGCGGCATCCTAAACACTGCTGACTTCGCTACTAACGATGAGCAAAAAGCCTGTTTAGATCGTTGGCGGCAACATTATCACACCCTGCTAATCAGCCAGCCCATCGAGGAAATGGAGAACATAGCCCAAAGGCTCAACCGACATAACCCCACCACACCTCTGATCCGCCCTGAAGTTGAAGCGATTTGGGAACCGATCACCCAAGAAGATAACTGGCAGCCATTCTATGATCTGCTAGCAAAGATTCGTACCGGAAATTGAAGGCGATCGCCTTTGTGTACAGAAGCGCGATCGCTTCACCCATGCGATCGCCTTTGTGTTCAATAGGCTCCTCAGAACCAGCTTTCTCAGAAACGCAAGCATAGAATTCAACTAGCCTTGCCATTCAACGATCGTTTGCAGTACTATTGAGTCATAGTCGATCGTTGAATGGCAAGAAAAAGATTCGTCACTTCATCAATTAAATCTCAACTTCCTCAATATGCTCTTTTGTGGACATCAACTGGCATAGATGCTTAGTTATTTCTTGCTAGGAGGGCATCTTACCTGTTGAATTCTGCCTCCAAGTGTCATTATCCTTTACACGGCAAAAAGGAGGTGTAATGGACGACCAGAAACCAATGAATTACATGGATTCACAAAGACAGTCGCTACGTGAACGGATACAGTCGATGAAAGTTCGATCCGTCGAACCCTATTACAAGATCGTAATAGATCTAAACCACCGAAAGGGAGCAACGCTAAATGAAGTGGTTCAAGATTTAAAGTCAAAGCCACAGAATGAACATTCTCGGCTTGATAAGTTGATCAAGATTGGTGTTGTTAAACGGGAGAAGCGTGGAGGAGGTGAAAACCCAAAGAGTTCAGGAGTTCAGGAATTCTATTACTACATATCCCCAGAGATATCTGAAGAAGAAATTGAGGAAATCAAAAAACTTGTTGAGAATGAACCAGATGCGATCGCTCGAATAGTTCTTTCAAAGAATACTAAGTACGAGCAAGAAATCAATAATCTCCATGAGGTAACTGGGGCAATGGAAACCAAGTTAGGTAAAACCGAGGAAGACGATTCTCCCAATAAGTTGAGTCTAAAAGAGAAAATACAAATGAGACTTTCAATGCTTCCAGAGTTCGACCCCTCTTGGCCTCCTGCTGCTCAGCAAGCGTGGTTTCAAGCTATAAAACGTTTAGAGAATATGCAGTAACAATGTACATAAAAAATCTAGCGACAAGGTCACCGCCTTGCCGCTTTTATCATCTCATGTATCAGTTCGACAAATTTGAAAACACGGTAGTGCATCAAATAATAGTGGGATAAGTGATTAAATCATGCCAAGTCCAGGGCTGTAGCGTTAATCCTGCTCGTTGCGCTGCTGTCGTCTTCAAGCGACTATGCTGCCAAATCCAATTGAAGTAACTCACGACTATCCGCGTCGTTACCTTGGTTTGTTCCCACACCTTGCCAAACTTGTTCTGTCTGCGGTGCCACCGTCCGGTCTGTTGTCTCACCACTCCATTGGTTCTCTCTAAGCGTTGCGTCTTATCTTTACCAAGATGGTGGAGAATCTCAGGCGGCAATACTCTCTCGTAGCCTCCCCAACCATCACTATTCCAACATCTACAGACGGTTTTGCCTTCACTACTAACCACTAACTCCTCAATCAATTCATCCGTATGTTTTCCCACTCGGGCCGCTAGGATCAGTCCACTCGAATCCGCTAGACTCACGCCAATCCAGCAATCCCCCACCTCTAACTCGTCGGGAAGGCACTGTTTCTGTTTTTTGCGACAAATGACCACAGTTCATCCGCGCTCACTTCCTGTGTTTGTACTGCCTGAACTTGAGCATTATGCACCAATTGCGCCTGCTGACTAGCAGCACGAACGATGCTAACGACTGTGTTATAGGCCAGTCCACTCGTGCGGCTAATCCCTCTCAGACTGCTGCCTTCGCTATGGGCCTGCAATACCTGTCGAATCTGTTCTGGCGTGACTTGGCGATGATAGTACAAGGTGTCAAAGCGTTCATTGAACGTTTGCTGGCACTGCGGACAGAAATATCGTTGGCTACCGTTAGGAGCTTTGCCATGTTTATGGGTGCGGGGGTAAGCACAGAGTTTGCATTCCATAGATCATGCTTTGGGGTGGGTGCCTTTCTACTTTACCGAGCCCACCACATTTTGATGCACGACCAAAGTTGCCAAGTGCGATCGCCTCTATTAGACTTCGGACGGACTCCGTTAATGGTAAGGGCGATCGCGTTTTCTTGGGAAGGCGATCGCTTTTAAGCTTGGCGATCGCCTTCCCGTCCAAGAATGCTTCATCTATAGGTTCTCTAGTAGTATCTACAACATAATTGTCAGTCTTGACTTTTTTGCCTCTAGCCTGAAAAACTTGCTATTTCAAGGGTGTAAATGGAATTCTCAGGATTAACTCAGGGGGAACCATGCACCAATCGTTAGCAGAGCTAGCAATTTCTACTACCAGTCTATAAAACGCACTAGTTAAGAATTTTACAGCGATCGCGCTTAAATTGTGATGGGAGATTCAATATAAATTGTGGGTTCTTGTAGTACAAACTCAATACCGAAGTTTCTCAGTTGTTGAGAAATTTTAGTATTGGCAACCTCTAGCAATCGCTTCCTAAGTTGCAGCGAGTTTTCACTAGAACCCAAGATAAAAAATGTAACTCTGGCTTGGGTTGCTTGCGGTGGAGCTTGTTGAGTAAAAGTAATATTGGTGCTACCTGGGTCAATGCCAAACACTGAATCGGTACTTTCGATAATCACTTGTTGCACTAAAGCTTGCTCTCGGTCTTGCAAATTATTCAAGAAATCTAGATAGAGCAAGACCATGATTTTCTTGCCTCTAGTAATGTTTTCAATCTCTAAGTTGGCCAGAGTAGAATTGGGTACAATAAATAGCGTACTTTTCGCCGCAGTGCGGATTTTAGTAGAGCGCAACCCGATAGACTCTACCCGTCCAAATAATCCACTGGGCAAGCGAATATAGTCTCCTGGTTCAAAGGGACGGTCTAAATACAAGACAACTGTGCTGAGCAATTGTTCTAAGGTTTTTTGGGCGGCAAAGGCGATCGCTAATCCGCCTAAACCTAAGCTTGCCATTAAGCCAATTAAGTTAAATTGCTGACTCTGGGCAAAAGCAAAGACAGCAATAAACCCAATCAAGACGTTGGCTAACGTCTCTACTACTAGTAACAATTCATCAACTTCTCGGCCTACTTTCCGCACTAAATCAATGCCATAGGTGCGAACAAACTGCCGGAATAGCCTGGAAGCAAGCCAAGCTAAACTTGTAACGACTGCTAGATCAATAAACGGCTTAATAAAGCCATAAAACGCAGGATAGGCTCGAATCCAAGCGAGAGACCAGGAAATCAAAACGAAAGTGCCAGCAACCTTGAAAACTGGTTTAATCGGGTCAATTAAATGGTCATAAATTTCTGCGACTTGTTCTGGTGAAAACCGCCGAATTACTAACTTGACAATTTCAGGAGTATAGCGACCAACCAGTAAAGAGAGCAGCACAAATAATAAGAAAATAGTTGCTCTTTGCAATATTGCTCTGGCAACATCAACTTGAATGAAACTAGAAACTGAATTAGCAATATTCATCTAGATTTAGATGGTGATGGGAGCATCCACATAAATGGTTGGCTCTTCGATATCAAATGTCATCCCGTAGGTTTTGAGTTTTTCTGTAATGGTTTGGTTGGCAATATCGAGAAGCTGCCGCCGCAGGGTCATTGATACTTCTTCTGAACCCAAAATAAAGAAGGTGACTTGAGCTTGCGATCGCGCCTGTCCCAAAGCATCAGTGAAATCCTTAAACGTAACAATAGTATTCTGGGTATCGATGCCAAAAATATCATCGGTGCTGTCAATAATAATCTGTTGCACCAAGGCTCGGTCAGCGATTGCAATCACTTGATAGAAATTCAAGTAAACCAAAGCCATCACCTTCTTGCCGCCTGTATAATTCTCAATCGTTAACTGTGTTAGAGAACTATTGGGCACAATTACTAATGTCCCCTTGCCCGAAGTACGAATCTTAGTTGAGCGTAAACCGATCGATTCCACTCGTCCGAATACGCCATCTGGCAAGCCAATATAGTCATCTACCACAAAGGGGCGATCGAGATATAAAACGATTCCTCCTAAGAGTTGTTCTAGCTGCTTGACTGACAAAACTAAAAAGCTGGAAAGCGTTTCAGAACAATAAACTCACGATTCAAGGACTGATCCTGTTGTCGTTGAGAAGCGATCGCAGGGTGCGGGTCCGGTGCACTCGATAGAAACTGAAACAGAGAGAGTTTCCGCTGTTGAGTAATCGCTAAACGAATCCAGTTCCAGCCCAACTTGAGATAACTCATGCCCCGATTCCAGTGAGTATCGACCAAACGGCGCTGGCATGATGTCACCACCTGAACCCCTTGCAACACTAGAAACAGCATGGTCAGCGCCATCACCCCACACAGTTGAGTTAGCGCAAACTTGTCCCGTAAGCGTGATGCTTCCAAGTTGAAGCCATTCGACTTGAGATCCAAAAAGGATTCTTCCACTTGGAACCGCAATCGGTATTGGGCAAAGGTTTGTAAAGTGGTGGGTTCATCGCTGACGACCACCCAATCTTCATCCGCATCTCGGTCATGAGCAAAGGCCAGGTAAACATTGCCATAGGGTTTCTTTTTACCCAGGAACACGGCTGGGGTGAAGTAGGCTTGGCCTGGTTGCAGTCGCACCGATGAAACCCGGTGCCAACGACCGGCGAGTTGAAACTGGAACGAGCTTTTGATGCGGATACGGAAATGCCAACCCAAGGTCTGGGTGAGATACTTCATCAACTTGCCATCTGCAAAACCTCGGTCTGCGAGCAAGACGACTGCGACTCCTTCTGGCAGCAACCGTGCCGATTGGCGCAGCACCCGTTGAATCGTCCACAATCGCACACTGCTGCTGGATTGGGCAACGACTCTCCAAGCGATGGGAAGGGTTCGTCCTCGATACACAACCCCGACCCACACCAGGCAGAAGCAATTCCACAGCACTGTGGTGTCCAAGCTCAAATAGATCCGCTCGTGACTCCATTGAGATAAGGCTTGAGCCATCAGCACCTGATGCATGCTTGCCACGTCAATGCGACGATTCGACAACCACCGCCGAAATCGTCGTTGATGGGACTGAGCATAGGTGGCGCGGCTCAGAACATAAACTCCAAAACCATTGAGATGAATCTGCTGACTTTGGATGATGCCAACCATCATCCAGCACAACGTTTGCAGATGTCGAACATCGCGCCAGAGGTCTTGGCATTGACTCAGATAATCGTGCAACGCATCATAGAGACGGGAAGTAGGAGCCATTGGTTTTGCTAATGGGTGTGGTAACTGATCAGCTTAAACCAAGCTCCTCTTCCCTCCTAGCCTTCTTTTCAATCACTCAGACTTTTGTCAGTCAAGCAGGTTGTTCTAGTGTTTTTTGGGCAGCAAAAGCCACCGATAAACCGCCAATTCCTAAGCTGGCAATTAAGCCAACGATGTTGATGCGGTGGGTTTGGGCAAAGAGCACGATCGCTACAAGCACAATGCCAACATTCACCAGCAGTTGCATCAAAATCAGGAATTCACTATTTGACTTCCGCCCACTTTTAATAACTGCTTCTAAGATGTAAAACTCAAAAAATTGCTTGAATAAACGAGAAACAAACCAACTGGTTGTAATGGTTAGACCCAGGCTGACAGGCACCTCAACAAACGCCTGCCCTCGCTTTTCAGGAATCAGTATTGCCAGGAGTTCTACTAATCCCAAAATCGCCACCACCCAACCAAGTTCCTGGTGCGGTTCCACGACCTTTTGATAAAACTCTTTGACAGGCGGCGAGGCAAAGCGATCGAGCAGTAAGTTGACCCAGGCAGGAATCCGATGATCGCCAAACACCAACAGCAGCCCCACCAATGCGAGCAAACCTAACTTTATTCCGGTGCCAGCGCTCAAAGAACCCAACATTGGACGATCCTCTTGGCGTTTCCATCCCAGACCCTATTATGAAGGGTAGGCAAGTAATTGAAGCCTTCCAGTTACGGAGCAATCATGTCTAGGAGAGTCACACAGGGAAAAACGATCGCCGCGATCGCCACAGCCATTGTGCCGCAACAAGGAAGCGTTGGCATTGTACGTATGTCTGGAGCTGAAGCAGTCGCGATCGCCAAAACCCTGTTTCATGCCCCTGGACAGCAAACTTGGCAGAGCCACCAAATCCTCTACGGCTATGTGCGCCACCCCGAAACCCAGCAAGTGGTAGACGAAGCCTTACTGCTGTTGATGCTAACTCCCCGTTCCTACACCCGTGAAGATGTCGTCGAGTTTCACTGTCACGGCGGCATCATGGCGGTGCAGCAGGTTTTGCAGCTTTGCTTAGAGCAAGGAGCACAACTGGCACAACCCGGAGAGTTTACCCTCCGAGCGTTCCTGAATGGCCGACTTGACTTAACCCAAGCCGAAAGCATTGCCGACTTAGTGGGAGCGCGATCGCCTCAAGCCGCTCAAACCGCTCTAGCAGGATTACAAGGTAAACTCGCCCATCCCATTCGCCAACTCCGAACCACTTGTTTAGACATCTTGGCTGAAATTGAAGCCCGGATTGACTTTGAAGAAGACCTCGCACCTCTGAATGAGCCAGGAATTCAAGCGCAACTCCATCAAGTAGTGGCTGAGGTGACTCAGATTCTCGCTACTGCTGAACAAGGAGAACTGCTGCGAACTGGCCTCAAAGTTGCGATCGTCGGTCGTCCGAATGTCGGTAAATCCAGCTTACTCAATGCTTGGAGCCGTAGCGATCGCGCCATTGTCACCGATCTCCCTGGCACCACCCGTGATGTCGTCGAATCTCAGCTAGTAGTCGGTGGTATCCCCGTACAAGTGTTAGATACTGCGGGAATCCGCGACACCGAAGACCAAGTCGAAAAAATTGGCGTAGAGCGATCGCGCTTAGCAGCCCAAGCCGCTGATTTAGTGCTATTCACCATTGATGCTCAAGCAGGCTGGACCGAGGCTGACCAAACCATCTATGACCAAGTGCATCACCGACCGTTGATTTTAGTTATCAACAAAATTGATTTAGTCGCACCCCCACATCTCGAATCAATCACTTATCCTGCACCCATCCGGCGAGTCGTCACCACAGCCGCCGCCCAAAACCAAGGCATTGCTGACCTAGAGCAAGCCATCCTTGCCACCGTCCAGACCGAAAACCTGCAAGCCGCCAATTTAGATTTAGCCATCAACCAACGCCAAGCCGCTGCCCTAACTCGTGCCAAAGCGTCTCTACAGCAAGTCCAAGACACCATGAGCGATCGCCTCCCCCTCGACTTCTGGACAATTGATCTGCGCGGAGCCATTCAAGCCTTGGGAGAAATCACAGGCGAAGAAGTCACTGAATCTGTACTCGATCGCATCTTTAACCGCTTTTGTATTGGTAAGTAAGTAGCATTGATGGATAAGAAGACTTTAAGCAATCCTTTAGTATTTATTTAGATGTAATTGCGCATTTTAGCAATGATGGGTAGAGATTCAAAACCTTTTTCAACTATTTCTGGCAACGCTAGTAATTGTGGAATTTGAGATAAGCTTTCAATAATAACTTCAGCAAAATTGTATTGTTTGTTAGAACCATAGTTGACAGTGAGATATTCTAATATCTCCAAGGCGTAGTCTGGAAAGTTCATGACATCTGCAATGCATGCGAGCTTTAAAATTGTACTAGGTGTCTTCAAACTAGTATTGAATCTATTTGAAATTAAATCACGAAAATAAAAGGAATCAGCCCAGCTTAAAGGGCCTGGATGGTAGCCTGAAGCAATAGGAATATCTCGGCGCTGATCTCTCTGAATATTCGCTAAATCAAGCAATGTAAAGCCTTGCTTCCTGAGATGAGCATCCACATCACCAAACAATGGTTGCCCTACGTATAGCTCCATAAATTCAACTTCAGCAACAATAGCCAGAGTGCTAATTCCTATGATTTCCGTAGCTCCTTCCAAAACCTGAAGTTCCCCACCTTGAACATCAATTTGAAGAACATCAATCTCATCGATTGCTTCAGCCTTGCAAAAACT
The DNA here is from genome assembly GCF_030409055.1 of Trichocoleus desertorum NBK24. GTDB lineage: Bacteria > Cyanobacteriota > Cyanobacteriia > FACHB-46 > FACHB-46 > Trichocoleus > Trichocoleus desertorum_B. The sequence continues at coordinate 1,839,818 of NZ_CP116619.1, read as the reverse complement.
ATCTAAAGTGATAGTTTTTATCACTTCTGTCGATATCAATTCCATTGCTTTGACATTCGATGTAAACCGCTTACGATATTCCTCGCTGGGTCGATGAAGTGAGATACATCCTGGATCTCTCGTTATATATATTTCGGATTCGTTTGTGGAGTTCCAGAGAGCAACCGGAAAATGTTTTTCACTCCAATTAATTCCTTGGGATGCAAGGGCAGAGTTCATTTGCTCACAAGCAATTCTGTCAGCATCAAACCCATAGATAGTTAAGTTGGGTGAAAAAATATCCCACCCTTTTCCGATGTCTATTTGCTCCTTGAAGTTTGATAGCTTTCGGGAGCCAATAATACCAACAGTTATGGAAAGTTGCTCTAAGTAACCTCTTTGCTTTAGATTTGAGAGAAAGTAAGACATGCTAAGTCAAAGATATAAAGGTTTGATAATCTAAAGAAAACAAAAATCAATTGTATTGTGAGCCTTAGTCAAAATCAGGGATACCCTTTTAACCTATGGTGAAAATGAAGTGGTGGCTGAGTTGGCATCAGAAATTAAAACAGATAATCATAATGGTAAGCAGGTTTTGCTTGAATGACTACATCCCCTCAATGCAACTTAAAATATGTCTACTGAACTCACATCCAATCCCTGGTTGATCGCGCTAGTTCTTAATTCTGTTTTGGGTGCGATCGCCTGGTTTGCTCCTAAGAAATTACTCACACCTGCGGGTCTGCTTCATGCCTGCTTCTTGGGTGTTCTAATTTGGGGAACATTGGGTTGGCAGGGATATGTAGTCGTGATGTTCTATTTCCTCGTAGGCTCTGCTGTAACTCGGATCGGCATGGCCCAAAAGGAGGCAGAAGGAATTGCTGAAAAACGTTCTGGTGCAAGAGGCCCAGAGAATGTTTGGGGTTCTGCGTTAGTTGGTGCCTTGTGTGCATTAGGAGTGTTTCTACTTCCCCTGTCTAATTCTGACAATAACGCTCGTATCTTTATTCCTCTCCTGCTCCTTGGTTATGTGGCGAGCTTTAGTACCAAACTCTCGGATACCTCTGCCAGTGAAGTGGGCAAAGCCTACGGTAAACGCACTTTCCTGATTACTACTCTGCAATCCGTACCGCGTGGCACCGAGGGTGCTGTCAGTTTAGAGGGCACTCTGGCGGGCATTGTTGCTTCTGCCGCGATCGCCTTCGTCGGCTGGAGCGTGGGCTTAATTGATCTAGTGGGGGTTGGTCTTTGCATCATTGCAGCTTTTATTGCCACCAATCTAGAGAGTGTCATTGGTGCAACTCTGCAATCTAAATATGATTGGCTTACCAATGAAGTGGTCAATATCTTGAATACGTTAATTGGAGCGATCGCGGTTGCTGTTTTAGCGCTGGCAGTTCAAACACTCAAATAACGCCGTAGGAAGGTTTCGAGGGATTCCATTTTGATGTGGAAGGTAGATTCCAATCGCTCGATCTCTTTGGAAGTACAGAAAAACTCATTAGCAAGGAGGGTACGGAGAGTGCCCAAAGCCTTTTGAGTTTTGGTGTTGACTAGACCAACTGCGGTTCTCACGCTGTCGAATAGGAATAAGGGGGGATTAATCACAATGGGGTCGCGATCAAAGATGCGGCCAAAGATCGCAGGGATATCCGATCGCTTTAAGATTTCGGGTCCACCCACCGCAAAGATTTGATTGTGGGCCGCTTCGTTGGAAACAGCATCAACGCTAATTCTGGCGAGGTCGTCGGTGCTGACGATTGAGGAGCGGTTGTGAGGATCGCCAATCAAGAGATAGATGCCAGTGTTGCTAAATTGCTCGGCGAGAGGGAGCAAGTTAGACGAAAAACCGGAAGGGCGCAGGATGGTATAGCTGAGGCCGCTGTTTTGTAGGTAGCGCTCTACGGCAAACTTGGCCTTGAAGGTGGGAGAGTCTTCGTAACCGCGATCGACTCCTAGCACCGAAATAAAGACAAAGTGCTGCACGCCATTTGCTTTAGCGGCATCGATTAAGTCAATATTGGCGCGGTAGTCCAGCATTTGGGCATCCCCATCACTAGAGCCAGTCGCACCGTGAGAGCTGATGACATATTGCACACCTTGGCAAGCTTTTTGGATATCGCGTTCTTGTCGCAAATCGCCGATAAAGATTTCCGCACCACGATGTTCTAGTTCGGCATAGCGGGATGTCAACCGCACAAAAGCTCGCACCGCTTTTTCTTGCTCACACAGCGTGTGGACAATTTTGCGACCTAGCCCTCCGGTGGCTCCAGTGACTAAAAACATAGGGGTACTCAACTGGAAGGTGAACTATCTGATGCAGTGTAGCAAGTTCAGTCGAAGAGTTTGCAACTATCTAAAGGGCGACCTCCAGTTCGACAGTGACAGGCGCATGGTCGCTAGGTTTTTCTAGTTGGCGGGGGGCAACGTCAATGGTGCAAGCGATCGCGCGCTCATACAAAGCGGGAGTTAGATAGTGATGGTCGATTCGCCAACCGCTGTTGCGTTGAAACGATCCAGAGCGGTAATCCCACCAGCTAAAGTGACCGCCATCCTGGGTAAATTTGCGAAATGCATCTGCAAAGCCTAGCTCTAGAACGGTTTGCAAAGCGGTACGCTCATGATCCGAGGCCATAATGTGTTTTTCACGGCCCTTGGGGTTATGGATGTCTCGGTCTTCTAGGGCGATGTTGAAGTCGCCACAAACTAAAATTTTGGGTGGGTTTGGGTTTCTGTCTTTGAGACGTAGAGCTTCGAGATACTCTCGCAGCACCTGGAGCCAACGCAGCTTATAGACGTACTTTTCGCTGCCAACTTCGGACCCGTTGGGGACGTACAGGTTGACGATGCGAATGCCATCTAAAACTCCTGTAATCACTCGCTTTTGGGTGTCGAGTTCACCTACTAAGCTTTCGCCTAAAATTGGGGTGAATCCAGCGGTGACATCTTCTAAGGGAGTGCGGCTAATTAGGGCAACACCGTTGTAAGACTTTTGCCCAGAAATGTAGAGGTGGTAGCCTAAATCGGTGAAGGGCGATCGCGGAAAGTCAGCATCTATAACTTTGGTTTCCTGCACGCACAGCACATCAACTGGATTGGCTTGCAACCAGTTAATCACATGCTCTAGGCGGGTGCGGATGGAGTTGACGTTCCAGGTAGCAATCTTCATGCAGGCTTCTTTAGGCAGGCTTAGCGCTCGGGTCTTTAATTCTAGGGTGTTTCATCTCCCTTGGGGAGTATGCCATAGGCGAGATGCTCTGGCTAGATCTGCCTGAGGCAATGCGAGATTAAGGTGGAGCAGACATAATTATGAAGAAGCCGTCAAACTTGAGATTAGGAGGGGAGTGAATGGAAGTGCAGCGCAGGATGGCTGTAGTCGCCAAGGGAATGGGTTTAGGGACTGCGATCGCGCTTTTGGCTAGTTGTACTCAGTCTCTCATCTCCAGCTCGTCCGTCTCGGCTTCTAACTCGGCGGTTGTGTCTGCTTCTGTGCCAGTGGCGGAGGCTCCTACGGTTAATCCTCCGACTCCTAGCGCCTCTCCTAGTGCCCCAGTGGTGGAGAAGGAGGTACCTTATGTGGCAACGCCGAATGAAGTTGTGGCCGAAATGCTTAAAGTGGCGCGAGTTACAGGCCGAGATCAGCTCTATGACTTAGGCTCGGGTGACGGGCGCATTGTGCTGACAGCGGCTCAGAAGTACGGCACTCGTGGAGTTGGGATAGAACTCGACCCAAAGCTAATTCAAGAGAGTAATGCCAGCGCTCAAAAAGCGGGTTTGGGCGATCGCGTCCAGTTTTTGCAGCAAGATTTGTTTCAAACCAACCTTCGCGATGCCACCGTGGTCACTCTCTACTTGTTGCCCGCCGTTAACCTTAAATTGCAGCCTAAGCTGTTGAATGAGCTTAAACCGGGGTCGCGAGTGGTTTCGCATGCCTTTGATATGGGCGAGTGGAAACCCGATAAAACCTTAACGGTGAGAGTGCCTAAAACGGGCCGCATTCATGCAATTTACTATTGGGTGGTGCCAGAGAGGGTGGCGGGGAACTGGCAAGGGACATTAGCTACTCCCATTGGCCCGCAACCTGTCAATTTGCTCTTGCGGCAGCAATTCCAGCAAGTGAGTGGCGCAGCGACGGCAGGAAGTGAAACGTTAGCAATCAACAATGCTAAGTTAACGGGCAAACAAATCAGCTTCAAAACGAGCAAAAAGGTGAAAGGTCAGCCGCTAACCATCCAGTTTACTGGGGAGGTGAATGGCAATACCCTAAAAGGAATTGCTACGTTGCAAGGCGCGGGCTTCTTAGCTGGGAAGTACAATCTGGTCGCTCAGCGTCGGTGATAGTTGTGTCGCGATCGCCTGCTGACCAGGAGCTAGAGTCATTTGCACCATCACATCCTGAATCCCGAATTCTTGCTGCATTTGGGCTTGAATTTTCTGCAACAAGCGATCGCGGGCTAACCCATCGCTTAAATTTACCTGTAATTGCACACACAGCACTTCTTGCCCCAGAGCGACCGTCCAAAGCTTCAGAGCGTCAATGCGAACCACCGCCTCGTGCTGCATTAAAGCTGCTGAGAGGGCTAGGACATCAATCTGCTGAGGGGTGCGTTCTAGCAAAATATTCAAGCTCTGCTGAATCAGCGGAATGGCTCCAGTGGCAATGAATCCCGCCACCAACAAGCTAATGGCTCCATCTGCCCACAGCCAATGCAGTTTGCCAACCGCGATCGCTGCCAAGATGACACCCACAGAGCTAACGGCATCGGCCACCATATGCAGAAAGGCTCCCCGCAGATTCAAGTCGTGGTGAGTGTCGCGATGCAAGAACCAGGCATTTAAGCTATTCACGCCTAAGCCCACTACAGCCGTAATCAGCATGGGCAAGCTGAGAATTTCAGTAGGGGGAGATTGTAGTCGGGCGATCGCTTCCCATCCGACCCAACAGGCGATCGCGACCAAGCTCAACCCATTGGCTAAAGCTGCCAAAATCTCCACCCGACGGTAGCCAAAAGGAGCTTGTTCAGAAGCAGGTAGACGGGCGATCCAGGTGGCTAACAGTGCCAAAGCGAGCGATAGTGTGTCGGAGAACAAATGTCCTGAATCAGCCAGTAGCGCCAAACTATGGCTGCGGTGACTCACAACTAACTCCGCTAGCGAAAAGCAACCTGTCAGAATGAGCGCTATCCACAACAAGCGCAACTTCTGCTTTGGCGTGCTGCCTGGGTTTAGAGAGGCAGCGGAGATGGAGTGGTCACAATGGGAGGAGTGATGATGGTGGAGCATTAATTAAGGAAACAGGGAGCCTTAGAACGATCTACTCTAGAGTAGATGCAATTTCTCTGATGCAAGCTCCCCATATATTCACAATTTTCCCTAAAACTGCCGATTTACCACTTTTTGTAAGGCAAGAATTTTCCTGACATGGTCAGTTTGACGCGATCGCCTTTAGGGTCTGCTTCCTTCTCTACATCCAGCGTGAAGTCGATCGCACTCATAATGCCATCGCCGAATTTCTCCTGAATGACTTCCTTTAAGGGCATGCCGTAGACCTGCATGATTTCGTAGAAGCGATAAATCAGCGGATCGGTTGGTACTACTGGCCCTAGACCTTTGAGGGGATATTCGGTCAGCTCAGATGCCACGTCTGGCCCTAATCCTAAAGCCTCCACTAACTTACTGGCTTCATCCTCAGAAGCACTGGCTTGGCGATAAAACACTGCTGCAATCCAAACTTCATCTCGTCCTAGAATCTTTTCTAGATCTGTAAAACTTACCCCTTGGATTTGTTTGGCAGCTAGTAGCTTCTGAGTAATTGCTGGAATCGTCATGAAAAGTTCACTCAATATTCATCGATTCCAGTAGTAACTAAAACTACACTACGTAGTTGTAACTAAAGTTACGAGTAGAGATAGCTTGGCTCTAGCCTTAAATCAGGAACATTTGTCGCCCAACTCAAGTCTGATGATTCTAGATTCAGAGAATGACTCTAAAGGGGGATGTTCTGTTATCTAAGGAATCAGTATTTTGCACTAACAGGTTGAGTGCCCAAGATAGTGAGCGGCATTTTCGTCCCTGATGGTAATCTAGATAGTCGCTCTCGTCACTAAACTGCATCGAGTAGAGGACTAACAAAGAGAGCTGGGATTGTAAGCAGAGGGGGCAAATTGAACATGACTACCGGATCGAGGTCACTTCCACAATCCTTGTATCCTTCTAGATCAAGTGTTTCATCCACCCATAAGGCTGTTCAGGTAAGTTATCCCACGCCTAGCACTGGTTCTAGTCGGGCTGGTTTGGCTGCTCAACGCCTTGAACTCGACAAAAATAAAACTCACTTCGTTGCGACTTATCGCGACTGGCCGATTTGGCTAGTGCATGTCCGGATCAAACGACAAACTGGTTTTGGTAAAAAATATCCCGTGTTGCAGTGGCAGCATCCTGCTGATCAAGGAAAAGGGGGTTTACGCTACACCTATCAGATTCGCCCTCGAGAAAGCTTGAATCAAGCCTTAGAGATTGTGCGGATTATGATTGACCAGACCCTAGCGATCGCTCAACAACACGAACCTTAGATCACCCAGATGCTAATTTGTGAGCATGGCGCGTGGTTTCTGGAAGTCGATATTTTGGCGTACAGCGCATCACATAATCGATCGCGCTCGGCAGACTAATCCGGTGCCCTAGGGAAATGTAGAGGGGTTTGGTGTTCATACGGGTTCGCAACACGGCTCCAATGGTCTCGCCTCGATGCTGTAGCGGTTGCCAAGCGCCTCGCTCATTGGGCACCTCATCATGTTTTCCCACTAGTAAAGACTTGCCGACACCAATGGCAGGTAAGTCCACCAGTAACCCTATGTGGGCCGCAATGCCCATCCGTCTCGGGTGCGCGATCCCATGACCATCACAAAGCAACAAATCGGGTGTAGTGGTGATTTGCTCTAGCGCATCTAGGACAGCGGGAATTTCTCGGAAGGACAAAAAGCCTGGAATATAAGGAAAGGTAGTGGGGCGACGGGCGATCGCTTGCTCTACCAGTTGCAATTCAGGAAAGCTCAACACTGCGATCGCAGCCCGGGTAATTGTCCCCTCTGCCTCAAATCCCACATCGACCCCAGCCACGCGCTGCACAGTTCCTAGTTGGTCTGTCATGATGATCTCACCACGCAACTGCTGTTGAATCACAGTGGCCTGTTCAGCGGTGGCGGGCCAATCATGTCGTGGTTGAATCTTCATAGAGCTTGATTAAGAAGGACTGTCTCGGTGACCATCAGGAAATATGGTGGTGCGATCGATATAAGCTTGTTCCAGATTGGCTTGTTGAGCTTTGTACAAATTGCAGCCTGTGAGCTGAGCCGCTTGAAGTTTAGCTTTTTCTAAGTTGGTGCGGCTGAGGTCGGCGGAGGACAAGTTTGCTTCGGTAAGGTCAGCGTTATACAAATCTGCCCCAGATAGATCTGCGCCTGCTAAATTTGCCCCTTGCAAGTTGGCATGTCGCAAGTTGGCCCGCGATAGATTTGCCTTTTGTAAGTCTGCTCCCGCCAAATCTGCTTGATAGAGCTGAATATTGCTCATCTCCGCTGCTTGCAACTGCGCAGACTGGAGATTGGCGTGGGTCAGATTGGCATACGGTAAGTAAGCTGCGACTAAGTTGCTGCCTTGTAAATTGATGTTTGATAGATCTGCTTCAAACAGACAAACTTCCTCAGCATCAATTTCGCTAAAATTCCGTTGCCCTTCTGCGTAGGAAGATAATATTTCTTTGGCGCTGACCCTCTGCATGGTAACCGTTCCCGACCGTATCCTCGACATCAAACTCTTGGCGGGAGCGATGCTGGATACACCTTGAGCATTTATACTTAACCTATATAAAAATGTAAAATAATGTGACAAAGAATACGATTATTTAACGCTTTTTTAAGGATTTTGAGATGCGATCGCACCCTGTAAACCTGCTGGGTTGAGCTTGGAGAGCCAGTTCCCATTTCTTGCTCTAACTGTTGCAGATTAAAACCTTAGCAACATCTGTCGCCTTGGGGATACTCGCTCAGTATTTCTAAAAACCAGCATTTCTAAAAACGATGATCTGTAAAGATGACTTGTCAAAAGTTTTAGGGATACTGGAGCCGAGTTTTGAGTCAAGTTTCAGTCAAGAAGACATTTTCTCAAGCAGGGGTGGCAAGATCCAAATAGGGACGTAACTGCACTGCCCAGAAACTGTTATGCCAGAACTTCGAGTCTCGATCGCTCAGCACTACCATGAGCGCACCAAATACGATCCACAAACCCTTGCCAGCAAAAGTCATTATCTGGATTGGGAGAATCAGCCTGTTCCGTTTAAGGAATACAAGATCGGCACGTCTATAGATCTCAAGCCTTTTCTAAGCGATCAACGAGATGCTTTGGCTGAAGACTCAGAGACCATTTGGTGGCAACGGTTATCGCGCCTGCTATTTTGCAGCTATGGATTGACAGGCATGATTCCCACGGCTGCAAGCCCAGTTTACTTACGCGCTGCACCTTCCGCAGGTGGGTTGTATCCCGCAGAAGTTTATTTAGTCTCACGAGGAACACCGTTCTTGCCTGCTGGGTTGTATAACTATCAATCTAAAACTCATTCGCTCCTGCATTTCTGGGACAGTGATGTTTGGCAAAAATTGCAATCAGCTTGCTTTTGGCATCCCACTTTAGATCACACGCAGATGGCGGTCGTAACTACTGCGGTGTTCTTGCGTTCGGCGTGGCGCTACCAAGACCGAGCCTACCGTCGCATTTTTTTGGATACGGGACATCTGTTGGGCAATATGGAGCTGGCCTGCGCCCTGAATGACTACCGTCCACATTTGATTGGCGGATTTGCCGATGCCGCGCTCGATCAGTTGCTTTACCTCGATCCGGAGCAAGAAGGCGCGATCGCGGTGGTTCCATTAGCCGATCTGCTGGAAGTCAAGCAAAACTTGCCTCTCTCGGTGACGGCTTTGGCTTCAGCCACCCAAACCGAGTATCCCAGTATTCCTGACGGAGAATTGCTGGGCTATTTCCACCAAGCGACCCAGATTCAGCCCAGTGCGGTTTTCAAAAAGGCGCAATCTCAGAAGAGCTTAGAGAAGGCTCAGCCGGATAAATACAATTTTCCGTTTTGCTTGAAAGTTTCCACGCTTTCCCCACCGATTGTCTGGGGAGAGAACTTGGGCGCTATGCAAGAAACCCTGCTTCGTCGTCGTTCTACCCGTGGCTACAGCGGAGAATCGATTACCTTAGCCGAGCTGAAAGCGTTACTAGACTTTACTTACCAGCCGCAGCACTATATTGAGCAGCAGTTGGATGGGCACCCAGACTATTTTGCCTTGAGCTTGATCCAAACCTTTATCGCGGCTTCTGGTGTGATTGGTTTAGAGGAAGGCTGCTACTACTACGCTCCCCAGACTCAGGAGTTACGGCAAATCCGCTTCAAAAACTTCCGGCGAGAATTACATTACCTCTGCTTGGGGCAAGATTTGGGCCGCGATGCCGCAGCGGTGGTGTTTCATACGGCAGACCTAAAAAGTGCGGTGGCTCAATATGGCGATCGCGTCTACCGTTATCTCCACATGGATGCAGGACACTTGGGGCAAAAGCTCAACCTCGCGGCCATTCATCTGGGTTTGGGGGTCAGCGGCATTGGTGGCTTTTTCGATGATCAGGTGAATGAAGTGCTAGGCATCCCGGTGGATGAAGCGGCTCTCTATATCACTACTTTGGGTCGTCCCCAAGTGGCGGCTGGTTAGTCTGAGTATGGCTAGTCTGAGTGGCCGCAGGCATCTTCGTACTGGTAAGTTTCAATCCGCACAGCACAGCGATCGTACTGCCAACGGGTCAATCTAAGCGAGTTAGCTTGAGGGCTAATCACGACCACAGAAGCATAATCAGGCCCAACTCCAAGGGTTTTGGTCACCGAGCGACTCAGATTTTTAGCAGTGGTTTTCACCGTCACTAAACCAACTTTCGAGGCGCTATTAATCGCGATCGCCACATCCTTTTGTTCGCCCGATTGCAGCTCTAATCCTTTTGCCTGAGCTTGATTGATCGTCACTTGGACTGGCTCAGGCATGAGATTTACCAGTCTCACTGTAGGTTCAGGACGACTCAGCTTGTCATTCAGCACTATCCCTTGGAGTACCTGGCCTTTCTGAAATAGAGCTACGGTATAAAATTGCTCAGCTTCTAAATTAAAGCTCTGTTTTGGCTGGGACTCTGTTTGAGACTCTGGCTGAGACGAGAAAGAATTGAGGGAGAGGGTGTACTTTCCCGCAGGGATGCGTTGGGATGGAATGATTTGCTCTGGAGAATAAGAGGCATGAATCGGTTGCTGGTTTAAGTGCAGCGTCTTCACGGTGGGTTTAGCATCCAGCAGCCAGTAGTTCACGTAAGCTAAGCTCTCGGCTTGGGATGGCATCGCTAGCCCAACCCCAGTCGCGAGGACTGATAGCAGCATCCAGCCTTGATGACGAAGTGGCATTGCTGATTCTCCTAACCCTTAGTGATAAAGAACTGCCAATAAGCGCGATCGCTAAAAAATTAAAGCAATTTCGTGCCAGTCTCTATGCGCTTTACCCTCAGCGGCGAGAACTGACAATGCAGTAATTTTTGCTAAAAATTGCCTGATTCAAGGACAATTTCGCTGATTTCTCGACAAAGGAATGTAGCTAAGTTTACAAATAATACGGTTGAGGGAAGCTATTGTACGGCTGAAGTCGTCAAGTGAGGCGTGAGCGGGATGGTGAGGCAAAACCACACCTGGTTATTGGCTGGATTGGTTCTAGGCATTTGGAGTTCCAACTCCCCCGCTTGGGCAAAGGAGTATCTGCTTAAATCCACCCCAGAAACTGTGATTTGGGGCCGTTTATATGGCAAGACGGCTAAGCCTGCTCTACGTATTCGATCCGGAGACACTGTAACCGTTGAGACCGTCTCCCATGAAGGTATTTTAGAAGACCAGTCACGGGATGGCACTGCTGCTGGAGCGATCGAGTTTTTGACTCAGAAAGGAGTGCCCGAAAAAGAGATCCTGCAAGACCAACTAACTATCCGAGCGAAGGTTCCTCATGATGGTAAAGGACCTCATGTCGTGACTGGGCCTATCTACGTTGAAGGAGCCATGCCTGGAGATGTCTTACAGATTGAAACTCTCAAGATTGAGCATCGTGCCTCCTATGGGTTTATTAGTAGCCGTAAGGGCAGAGGTGCGCTGCCTGGAGAATATCCTGTAGGGGATAAGGTTGCTGATAGCAAATACATCAAAATCGTGACCGATCCTCAAGCGGTTCAGGCGATTCTGAGAACGCGCCAAGGTCAGACTACTTCTCCTCTCCGGTACGCCAACTTCAAGCGAGAGGGAATTACTGGATTAGGAATTCTGAAACCTGACACGCCTGGTTCACCCTCCTATGAGATTCCCCTGAAACCCTTCATGGGGCTGATTGGTGTTGCTCCTGAAAATGATGCTGAAACTGAAAACTCGGTGCCTCCAGGCCGCTATGGGGGCAATATTGACCTGAATTTAATCACGGCGGGAACGACGTTATATCTTCCTGTGCAAGTGCCTGGTGCCCTGATGTATACGGGCGATCCTCACTGTGCTCAAGGAGATGGAGAGGTTGCTCTAACCGCGATCGAGTGTTCTCTAACGCCAACGTTTCGGATTACTCTACGCAAAGATCTCGCTGCTAAGAAGACATTTACCGCCCCTTTTCTAGAAACTCCGATCGCCTTTGTTCCGATTGGGTTGAATCAAGATTTGGATGAGGCGATGAAGGATGCAGTGCGTAAAAGTCTCACTTTTATCACCGAAGTTACACCCCTCAACGGACAAGAAGCTCTACAGCTGAGTAGTGCCGCAGTAGATTTCGAGGTCACTCAGGTTGTGGATATCGTCAAGGGGATTCATGGGGTGATCATGAAAGATCTAATCAAAGTAAATCGGATCAAGTAATTCCCAGCTTCACCCTATATTCAGGTGTTGAGATAGATGGAGTTAGGGTTAAGCGATCGCGCCTCAATCAACGCCTAGCTCGTTGTAGCTGCTCAGCTTCCTCAATGGCTCTCGCCATGCCGTCTTTAGCAATGCTTTCGACGTAGTTAATTTTGATTTCTTCTAACAAGTCAACGAGTAAAGCTTGAATTTCTTGCAAGTTATGGTTTTTTTGTAATTCCTGCTCTAAAGCATTGCGGAAGTTCTGAGTGAGACGGGCTGTGATTTCTGCGCCTACTGGATCTGCCAAAATCCCAGTCAAACTGTTGTAGACCGATTGAGACAATGTTTTGGCTAAATTTTCGGCTATTTGGGCGGGCCACTCATTGATACCGGGCAACATTTGTAGCTGCTGGTAGAGGGGTGCTTGGCTGAGGGTGTTGGTAATGCCATGTCGGATCAACTCTTCAACGTCGGGCTGAACTTGCGGCAACACATCATAAACACTGACCTGAATTAGGCGGGTCGCGATCGCTGTCACTTCATCTCGATGATTGACCTGTACATAGGGACGGCGAGTTTCGGGGTGTAGCAACCAGCGGGCCAAATCTCCCTGGTGAATGGTGTCCTGAACTTGATCAATTACCTGAATCCCTACCATTTCGGTTAGCTCTTGAGCAAAACTGACGGCAAAATCATGGTTGAGTTGGGCGCGTAGTGGCTCTAGATTAAACAGCCTAGATTCATAGAGTCGAATGGTTACAGGAACGACCCGCAACCAGCGCCAGAACGGTAGCAGCAGAAACAAGTCATACCACCGCCGCAAGATCGCTTCTAGCCAAGTGAGGTCAGGACGACGACGGCTTGTGTGATACGTCCGAACTAGAAAATCGATTGCGAAGATGAAGATAAACGGTAAGTCCAAAAGCCAGAAGCGATCGACAAGTAAGCCGTAGCGATCGCTGTCTCGATAGTAATTCGCTGCAATCAACGGACGGAGATTGGTGTTAAAAAAGTCCGCTTCTGCCTGCCAGCCAGCCTGAGACAGGTAAGGAGCGCTCCAAAAGGTAGCAAACCCATCTCTCGCCATTGGTTCGCCTGTGCGATCGCGGACTTCTTGTTTAATTTTGGCTAAGACATAAGGTTTGTTTGCCTCCTCAAACGGATTGTCTTGGCTCATCTGTTGACTGAGTTGACGCAGTTCTGCCAAGAGGGTTTCTGTTTCTGGAGATTGTAGCCCTGTCTGGGAAATCTGTTGATTCAGGCGATCGACTTGGTTGAGATAATCCTGAGTTTCGGGATGGGACTGAATAGCTTTGACTGGGTCATAGACTTGAGTCAAACTGGGGACAACTTGTAGGTAAACATCTCGCCAGTGTAGGTAGCTTAGGTCAAACATGACCAGTAGCAAATTTAGTAGGGCGACCAGCGCCAAGAGGCGGTGCCACCAGTGGCGGCGAGTCAGGGAGGAGGAGGATGGAGCCATGAGTCAGCGCTGAGGATAGGAGCCGAGATGTAGGGAAACATCGTCTCTAGTGGTTTGCTGCGGTGTAACCGAACGATTTTGAATCCAGGCAAACAGGGCCGCAGCGGTCACTAGAATGGTGCCAATGCCAACCACTAATTGGAGCATAATGCTGTAACGCATAGTAGTTTAAACTAGGTTGTAGTGTTCCATATGAATGTTGGTGATGGGAACTCCTAGATCGTGCAAAGCTCGCTCCACTTGATCCATCATTTTGGGCACCGCACAGATGAAATATTGGCGACTGCCTCGGTGAAGAGGAATATAGCGTTCTAGGAGGGCAGCATCGACATAGCCTGTTTCACCTGTCCATGCTTCTGGGGCTTGGCGAAGCACATGCACAATCTCGAGATCAAGTTTCCCGGTCAGGGTTTCCAAGGTTTCTCGATAGGTGATTTCTTCCCAAGAACGACTGGCGTAAATCAACAAAAACGGACGCTCATCTTGGCGCTCGGCGGCTGTGAGTAACATACTGAGCATGGGAGTGATGCCAATGCCACCCGCAATCAGCACAAATCCGGCGGCATCCCAGTAGCGATCGCTCGTAAACGCTCCATAAGGCCCATCGAGAAAGGCGACGGTTCCAGGTTCTACGTCTCTGATGGTGTTGGTGAAGTCACCGACTGCTTTAATGCCAAAGCTAATCTGTTCTGGCTGATCGCCATTAGAAGACATTGAGAAGGGATGTTCTCTCATCCGAAACGGAGAAATACCCAGCGTTATCCAAGCAAACTGCCCCGGTTGGAATCGAATTCCCTCGTGTACTCGTGGTCGCAACACTAAAGTCCAGACGTTGCCGTGTTCGGGAATGACAGCTTCGACTAGGTAGGGCTTTTTAGTCATGAACCACGGCTTGACGAGACGGACATACAAGAGCAGCCACAGTGCTGCCAAGGCGATCGCCGTCCAGAGCACGCTTTTCCAAAAGAGTCCGAGATAGTTACCCACCCCTAAAGCATGGGCTAGCCCTAACCCCACGGTGAGCACTGCCAACACGCCATGCCACAGCCGCCAAGGTTCGTAGGGAATCCGAAATTTCTGTCGCCAAACGGTGGTGACAATCAGCGCGACTAAAGCCAAAGTGCTAGCTACAGCCGCTCTAGCGCGCCAAGGAGCCTGAAAGAAATTGAGCAGTTGCAGCGTTTCGGGCTGATTGATAAACAAAATCACCGGATGAATCAGAATGAAGATGAACGCTAGAATCGACGTGTAACGGTGAAATTGCAGAATGATGTCAATGCCGTAGGACGCCTCAATGCGATTAATCCGAGCCGTTAGGGCAAATTGCAGTGCCATCATCGCTAGGCCAATAAACCCCAGGGCCACAGAAAATTCGATCCAAAACCCTCGACCTGCGGGAGCTGGATGCAACAACAGAATTAATAAAGGGGATAGGGTAATCAACAGGTAAGCACCGATCCAAAAGGTAGCGATCGCGATCGGGCTACGCATCAATAGGCTACGCATAGGTGGATCTAGCCAAGAGGTGAGTGTGGATAGAAGCAAGTTGCAAGGATTGGGTTAGCTGCGGGGAGAATTCTGCATCGCTCCCGCTTGAGTAAATCGCTGATTCACCTCAGCCCAATTCACGACATTCCACCAGTTATTAAGGTATTCGGCCCGACGATTGCGGTATTTCAGATAGTAGGCATGTTCCCAGACATCATTGCCCATGATCGGATAGGTGCCTTCCATAAGCGGCGTGTCTTGATTCGGAGTAGTTGTGATCTGCAACTGCCCTTGAGGATTGCGAACAAGCCAGACCCAGCCACTACCAAAGCGATCGCCACCCGCTGCATTAAATTGCTGCTTAAGGTTCTCGAAACTACCAAAAGTTTTGGTGATCTCTGCTGCCAAAGCTCCGGTTGGTTCTCCACCCCCATCAGGACTCATGATTTGCCAAAACATCGTGTGGTTAAGGTGCCCACCGCCATTATTGCGAACCTTAGTCCGGATCTCCTCTGGAACGCTATTGAGGTTTTGCAATAAAGCTTCTACCCCTTGAGATTGTAGATTGGGATATTTCTGCAAAGCTTCATTCAAATTTTTGACATAAGTGGCATGGTGGTTATCGTGATGCAACCTCATGGTTTCAGCATCAATATGAGGTTCTAGGGCGGCGTAGTCGTAGGGGAGTGGGGGAAGTTGGAGGGATGTAGCCGCTGGCGAGGGGTTGCTTGTGGGGGCGCTAGCGGTGGGGGCGATCGCGGTATCTCCCACCTGAGAAGGCTCTACTCTTACGGCGGGTTGGCAAGCGATCGCTAGAGCTAGAAATACCAACCCTAAAGCGATAAAGCGGATTTTCTGCAAGAATTTTTGCATTGTGTTTATGACCTCTCAGTTTTCTGCAAAATGCCTAGCTTCAGCGGGTGATGCGGAGGATTTTGTCTCTTTCTGGTGGACAACTGCCGCGACCATCGCAGTTACTGGTGGTCACATACAATTCACCGTCAGGCCCCATCACCGCATCCCGGAGTCGTCCTTGCTGACCTTGCAGATAGACTTCATGGCGCTCTACTTGTTGCGGCGATCGCGGATTAAACACCACCCGTTGCAAATGTTCAGATCGCAGAGTCGCGATCATCAGGCTGTTTTTCCATTCTGGGATGGCATCCCCTGTGTAAATCACAGATCCGCCGGGGGGAAGTGCCTGCTGCCAAACGATGGATGGGGTGACTAACCCTGGCTGCGATTCACAGCGGTAGGTGGTGGGCCAACCCAGGTTATCTCCTGCTCTGGCAAGGCTGGCTTTATCATGTCCGCTTCTCCCCAACTCTCCGCTAGGGCCGTGATCGGTAACCCACAGAGTCGAGTCATTCACCCAATCAAACCCCTGAGTATTGCGGATACCCGTGATATACACTGGGCTACCCGAAAAGGGATTATCTGAAGGCACTTGACCGTCCGGGGTCAGGCGTAAGATTTTACCTGCCAAACTTTGCTGGTCTTGGGCACTGTCTGGATTGCGAGCATCCCCGGTGCCAATGTAGAGCATGCCATCTGGGCCGAAGCGAATGCGCCCGCCATTGTGGTAGAGCGCTACGGGAATGTCATCCAGAATGAGGCGATCGCGGGAGGCACTCACCCCATCTGGAGACAGTTGCCAGCGTTCCACCCGATTAACTTCTGCGCCGTTTTTAACTCCGGTGTAGTACAGATAGAACCAGCGATTGCTGTCAAAGTCGGGGTGAGCGGCAATCCCCAGCAGTCCCCCTTCGCCGCTATCAGTCACGTCTACAGTGGCGACAGGTTGGGGACGCAGGTTGCGATCGCGCACCAGCCGAACTCGCCCTGCCCGCTCGCTCACTAACATATCTCCATTAGGCAAAAAGGCAATTCCCCAAGGCACCTCTAGTCCCGTAACGACTTCTTCCACCCGCACTTGGACTTGACCTGGAGGCCCAAACCCGTTTTCGACCAAGGTACAAGCTGCTGGTGTTGCTGTGGTTGACGGCGATCGCTGGGCGGTCGTTTGTGTGGGGTTGGTCTGCGCTGGAGGGTTGGCTCCACTGGAGGCGTTCTGTTCGGGCGGTGCTGCACTACAGGCAGCTAGCTGCATAATGCCAATCACTAGCCCACTGGTGAGGATGCTGGTCAGTCTCATGGTGATTTCTCCTGGGGATGCTGACTGCTTACACACAGGCTAGCTTTCTGCACCCCGTTCTAACCTAAATGGCGATCGCCATACCTCTAGGTTCGGCAGTAAATGTGACAGGAAAGTGACAGCGAGGCGTAACTCTTCAATTCAAAAATTTAAATCACATTTAGATCATATTTGCTAACGAAACTGGCAATAGGGAAGGAGACATCTGGATGAAACTAGGCCAATGGCTAGGGCTGCTAGTGCTGCTTGCGTCTGTCTACGTTGTCTGGCAAATTCGGCAGTTATTATTGCTGATTTTTACGGCCGCCGTCTTAGCGACAGCAATCAATCGGTTAGTACAACAGTTGCAGAGGTTTCGCTGGAAGCGAGGTTGGGCAGTCGCTGTGAGCTTGGGACTGTTGCTGCTGCTATTGGCAGGCATTTTGGGGCTGATTGTGCCGCCCTTTGTCACTCAGTTTCAAGAATTAGTGGCTCTCTTGCCTACAGGCTTAGAGCAGATCCAGCAATGGATCGACTGGTTGGAAGATCGTCTACTCGACCCCTTCTTTCCAGACAGATTAGATTTCGATGGCTTGCTGCAACAGTTGGCTCCTGCGGGCACTAATGTAGTGCAACGAGCGATCGCCTTCTTCTCTACATCCCTTAATGCTTTGCTAGAGCTGTTACTCGTGTTCGTGTTGATGCTGATGTTTCTGGTTGACCCGCAACCTTACCGTCACATCTTAATTCGGTTATTTCCCAAGTTTTACCGTCCGCGAGTCGATCACATTCTTGAGCGCTGTGAAAGTGCGATCGCTGCTTGGACGGTGGGTGCCTTGATTGAAATGCTATTCATTGCTGCGTTAAGCGGCATCGGGTTGTGGTTTTTGCAGGTGCCTTTAGCCCTAGCTCACGCTGTCTTGGCAGGATTGCTGAACTTTATTCCCAATATTGGCCCCACTCTCAGTGTGTTTCTACCAATGTTAATCGCCCTACTGGATGCCCCTTGGAAAGCGATCGCCGTTTTGGTTCTTTATATCGTGATTCAGCAAATCGAAAGTTACTGGCTGACCCCTACGATCATGGCGCGACAAGTGGCTTTGTTGCCTGCGATTACTCTCACTGCTCAAATCTTGTTTGCCAGTTTGTTTGGAGTGTTGGGCTTGCTGATGGCTCTCCCGCTGACAGTCGTAGCTAAAACTTGGATAGAAGAGTTGTTATTCAAAGATATTTTGGATCAATGGCAGGAGAAGCGGGGATGAGGGAAATAAGAGGAAGGAGGAACGAATTCTGAACCTCGTGCTCAATCTCTAGCCGAGCAGCACCAACAAGCCGCGATCGCGCTACTAGCTCGATATTTATTGATTTTCTAAAAGCTGGTGACAAGATTCGAACTTGCGACCGGCTGATTACAAATCAGCTGCTCTACCAACTGAGCTACACCAGCGAGTTGACTAAAAGTAAGTATATCAAATTCTGCAATACTCTTCACCACTTAAATCAAATTGATTTTGCAAAAAGCGATCGCCGCATCCCCTGATAATTTATTTGCTTTTTTGCAAATCTCTCGGTACTATCAATGTTCATGTGGAAATCCGGTATTCCGACCGACTAACTGGGGTTTGAAAGGAGATTAAGGTTATGGGTCTGTGGCAACGTGGCTCGAAACGGCTTAGTTCGTTCAAAGGATTTGTCTCACTATTCTTAGTGGGCCTAAGTTTAAGTGTGGCGATCGCCGCTTGCTCCAGCAATGGCACCAACACTGCTAGCGCTCCAGGTGGGGCAGGTGCCGCCAAGAAGGAAGTAGAACTACAGCTAGTTTCTTTTGCCGTCACCAAAGCGGCCCACGACAAAATTATTCCTAAGTTTGTTGAGAAATGGCAGCAAGAGCATAACCAAACGGTCGTCTTCAAGTCCAGTTACGGGGGATCTGGTTCTCAAACTCGCGCGGTGATCGACGGATTAGAAGCGGATGTGGTGCATCTGGCCCTCGGTTTGGACGTGCAGAAGATCGAAAAGGCGGGTTTGATCGAAGCAGGTTGGGACAAGGAAGCACCAAATGATGCCATTGCAAGTCGTTCTGTTGCCGCGATCGTCACTCGCGAAGGCAATCCCAAAGGTATTAAAGATTGGACAGATCTGGGCAAAGACGGCGTGAGCTTCATTACCGCCGACCCCAAAACCTCCGGTGGAGCTCGCTGGAACTTCTTGGCTCTATGGAATGCTGCTGTCAAATCCGGTGCGGATGATGCCAAAGCTCAAGAGTTTGTCACGAAGGCTTACAAGAACGTTCCAGTATTGCCCAGAGATGCGCGGGAAGCGAGTGATATCTTCTTCAAGCAGGGTCAAGGTGATGCCTTGATTAACTATGAAAATGAGATTCTGTTGGCTGCTGAAAACGGTGAAAAACTTCCCTATGTCATTCCAGCGGTCAATGTTTCCATTGACAACCCAGTAGCAGTGGTGGACAAAAACGCAGACAAGCACGGCACCCGCGAAGTTGCCGAAGCCTTTGTGCAATACCTCTTCTCTCCCGAAGCGCAGCAAGAGTTTGCCAATGTAGGTTTCCGTCTGAGCGATCTCAACGGAGCCCAAGCGAAATCGCTAGAAGGTAAGTATCCTCCAGTAAAGGATATGGCAACTGTGAAAGACTACGGTGGCTGGAGCGAAGTTCAGAAGAAATTCTTTGACGATGGTGCTGTATTCGACCAGATGCGAGCAAATAGGTAAGAGTATTGGCTGACTGACTTTGCTTGCACAGAAATGGGAAAGCGATCGCATCGAATTGAAGGGACAGACTTGTTAGATACTTGATTAGCTTAGGATCAACTTCTCACAATACTCACAATATCTGTCCCGATTTTTTTACCCTACTAGCCTGATCTAGCCTGCTGTCTTTAATTGCTCTGCTCTATGGCTGTTTCAACTCTTCCCTCTGCTTCCTCTCGACCCAAAAACCCGCTCCAAAGGCTCTTGGGATTGTCTTGGCCTTGGCGCGTAACCTTGGGGTATCTCACGATCATGTTGCTGCTTCCTGTAGCAGCGCTGATTGCTAAGGCGAGTACTGAGACTCCTGCTGAGTTTTGGCGCATTGCTACCAGCCCTGTTGCCTTGGCTACCTATAATGTCACCTTTGTCACAGCCCTGATTGCGGCCCTGATTAATGCCGTTTTTGGCGTTTTAATTGCTTGGGTCTTAGTGCGGTACGAGTTTCCTTTCAAGCGCATCATTGATGCTGCGATCGATTTGCCGTTTGCCCTGCCCACTTCAGTTGCAGGTTTGACCATTGCCACGGTTTACAGCGACAACGGCTGGATCGGTTCACTGCTGGCTCCTTGGGGAATTAAAGTTGCCTTCACTAGGTTGGGGGTCGGGGTGGCGATGATCTTTATCTCCTTACCCTTTGTGGTGCGGACGCTGCAACCTGTCTTGCATGAGATGGAGAAAGAAGTGGAAGAAGCTTCTTGGTCTTTAGGCGCTTCCCAGTTCCAAACCTTTTATCGGGTGGTTTTGCCCCCTTTATTTCCAGCGATTCTGACCGGATTGGCGTTGGGATTTTCCCGTGCGGTGGGTGAATATGGCTCCGTCGTGATTGTCGCCTCCAACATCCCATTCAAAGACTTGATTGCTTCCGTGCTGATTATTCAACGCTTGGAACAATACGACTACTCCGGTGCTACCGTCATTGGCACGGTTCTCTTAGGCATTTCGTTGCTGATTCTATTAGCGATTAATCTATTGCAAGCGTGGGGACGGCGGTATGACCTCTAGTCTGGCAGGTAAATCCTTTAATCCTGAGATCTCCGAGCCACAAGCTCCTACTCCCGCTCGACAGAAAACTTGGGTCAAAGGAGTCTTGATTGGCATCGCGATCGCCTATCTTTCCTTGGTGCTGTTTATCCCAGCTTTCAACGTTTTTGTGCAGGCATTTAAGGATGGGGTGGGGCCATTCTTAGGAAACTTGACGGAATCCACCTTTCTGCACGCTGCCAAGCTGACACTTTTGATTGCTCTGATTGTCGTGCCTATTAATACCGTGTTTGGCCTTTGTGCGGCTTGGGTAATTGCTCGCAATCAGTTTCGGGGACGCACTTTTCTCATTAGTTTGCTAGATGTTCCCTTTGCCGTGTCTCCAGTCGTGGCAGGTTTGATGATTGTGCTGCTCTACGGGCGCAATGGCTGGTTTGGTTCTTGGCTAGACGCAGCGAATATCAAGATCATTTTCGCCATGCCTGCGATGGTTCTAGCGAGTGCCTTCATTACCCTGCCCTTTATTGCTCGCGAAGTGATTCCAGTTTTGGAAGAGGCAGGCAGCGATCAAGAAGAAGCAGCCAGAACCCTAGGCGCTAACGATTGGCAAATCTTCTGGCGAGTCACAATTCCTAACATTCGCTGGGGTTTGTTATATGGCGTGATTTTGACCAATGCCAGAGTCATGGGTGAGTTTGGGGCGGTGTCTGTCGTTTCTGGCAACATTGCGGGTAAAACCCAGACGCTACCGCTGTTTGTCGAGGAAGCCTACAAGCAGTATGCGACCCAGTCGGCCTTTTCTGCGGCAGTTTTACTTGCCTTTCTGGCGGTTGTGACCTTGGTGTTGAAGGAAATTTTGGAACGTAAAACCAAAATCAAAGATGTTGAATAGGAGGCAGATCATGTTGACGGATGACAGCGATCGCTACACTCCCTTGAATAGCTCCAACCCAGAGGGTATGCCGCTGGGCGAATCTCATCTATCGGCTCCAGTTTCAGAGCCTACTTCGGATCAGCGATACACCCAAACTCGCATTAGGATTCGTATCCCCAAGAACTACCATCAAGAGCCCGTTATTTCTCGCCTAATCTCTCAACATGGCCTCACGGTCAATATCACAGCGGCTTTGTTGGGAGCGAACGCACGAGATGATGGTTGGTTTGACTTAGAACTCCAGGGCACCACTGCCCAGATTGACAGTGCCTTGCTCTACTTAAATGAACTAGACCTAGAGATTTGGCACGATTCTAGTGCGCAAGAGGATGGGTGGTAAGGGAAGGTAGAAGCATAGGAGCCTAAAAAATCAGAGTAGAACTTAAGCCAAATAAGTTCTACTCTGATTTTTGCTATTCGTCTGCATGCTTGGGGCTGAGACCACCCCTAAGCCATGTTATTTTCGATCGCCCAGCGTGCTAGTTCTGTGCGGTTGTGTAGACCTGTCTTACCCAGCATGTTGCTGACGTGACTTTCAATCGTGCGTTGGCTGACATTGAGTTCGTCAGCGATTTCCCGATTAGCCATCCCACGGGCCACAAACTGCACCACTTTCAACTCAGTTGGGGTAAGTTCGACATCGAAGGGAACCTGGATTTTAGGCCCATTGTCGATGCCCTTGGTTTGATGCTGCATCATCCGGGATGCTTGCTTCAGTGAAGACTCCACTTGAGCCACTAGTTCTTCAGGCTCAAAGGGCTTGACCATATAGACATCTGCCCCGGTGTTAAGCCCCTTAACGCGGTCTTGGCTTTGTCCTTTGGCCGATAAGAATAGAACTGGAATCCAGCTAGTACGAGAGTCTTCTCTCACATGCTTTACGAGGGAATAGCCGTCCATTTCCGGCATCATCACATCGCAAATAATCATATCTGGAATATCTTGCTCCAGAATTTCTAGAGCTTCACGGCCATTTTCTGCTGTAACTACTTCATACCCGCGAAATTCCAGGTAATCCTTGACTAACAGAATTAAGTTAGGGTCGTCATCAATAAGTAGTAGCCGTTTGTGATCTCCCACGCTCGCTTCCTTCATGCTTTGTCACTCGCCATGCCTGAATTAATTAAAGTTTATAGATAAAACTTTCAGTTATTGTTGTCACATTCTACTAGACATGTTGCTGTCTACTACGTATTCCTTCATTAATATAGTGCCTGATCAGGAATTGACAGGGGTCTAGTTGGTTGCTGACTTCATCAATTATTTACCTACTTTAAGCATGGCAGGTAATTTTGGTGGCCGACTTAACAAGTTTTTTCATTATCAAAGTATCGTTGGCAACCCAAGCTTAATTCGGGTTAATTAGTATTTTTTAACAAGATTCAGGAAGAATAGCTACCAACGCTTGTAAGCCAGAAGCAAATTTTTATTGGTATGACCATCGTTTCATGATTATGGCTATTTTTCCTCTGCACAAAGTTGGATTTGCGATCGCCTAATCGTGAGCCGCAGCCAGGGTTTCAGCAGCTGAATCACCAACTTTTAATTCAATTTCTGCGGTGGTCTCGGACACATTTGGCAAGGGATGAGTCAAAAAAGCGAATTCTGACACAATTTGATTGCCAATTAAATGTTCTTGGATAATGCGCTCAATCACTTCTGGGGTAGCACTGTGATACCAAACCCCATCTGGATATACAACGAGAATTGGCCCTTGCTGGCAGACCCGCAGACAGTTGGCTTTGGTGCGAAAGACGTAAGGGGAGTCTGGGCTGGCTCCAGAGGTGACGGGAGTGTCAAGTTTCAGTTCTTTCAATCGCCGCTTGAGGTAGTCCCAGGATTTTAGGCTCAATTGCTTATCGCAGCACTTGGGCACCGTCTGGTCGGCGCAGATAAAGACATGCCGCTGAATTTGATCGAGCTTCAGGGCTTGAGCACAACTCGCCAGAGAGTTGCAATCGGGAGAGGCATTAGTGCTCATGACTCCTCAAAGTCTTGCCGGACGCGACGGATAGGCAAGTTAGCGATTAAAGCTGTGACTCGTTCATTATTAGCCAGAGAGAATTCTAGACCCTCAGCATCAATCTCAACGTAGCGAGAAACCACGTCTAGAATTTCTCGCCGCATTTGATCCATCGACTCAGGGCTGAGGTCTGCTCGGTCATGGGCCAAAACAAATTGCAGACGGCGCTTCACTTCTTGGCGGCTACTTTCAGAGCCTGATCGGGGAAATAGGCGTTCTAACAGTTCATTGATCATGGAGCTTGGGGAGGGTCAAGAATCTGGCAAAAGCATGGAATAGAAGTAGGAATAAAGGACGAGGCTAACGATGCGGTAAATGCAATCTGAATAGAAGCCTTGACCTGACCAAGAGAGTTAAAGAATCCTGGTATACAGAAACTTTCGAAGGCGGGAGAAAACGCTGCCGTTGTTGGGGGTGAGATCCAAAAATTCTACAGTTTCACCTTCTAGTCGGCGGGCAATATTACTGAAAGCAGTGCCTGCATTAGAAGGAGTTTCCGATAAGACTAAGGGTTCCCCTCGGTTTGTAGAAACGATCACCCGTTCGTCGTCCGGAATAACACCGATCAGGGGAATGGCTAGAATTTCTTGCACGTCTTGTACAGACATCATGTCGTTAACCTGCACCATTGCTGGCTTCAGACGATTCACGATCAGACGAATTTTCTTGACGTTATTGGCTTCTAGTAAGCCGACGACCCGATCTGCGTCCCGGACTGCGGCAATTTCTGGGGTGGTGACGATTAAAGCTTCTTGAGCTGCCGCGATCGCATTCTGGAAGCCCATTTCAATCCCAGCGGGACTATCTACTAAAACGTAGTCGTAAGCTTTGGCTAAAGCGCTGATCACCTGCTTCATCTGGTCAGGGCTGACTGCGTCCTTGGTGCGGTTTTGGGCCGCAGGTAATAGGGCAAGACGGCTTTGGCGCTTGTCTTTCACTAGCGCTTGCTCTAGCCGACATTCACCCGCTAGCACTTCTACTGCTGTGTAAACGATGCGATTTTCTAACCCCAGCAGCAAATCTAAATTTCTTAGGCCAAAATCCGCATCCACAACCACAACTTTGCGACCTCGCTGAGCCAGGGCCATGCCCAAGTTGGCTGTGGTGGTGGTTTTGCCCACCCCTCCTTTCCCGGATGTAACAACAATAACGCGACTCATGAGGTGGTTAGACGAATGAACTTTACTTCAGCTTTCAATTAACTTTAACTTAAACCGCATTTTCACCGAAATTAATTCAGCGAGACTTATTAATCGTCTGCATTCAATTATTCTCCTGCCAAAACGTCAGGAATTTGGGCCTGGGTTGATAGAGATGAGTAATTGAGTTTTGGCGAAATCGATAGAGCGAGCAATTCGAATTCCTTCGCTGGTCACATAAGCCACTTCTGGGTAGTACTGGGCTGGCGGCTTTTCGGGAGCACGGGCCACAGATTCCGCGATCCGCAGTTGGGTTGGCTCCATTTGCAGCGCCATAATTCGACATTGGGTATTGCCGCTTGCTCCTGCATGAGCCACGCCCCGTAACCGACCCCAAACCACAATATCGCCGTCTGCAATCAGAGAACTGCCAGGATTGATGTCTCCTATGACGACGATGGTACCAGGATGGCGAATCTCGACCCCAGAGCGCACCGTGGTCTGAATATAGAGCGGGTCGGCTAAAGCAAGTTGTGCAGTAGTAGTGGGTTGGCTAAGGTGGGCAACTGCTGCTTGTTGCTCAACCGAATAGCCTGCGGTGGCAGCCGCGACAGCGGTTTGGCGGCGACTCGTAGAAACCCGCTTGAGTTGCAGTTGCACTTCCGATAGGGCATCCGCGATCGCCTGGAGTTGCCGCCCATCCAGCAAGCGATCTCTGACGATCAGATGCACCACGGTTCCGGGTTGCCAAAAGCGATCGCCCCCCGCTAGTCGTTGCTTGAGTTGTTGCCACAAGTCCGCCCAAGTTAGCGCAGTCGGGGAAGGCGGATCGGTAACCTCCGTTTCGGGAGGCAACATCAAAAGCAATTGGCCTGCCTCACTCTTGAATCGCACCTGTAGGTCTTTGATCAAAGGTGCTTCTGAAGCAGGATCTGATGTAGACTGAGCAGCCCCATCGGGAACTGGATCAGGAGCCGCGTCGGAAGCTGTATCGGGAGCCATAACAGGAGTTTCCGCCGCAGACTCGGTAGGTTCCGTGGGATTGGGCGGTGTCGCTGTACTTGTGGTCGTGGCTTCGGTAGACGCAGGGGTAGGAGTTACAACTGCGTTGCTTGGCGTGGGGGCAGCAGGTGGAGCAGAAATAGGAGTGTTGGAATCAGAGGTCATGCGAAACGTGCCTAAGCGGTTAGAACCTGAAATGATTCTGGGGGACTTTGCAGATTCATTTCCCCTCTATAAAGAGGGTAGGACTAGAAAGGGTAGAACTGTATTTTAACTAGGTTTGTTGAGCCGACGATAAACCGTGGCTAAGCCATCGGCATCCCCTACATTGCCAGGAAACAGCACCACAGGCAAGCTAGGAAAAAGAGGATGGTTGGCAGGTGTACAAACCATTGAGCAGCCTGCTAAGACTTGGCCTAAGAGCCGAGCCGTGGGCAAGGTTAAGCCTGTGCTCAACACATCGTTGGAGGTAATGCCGCCTTTACTAATCAGGAAGCCGATCTCACGGGGTAATCCGCGTACTACATCCATGAGCAAGGCTGAAACCGCTGTACCAAAGTCTAAGCGTACCTGCACATCCTCAAAGGTTAGCTCTTGGCGACTGGTGTAAACCACGGGCGTTTTCCCAGCGACATGAGCCTCACGAACAGCCTGCAAGGTTTCGTCTAAGAGGGCCGTACGACTGGCCGCAGCACCATCCCTTAACCGCGCGACTGCTACCTCAATCCCGGCAATGCCTGGTTCTTGCAAGAGTCGTTCTAGCTGTTCGGTGGTTTTTTGGACGTGGGAACCCACAATGACTGCCCCTGGTTTGCCATCTCTGGCGTACTGGGCCATATTTTCTGGCGCAGTGGGCTGAGGAGGTAAGGCAGCTAGAGCAGTGAGCAAACTAGCGGCACTACGAAATAAAAACCGCTTTCCTTCGGCTGCGATCGCCAAAATATCAGATGCAAAGTGATTTAAGTCGGCTTGGTTTTCCGCATCGACTACGCCGCATCGATTGTGGTTGAGTTGCCTCAGGCGATCGCGCACTCCAGCTTGAATGTCAGCCGTAAGAAAGCGCTCAACTTGATCGGCAGCAATGCGACCTTGGGTTTTCTCCTCCACATAATCGGGCAAATAGCTGTGCTGATAAGCAAACACAGAGTCACGGGCGAATTCGGTTTCATGGACTGGAGTGGGTACACCGTTCACCATTAAGTAATGGATGCTATCCCGCGTGAATCTGCCACCCTCAAAGAACGCAGGGACGAGAAAGTGAGCATCAAACGGCCCCAACTCCTCCGCGATCGCATCGGTTTCGACCGGATAGTGACCGCGTAGCGTGGAGTCGGATCGGCTGACTATTAGAAAATCTTGGATGGATTCGAGCGCGATCGCCTGCTTGAGGTTCTGACAAGCTTCCCGCGTCACGTTTGTAGCTTCTTCGGGCGACAAGGCGCGAGTGTTGGTTAGAACAAAAAAGATGGGAGACTCATCCGTTAACCCGACTCGTAGCGTCTCTACATCCCAGCGGGTCAGGAGCAAACAGCTATGGACAGTCTGCGATCCGGTGGGATCATCATCGAGAACAATAATTTTGGGCTTGGTAGTCATGCTCAACTGAATCGCTGGTTTTGTAACTTCTTCATTTCTGCTTGCACATCGACTGCGATGTCCAATGCCTGATTCAGCAATCGTCCATGTTCGCTAGCTTGATCATTAACTTGTAAAGTCGCTAAAGCTGTCAAGTTATTGTCAAATAAATCTGAATGTCGAGCCATGAAGCGCTGATTCGTTCGCAAAATTCTTTCGGTTTTCAGTGCTCGGACTAAATCAGATCGGGTGAGTTCTAAGGCTTCGATTACTTGCTCTCGGTTATGCAGAGCCACTTCCGAGTTGCCTGCTGCTTCAATTTGGTCGTTGATGTCGATCGCCTTAATCACTGCGTTGTAACGATCCACATCCATTACTAAGTTAATCAGATGGCGATTTTTACGGCTAAAGAGAATCGTTTGTACATCATCCACCACGAGTCCTACCACGGCACTGAGATGTAGGACAATCAGAAGAAAGGTGTGCTGAGCAAAATTTAGTGATAAAACCCAATAGCTGAGAGCGAGAAGGGCGATCGCAACTAGAGTTCGGAGCAATTCCCAGCTAATTTGTCTGCGGGTGGGAGGAATCAGCAAGTCGCCACGCCGCACCCCGCTCAGCCGTCGCAACTCGCCTCTGGTAATCTCTAAGCCCTGTAAATCCGATCGCATCCGTCGATGCCCCCTAATTAGGTTTAGCAGGCTGTGCTTTGCTTGCTACTGCTCATGATCTTAAGGTTCATGATCTTAAGTTTGACTCCTGCCCCGCCTCAGAGGTTTCACGGTCAATCAAACTTCTCTACATTGCCAATAATTAGCAGTTGATCTTTCGTCTCTCTCACCGCTGATTTCTGAGCGATCGCACCGCTGTTACAGTTGATTGCAACGCCTGGGCAGTTGTAGATCCGCTTAGAACGCTGGGAAATCTATAGAAATCAGTGGGAAATAGAATGGCTCAAAACATTTTTCTGCGGAACAATGTGAACGTCTTCGGAAACGGTACGCAACCGATCCTGTTCGCTCCTGGATTCGGATGTGATCAAAATGTATGGCGTTTTATCACACCAGCTTTCGAGAATGATTACAAAGTCGTCTTATTCGATTATGTCGGGTCTGGAAAGTCAGATCTTCAGGCTTATAGCCCTGAGCGCTACAGTGACCTCAACGGTTATGCCCAAGATGTGCTGGATGTCTGCACCGCCCTGGATTTGCAAGACGTGATTTTTGTTGGGCACTCTGTCAGCAGTGTCATTGGCATTTTGGCATCGATTCAAGCTCCCCAGCGTTTCCGCCGTCTGATTCTAGTAGCTCCTTCCCCTTGCTATATCAATGATCTACCGGACTACCCAGGTGGATTCGATCGCCGAGACATTGAAGACCTGCTGGATCTGATGGACAAAAACTATATTGGCTGGGCTAGCTTTCTCGCTCCAGTGATTATGCAGAACTCAGAACATCCAGAGCTGACTCAAGAGCTTGAGACTAGCTTCTGCTCCACCGACCCGGTGATTATGCGCCGATTTGCTGAGGTTACGTTTTTCTCTGACAACCGTTGTGACTTGCCTAAAGTGAGCGTGCCATCCCTGATCCTGCAATGCTCGGAAGATGCGATCGCTCCGACTGAGGTAGGCCATTACATGCATCACCATTTGAGCGCAAGCGCCTTGCAGATTATGCAGGCCACCGGGCATTGCCCCCATATGAGCCATCCAGAAGAAGCTATTCGGCTGATGCAGGACTATTTGTCTGTGGCTTAGGCTACATAAAGCTCGTGATTTCTAAGTTTATGGTGTGCCAGATAGAGGGGCTGCTCAATACAGCTCCCTGCGGTTTCCTCTCATTTACAGACAATGGCACCATTGCGATGGTTAATGCCACCCTGTCTAAATTGCTGGGATATGAGCCAGATCAGTTAGAGGGACTACCCATCGCATCGATTCTACCGATCGCCAGCCGCATCTTCTATCAAACTCATCTCTTTCCACTGCTAAAGCTGCACGGCAAAGTGGAGGAGATTTATCTCTTGCTACGCTCTAAGCAAGGAAAGGATGTTCCTGTGCTTGTCAATGCGGCACGGCAAGAGCGAGATGAAAGCTGCTTCAACGACTGCATCTTTGTTCCTATTCGCCAGCGCATCCAGTATGAAGACGAACTGCTGCAAGCTAAGAAAGTAGCAGAAGCCGCCACTCGCGCCCAGAATGAGGCTAACGCAGCATTGGAGCAAACTCAGGCAGCATTGGAACTGAAGCAGATAGAGCTATTGGAGTTGAATGCCAAGCTGGAAGAGCAAGTTCGGCAGCGGACGGCTCAACTGCAACAAGCCCTAAATTTCGAGTCATTATTGCAACGAATCACAGCCAAAGTCCGGGACAGTTTGGATGAGCAACACATCCTCCAAACAGCAGTGCAGGAATTAGGGGTGGGATTGGGCGTTGAGTACTGCGACGTTGAAATTTATCAGGCTGATCATACGCGAGCTACGACTGCCTATGAAGCTCACCAAACTTTAGCCGCTGCTCAAGGGTGGTTTTTGCAAATCACTCCCGCCTCTCCTGCAAATGTTGCTTTTTTAGAGGGCGAAGCTCTGCAATTTTGCCCTATTACTCCAGATAAAGCGCCTCCTGATGTCAGCCAATTAGTCATCCTCGCTTGCTCTATTTACGATGATCAAGGGATTTTAGGAGATCTGTGGCTGTTCAGGCGAAAGGAAGAGAGCTTTAACGAGCTAGAAATCCGACTGGTTCAACAGGTAGCGAATCATTGTGCGATCGCCCTGCGCCAATCCCGCTTGTATCGCGAAGCTCAGCGACAAGTGCAAGAACTGGAACGGTTGAACCGACTCAAAGATGATTTTCTCAACACGGTTTCTCACGAACTGCGTACTCCCATGTCTAGCATTAAGCTGGCGACTCAAATGCTAGAAGCGAACCTGAGACCGTTGGGTTTGTTTGCTGATGAATCCCATGCGATCGCTCGCTCCTTTAAAGTGATTCGGGAGGAGGGTCAGCGAGAGATGGGGCTAATCAACGATCTCCTAGATATGGCGCGGCTAGATGCCCAGACTGAGCCGCTCAACCTAGCCACCATTGACCTTCAGCTTTTTGTCCCTTATTTTATCGAGCCATTCGCTGAACGGATTCATTATCAAGAGCAGCACTTGAGCGTGGAGATTCCAGACAATCTGCCTCCCTTAACCACAGATATTTCCTATCTAGAGCGTATTTTGACCGAACTGCTGCACAATGCTTGCAAGTACAGCCCTGCTGGAGCCGCGATCGCTTTATCAGCTCAAGCAACCCCAACAGCAGTAGAAATTCGCGTGAGTAATTCTGGCGTGGAAATTCCTGATACCGAGCACGATCGCATTTTCAGCAAGTTCTACCGCATTCCCAATCATGACCCTTGGAAATACGGAGGAACAGGACTAGGGTTAGCACTGGTGAAAAAGTTTGTCGAACGCTTGGGCATCGCCATCCGAGTGGAAAGTGGTAGCGGAGAAACAGTCTTTGTTCTGGAGTTCGCAACGGCTGCCATATAGTAAATTGTCATAAAACCCAACCCCTTTTCTACAAGGGAAGACAGAGTGGTTTCAAACAAGAATTCCGAACCAGGCCCCCCTAACCCCCCAAATTTGGGGGGAACCTGCTCAAAGTCCCCCAGAATTGGGGGATTTAGGGGGCAGTGCAAGGAGTCGAACCGTATTCAAGTTTTTTCCTATGTAAGAATTCCTGCTACAACGTGGAGAGGGGTTTGGGGAGAGGGCAGTGTAAGGGGTAGAACTTGGAGGTTGGGCTTTAGTGGACGAGTTCGATCGCACGTTTGGCGATCGCTTCCGCAGTCAAACCATTAAAGGCCATCAGTTCTCCGGCGCTGGCAGTGGTTTCACCCCGTTTCCAAGCGAAGGTATCTCGCTTGCTGGTGCTGCGGAGCATGATCGGTTCCAGCATGCCACTGGCACCCCCCGTAACGCTGAGTAGGGCATCACCACCAAACAGTGCCTCAAAGCCAGCATCATCCAAGAATGTGCCATCGGCTTCAGAGCAGGTGTCCCAAGCCACATCTGAGGGACGGTAGAGGCGACGGGGGTTGATGATGGAGACAACCCGCACCGCTAGTCCCTCTGTTTCCAGGAAAGCAGCAGCTTCTAAAGCGGGAATCAGGGTCATGTCACCAACCACAGCCAAAACCACCAGCTTGCCGCCTTCGGTACCTGCAATTTCTTGGAGAGTGACGGCTCCTTGTTCCAACCCTTGCTGAGCTTGGGCAAACGTCGTGCGAATCGGCAGAGGTGACTTGCTGGCTGTGATCACCATACCTTTGTTCTTGGTGGTTAGCGCCCAGTCGTAGCAGACTTGGATGCTGTTGGCATCGGGTGGAAACAGTGGGAAGACATTGCCATTCCGCATCATGGCAGCAAAGTAGGCTTCAATTTCCGGGCGCTGGTGTGTCCAACCATTGCGGCCTTGCTCTAAAGCGCCTGCGGTGAACAACGTCACGGTGGAAGGAGTGGGACGGCGCAACTCAGCCATTGCTTGCGTCACCGTCTGCCAGATGGGTAAACCATTGATCGCGAACGACTCGTAAGAGCACCAGAGCGTGCGGCTTCCCATTAGCGCCAAACCTGCGGCCAAGCCTGCACAAGCATCTTCACTCAACGGCTCATAAACCTGACCTGTAGGGCTTTGGTTGTAGAGATCGTCGGGCGTGGGGTGAATAATTTTTAGGGCTTGGTTGATGTTGGCAATTCCAGAGGCTTCGTTGCCGTCTGCGTTCGTCACGATGTAGTTGCGATCGCGTTGCCCTACCGCAGCTACCAAACGCCCCATCGACGTGGTAGAAACTTTGGGATCGCCTCCCACCGAATATTCTTCCAGCGGTAGCTTACCGAGTTCAGGCAAGGGAAGTTCCGACTCAGTCACCGCAGTCTTAGCGGATGGCCCCCCATTCGATCGCTCAAAATTGGTTCGCACCAGTTCCCAAGCTTTACCTGATAAAGCGCGAGCTTGTAGCGCTGCCACAATATCAGGGTTGTCGAGGGTGTGATGGGCGTAGAGATTGTGGGATTTCGCACCGCGAGCATGCACCCCAGACCCCTTGAGCTGCTTAATGATAAATACCGTCAGCTTTCCGCCTAACGCTGACTGAGCTGCTTGGTCAACCCCTGCCAACACCGCTTCGGTAAACGCCAACCGCTGCTCAAATGAGAAAGCAGTGCTATCGACATAATCTCCGGGCTGGTTCTGGTCATCGAAAGCTTTGGCATCCACCAAAATCACTTCCTCAAACCCGTTGCCGCGCCAGAAAGCCAGCATTTCTTCGTTGGACTTCAGCGACACCATACTGTGGTGCTCTTGGCTAAAGCCATTCCAAACCAACACAGGTAAGAAATTGGTTGTTTCTGGGTAAGCCGTATGGAAGTGCGCCATCGAACTCATGATGTAAGGCTCACCTAAGCCGCCATCCCCCACCGTGTAGGGAAACAGCGTATCGCGGTGTAGTAGCGCCGCCGACATCGCAAAGTGTTGCCCTTGACCCAACGGCCCCGCTGGAGCCAAAATGCCCGGAATAAAGCCCGACAAGTGCCCTAACAGCCCATGCTTCTCCCGGAAGCGATCGCGCAGTTGTTGTACCGTCTTGATGCCCATCGATTCCAACGAGCGATCGAGAAACATCGCACTATAAAAACCAGGCGCGTGGTGCCCTACCTCCGTAATCACATTCTTGTGACCCAGCATCACCAACGCCGCGTAAGCCTCCGCTTGGCTCGCAAACCCGCCTGGATGCCCCGAAGCCTTACTCGCCGTCACCTGCAAAATCAGATAGCGCAACGCATCCGCCGCCAGCATCGTCTGATAAACCGCTGCCCGATCTGTCGAACTCGCGATCGCCTTTTGATTTTCTGCGATCGCCGGAGCTTGGCCATAGGCATCAAACCCAGGCACCGTATCACCAAAATACTGAATGCCCTCACAAAAAGCAGGAACAGCGGACATAGGATTCGGAGTGACTGCGGTCATGCTGAAGACACCTATTTGCAAAAACGGCTAGGTCGAATAACTCTTTCCCATAGTACAGGGAGGGGGTAGAGGGATGAAGGGCGAAGAGTGAGGGGTGAGGAGGGAGGAGTGAGGAGTGAAAAAGGAAGGATGAAGGAGGGAACTGAAGAGCCAGAAGCCAGAAGGCGAGAGCTAGAAGCCAAAAGCTAACACAACCGAAGAATCGAAACACTAACCCTTAGCTTCGTTTGGAGGGAGTCTGAGGGACGCAACCGTCCCTTAGTGGGGGTTTGGGGGCGAGTGCCCTCAAGATTCGAATTTTCAAATAGATTCCATAGACACTAGTTATTTACAACCACTTCCGAAACAAGCTAACTACCATAGAGAGAACAACAGACGATCACCGTTCTGAAGAAGAGGACAAGCACTATGACCGCTACAGTATCTGTGCCGCAGTCCATCGAATCTTGGCTTGGAGAAGAAGCTGAAGACCTTCTAACCCATAAAGCCAAAATTTCCAAAGACCTCCTACACCTACCTGGCCCCGATTGGATTGAGCGCATCTTTGCCCAAAGCGATCGCTCCCCTCAAGTCTTGCGGAGCCTCCAGCAGCTATACTCCTATGGCCGCTTAGCCAACACAGGCTACCTGTCGATTTTGCCCGTAGATCAAGGCATCGAACACTCTGCGGGTGCTTCCTTTGCCCCCAACCCCATCTACTTCGACAGCGAGAACATCATTAAATTAGCGATCGCCGCAGGCTGCAATGCCGTTGCCACCACCCTAGGCGTCTTAGGCAGCGTGTCTCGCAAATATGCCCACAAAATCCCCTTTATTCTCAAGCTCAACCACAACGAACTGCTCACCTATCCCAATAAATTCGACCAGATCATGTTTGCCTCGGTCGAGCAAGCCTGGAACCTCGGAGCCGTGGCTGTAGGAGCCACCATTTATTTCGGTTCTGAAGAGTCCGATCGTCAAATCCAAGAAGTCAGCCAAGCCTTTGCTCTGGCTCACGAATACGGCATGGCCACCATTCTCTGGTGCTACCTACGCAACGACGCCTTCAAGCAAGACAAGGACTATCACCTAGCGGGCGACCTCACCGCTCAAGCCAACCACCTCGGCGTTACTATCCAAGCCGACATCATCAAGCAAAAATTGCCCGAACTTAACAACGGCTATAAAGCAGTCGCCCAAGCCACAGGCAAAAGCTACGGCAAAACCCACGAGAAAGTCTACTCTGAACTCACTACCGACCATCCCATCGACCTCACCCGCTATCAGTTGCTCAACTGCTACGCTGGACGAGCGGGCCTAATCAACTCTGGCGGTGCTTCCAGTAAGAACGACTTTGCCGAAGCTATCCGGACTGCTGTGATTAACAAACGCGCCGGGGGTTCTGGTTTAATCTCAGGCCGCAAGACCTTCCAGCGCCCGTTTGAAGAAGGAGTGCAACTCTTTCACGCCATTCAAGACGTTTATTTGTCCCCCGATGTGACGATCGCCTGATGATTTCTTTGTGATCGACGCTTTGGGATTTGGGATTTTGGATTACTCTAGGAATTTGACATCTAACAAACCTGAAAGCGTAATGAAGCTGGCAGCACGAGTGGGGCAGGTATCACCTTCTTTGACATTGGCGATCGCCGCAAAAGCGAAAGCTCTGAAGGCCGAGGGCATTGATGTGTGTAGTTTCAGCGCTGGGGAACCTGACTTTGACACCCCTACGCATATTAAAGAAGCTGCCAAGCAAGCGCTAGATGAGGGCAAAACTAAATACGGGCCAGCCGCAGGGGAACCGAAGCTAAGAGAGGCGGTCGCCCAGAAACTGCAAACCGAGAATCACTTGGCTTACCGAGCCGAACAGATTGTCGTCACCAATGGTGGCAAGCATTCGCTGTTCAATCTCATGCTGGCTCTGTTGAATCCCGGCGACGAGGTGATTATTCCTGCCCCTTACTGGCTCAGCTACCCAGAAATGGTGAAGTTGGCTGCAGGAGTGCCTGTAATTCTCGAAACGGACGCTGCCAGCGATTTCAAAGTCACGCCAGACCAATTGCGCCAAGCCATCACACCTAGAACTCGGCTCTTTGTTCTCAACTCACCCTCCAACCCTACAGGCGTTGTCTACACCCCCGACGAAATTCGCGCGATCGCTCAGGTAATTGTCGAGCAAGACATCCTAGTAGTTTCGGACGAAATCTACGAAAAGATGATCTACGGCGACGCGGAACATCTCAGCATTGGCGCGGTGAGTCCAGAAGTGTTTGAGCGCACCATTATTAGTAACGGTTTCGCCAAAGCCTACTCCATGACAGGGTGGCGGATTGGCTACCTGGCAGGCCCAACAGATTTAATCAAGGCAGTCAGCACGCTGCAAAGCCACAGTACTTCCAATGTCTGCACCTTTGCCCAGTATGGGGCGATCGCAGCTTATACAGGTTCTCAAGACTGTGTAGAAGAGATGCGGCAAGCCTTTGCCCAACGCCGCCAAGTGATGCTAGATCACCTCAACGCGATTCCTGGCCTGAGCTGCCCCCCGCCCGATGGAGCATTCTACTTATTCCCTAACATCAGCAAGACTGGTCTCAAATCGTTGGAGTTCTGCGATAAATTGTTAGAAACTCAACAAGTCGCTGTAATTCCAGGGGTTGCCTTTGGTGCAGATGACCACATCCGTCTCTCCTACGCTACCGACATGGCTACGATTGAAAAAGGTATGGAGCGTTTAGCCAAATTTGTCAGCAGTAAGCTGTAATCTGGGCAAACTGAAAGCCACACTCGTGGAATTGTGATGTTATCCCCTCTAGAGCAAGCTGCTGCTTCCCTGGTTCAGCAAAATTATGACTCAGCGATCGCCCTTTGTGAACAAGCGATCGCCACCGATTCTGCTGACATAACTGCGTATTGGTATCTGGGTTTAGCTCTGCTTTTACAAGGGCAAACATCAGAAGCCCAAGCGACTTGGCTGTCTGGGATGAGTGAGATGCCTGCCGAGCAAATTGAAGCCAATACTTCAGAGTTACTCGACCTTCTGAATAAGGAAGTGCTCCGACAAGCTGCTGCTGAGCATTGGCAACAAGTTTGGACAATACGTCAACAAATCAGCCAATTGGCTCCTCACGATTGCAACAATTTGCTGGCGATCGCCCTCCTTCCGGCACAGCTAGGCAGTTTTTGGGCAGAAGGAAAGCAGGCATTAGCTGATGCTGCCGAACTGATTCAAACTGGACAAGGAACAGAAATTAATCCAGATCACCTCTTCGCAGTGCTTGAAAGTGTCAATCCCCTCGATCGCACTTCTCTTAAGTTCTTTGAGGCTTATTTTGCGCTGAAGCCTGTCCTAGCCCCCCTGCTTCGTGATCGCCCACAGCAGGTAGCATCCGCAGAGTTTCGCTTTGCCGAAGCGTATTACAAGTTGGGATTGGCTTGGTCGGCACAAGGTCAAACCGAAGATGCAATCGCCTATTTCCAGCAAGCTTTGACAGTCTCACAGCAATACCCGGCCATCTATATCGAGTTAGGTAATATTGCTCTACAACAGTGTGAGTATGAAGTAGCGATCGAGCACTATCAAACTGCGATCGCTCTACAACCTGATTTGACAAATATCGCTACAAAGCTAACTTTAGTCAAAACCCACTCCCAGGAAATTCGCAGTAAAGGATACGAGTTTAATTCTGACTTTTTTACAGAAAGCATCCCTATCTGGCAACAATATTTGCAGTCGATCGCGCATACACCAGGTTTGCAAGCGATCGAGATTGGCAGCTTTGAAGGGCATTCTGCTTGTTGGCTACTCGACAATATTTTGACGGATGCCGCCGCTCACCTCACCTGCCTAGACACCTTTAATCCCCCTTACAATCGGCTGTTTGATGCCAATATTGCGAAGACAGGGGTGGCTGAGAAGGTGACGAAATTAGCGGGGAAATCGCAAGAAATGCTGCGATTGCTGCCTTTCGATACCTACGACTTGATCTACATTGATGGTTCTCATGTAGCCAGTGATGTGCTCGAAGATGCGGTGATTGCTTGGCGGTTAATCAAGCTCGGCGGTTGGATTATCTTTGATGACTACGACTATATCTACATTCAGAGTGCTTATTACAATCCGCAAGCCAGTACTTTTCAAGGTTTATCCTCCTCTCCCAGTTGGAGTACAAAAGTAGGGGTAGATGCCTTTCTGTCAGCTTTTGAAGACAAAATTCAGATTTTGCACAAAGGGCATCAGGTCATTGTGCGTAAGGTGGCTTACCAAGCATGACGCTAAATGTTGCGTCTGATGATTATTGCTAGTCTGTATACCTCTTTAAGTGCCACTGGCAGAGCCACGATCGAAAAAGGCATGGAGCATTTGACTGAGTTTGTGCGATCGTGCTTCTGAAGTAAGGCGTTGGAGGGGCGATCGCGAAGTCGTTCCACATCTTCATCGATTTATATTTGACAAAGCGGTATTTCCATAAATCGATTTAGTGGTTTTTGCATGAAGCGCTCCGCCTCTTCAGTTCCTACATTCGACTCAATGCTTCTGCCTACAATCCAGGCAATACAAGCTCTAGGCGGCTCAGGTACAACTGAGGAGATTTATGACAAGGTAGTGCAACTTCTTAAGTTGCCCGATAAGGTACTTGAGATTCCACATGGAAGTACCTCACAGAATGAGGTTGAGTATCGGCTTGCATGGACTCGCACCTATCTGAAAAAGTACGGCTTGTTGCAGAACTCGGCTCGTGGAATATGGTCTCTAGTCTCAACATCCATTAATCTTGATGAGCTTGATGCCAGGGAGATTGTTAAAGTTGTTCGAGATGCTGGCAAGACTAAATCTGCTCAGTCAGATGCCCCAGAAGAAGCTGTTGGAGCTATTGAAACTCTAGAGGAGCTAGCTTGGCATCAGCAACTGCATAAAACTCTACTCTTGCTAGAACCTAGCGCGTTTGAACGTTTAGCACAGCGTTTACTACGCGAGTCAGGGTTTATTCAAGTGCAAGTGACAGGCAAGGCTGGGGATGGGGGTATTGATGGTGTTGGCATTGCTCGAATCAGCGGGTTTCTAAGCTTCCATGTTTTGTTTCAGTGCAAACGCTATCAAGGCGCAGTCACTGCTAGTCAAATTAGAGATTTTCGCGGAGCGATGCAAGGACGTACTGATAAGGGCTTGTTTATTACAACTGGAACCTTTACCAGAGATGCCATCAAAGAAGCTACACGAGATGGAGCACCACCGATTGATTTGATAGATGGCGAACAGTTGGTTCAACGTCTAAAAGAGCTGAGATTGGGTGTCAAAATAACGATGATCGAGTCTGTAGAGGTTGATAGTGATTGGTTTACTAAGATTTGAGATGAGCTTACCAGTCCCTTACTTTGCACTACACGGCAAGATTGGCGATCGCACTGCTCAACAGAATCGCTCTAATCCATCCCACGTTGAGCGAACGGGTTCTCGCATTCTGGGATCACTAAGACCAACCTCCTCTAATGTGTAACTGCCGCGACCAAAGTTACACGGTGCACAAGTGATAACCACATTCTCTAAATCATTGGTGCCACCTCTGGCGTGAGGCAGCAGATGATCGTACTGCAACCATAGTGCTTGAAAGGCAGCGTGTTGTTCTGGGTTTGTTTTGCCCCACGGTAATACGTCTGAATAAAACTTTCTGAGGCGATCGCGGATCTCAGATCGGATGACTGATATGCCGCAAAATCTACAGTGATAGCCACTCAGGGGGTAACAAGAAGGCTAGAACAAGGACTGGAGGCGGGAAGCAGCGTCTAGTCCTCGCTGAAGATAGGGTTGCTTATTGCCACTAAGCTGCATCCAAGACTCTACCCAATCGGTGGCTAAGTCCATCCCTTCCAACCAAGCTTGAGCATACAAACCTATCCAAAAATCGCTATGTCTGCGACGTATTCTTCGTCCTTCTTTGGCTCGACAAATATAGCTAGCTAAGCCTTGAGTGCGAACTTCATGGCCTTGAATGACTGCACTGGTATAAGCAAGGGCTAAGAGAACAAATAAACCTGATAAGCGCTGAGGATTGAGACGAGTGGATTCGACTTGATACCCTCCACTTTTGTAGTCACGAAAGAAAGCTTCGATGCCCATGCGATGTTGATAAGCCGTCACAGCAGCACCTAAAGAGGGCAGATTGGTTAAGAGAAACCAAGCACTTTTCTCGCAATGGCCTCGATATGCTCGTTTCCAATAGCAAGCCACATTAAACAATCCCAGACCCCCTTGTTTCGTCACCCTCACCTGCTCGAAAAAGCGCGATTGACCGGGTTTTAATCCCAGGTGTTGGAGTTGCTCAACCAAACCCGTTTCATCTTGAACGTACTCGTTACAGCGTAAGCGTAAACAGAAGCTGAGCTGTTCTTGGCCCAACCATTGCGCTAGATGCACCGAGCAGAATTCCCGGTCCCCTAAGACCACGACTTGATAAGGCTTGAGTAGCGCTGAAAGTGGGCGCAAAACCGCTTGTTGTTGCGCTAAGCCCGAACTTCCAGAATGCGACAAGAACTGCCAGTACAAGGGCAGAGCCCGCCCTCGATAAATCACACTCGCCATCAGCACATTCACCCCTTGCCACTGCGTGCGGTCGAGGACCAAGTAAAGAGTTTGTCCGACTCGGAATTGGCAAGATAGCAAGTAGCCGACTAAGGGCAACCAGAGGGTATCAATGTGCAACTGAGGGCTCGAAAACAAGCGTTGCAAACAGCGGCGACGACCCTCGAATTGAATCGGTAGAGGCAAGGTGGCTCAGGGGGTAACAAGAAGGCTAGAACAAGGACTGGAGGCGGGAAGCAGCGTCTAGTCCTCGCTGAAGATAGGATTGCTTATTGCCACTAAGCTGCATCCAAGACTCTACCCAATCGGTGGCTAAATCCATCCCTTCCAACCAAGCTTGAGCATACAAACCTATCCAAAAATCGCTATGTCTGCGACGCATTCTTCGTCCTTCTTTGGCTCGACAAATATAGCTAGCTAAGCCTTGAGTGCGAACTTCATGGCCTTGAATGACTGCACTGGTATAAGCAAGGGCTAAGAGAACAAATAAACCGGATAGGCGCTGATGATTGAGAGGAGTGGATTCGACTTGATACCCTCCACTTTTGTAGTCACGAAAGAAAGCTTCGATGCCCATGCGATGTTGATAAGCCGTCACAGCAGCAC
The DNA here is from genome assembly GCF_030409055.1 of Trichocoleus desertorum NBK24. Classification (GTDB taxonomy): domain Bacteria; phylum Cyanobacteriota; class Cyanobacteriia; order FACHB-46; family FACHB-46; genus Trichocoleus; species Trichocoleus desertorum_B. Next base: position 1,799,183 of record NZ_CP116619.1, on the reverse strand, counting down.
CTAAAGAGGGCAGATTGGTTAAGAGAAACCAAGCACTTTTCTCGCAATGGCCTCGATATGCTCGTTTCCAATAGCAAGCCACATTAAACAATCCCAGACCCCCTTGTTTCGTCACCCTCACCTGCTCGAAAAAGCGCGATTGACCGGGTTTTAATCCCAGGTGTTGGAGTTGCTCAACCAAACCCGTTTCATCTTGAACGTACTCGTTACAGCGTAAGCGTAAACAGAAGCTGAGCTGTTCTTGGCCCAACCATTGCGCTAGATGCACCGAGCAGAATTCCCGGTCCCCTAAGACCACGACTTGATAAGGCTTGAGTAGCGCTAAAAGTGGGCGCAAAACCGCTTGTTGTTGCGCTAAGCCCGAACTTCCAGAATGCGACAAGAACTGCCAGTACAAGGGCAGAGCCCGCCCTCGATAAATCACACTCGCCATCAGCACATTCACCCCTTGCCACTGCGTGCGGTCGAGGACCAAGTAAAGAGTTTGTCCGACTCGGAATTGGCAAGATAGCAAGTAGCCGACTAAGGGCAACCAGAGGGTATCAATGTGCAACTGAGGGCTCGAAAACAAGCGTTGCAAACAGCGGCGACGACCCTCGAATTGAATCGGTAGAGGCAAGGTGGTCGCAAGTCTTTCGAGGCGCACTTGTTTATGCCATTGCAATAGCAACACCAGCAGATTCACAAGTAAGTAATGGCGAGGACTGAGGCACTGTTGGAGGTGAGCTTGGTAGAATAGAGGCAGCATTTTTAGGGGTAGGCTTGTGGTCAAGTAGCAAGCCTATCTTTTTTTGTGCTTGGCAGCTCTATCCCCTGCTACACATCTGCTTCAAGCTTTCTGTTACCCCCTGAGGGCAAGGTGGTCGCAAGTCTTTCGAGGCGCACTTGTTTATGCCATTGCAATAGCAACACCAGCAGATTCACAAGTAAGTAATGGCGAGGACTGAGGCACTGTTGGAGGTGAGCTTGGTAGAATAGAGGCAGCATTTTTAGGGGTAGGCTTGTGGTCAAGTAGCAAGCCTATCTTTTTTTGTGTTTAGCGGCTCTATCCCCTGCTACACATCTGCTTCAAGCTTTCTGTTACCCCCTGAGGTGATAGCCATCTCGCTGATGCAAAAGCTGCTTCTCTACTGCTGTCGGCATCCGTACCTTAACGCGTTGATCCTTCGGGAAGATTGGAGGCGCGATCGCCACAACTCGATACTGTGTATAGGGGCTATTGGCACCCCAAAGAGATTCTGTCCATTCTCGAATAGCGGGAATGTCAGCAAGACAAATCAAAGCCTCAGCCAAATCGAATCGTCCGACAAGATGCGCTGATACTGCTGCATCCAAATAACGTGTGGCATCCGCAATCTCAGGAATCGGTTCCCGAAGGCATGGGCGCTCAATCAAGCTGTTTGCTCTGTTCATATTTATTTGCGTAATGATAGCGAAACTCGTTGCTCCAAAAAATGTATAAAAGATTAAATTGGTAGCTTTAAAAATAACGAAACCCCCGATCGCGTAATCAGAGGTTTCGTGAACCATTCTTGTCTATTTGGGTTAGTGAGGGTTGGAGTGGATTGATGAGGATGGCGATCGCCCCTCCAAACTCTAAGCTTTCTTCTTAGAATTGCGTCGAGAAATGCCTAGCGCAGCAGCTACTAAACCCAATCCTGCCACTGTAGTGGGTTCTGGTACAGAAACTGGATCGTTGTTAGGCGGAGGAGTTTGTACCACGGGCGGAGTTTGTACCACAGGGGGAGTCTCTATTACGGGCGGAGTCTCTATTACGGGTGGAGTTTGTACCACAGGGGGAGTCTCTATTACAGGTGGAGTTTGTACCACAGGGGGAGTCTCTATTACAGGTGGAGTTTGTACCACAGGGGGATTGGTAATGGTTACAGTTGGTGGAGCGATTCCTAGGGTTTTGCTGCTGAGATCGCGATTGCCAGTAGGAGAACCCACACTCATCATCCGAACGCCAACACTTTGAGAAGTGAAAGCACTCAGGGTTAAACCGTCACCAGAAATAGTAAACGTGGTGCTTTGAAAATCATCGCCACCAGCAATGCCTTGCCGACCAATTTCTGCCCCCAGATTGAAAGATTGATCGATCCCCTGGAGTCCAGCGCTCTTGCTAAAGCTACCAAAGTCGCCATTTGTAGAGGTGGCGGTCAATGGCCCACCAGAGAGAGAATTGATTTGCAGACCGCTAGTTTTAGGAAGGTTGAAATATACACTCCGCAGGTCACCAATATATCCCGTTGCTCCAGGTAAAACAGTAACCGTAACTGTAATTTTGCCTGGGTTGATAGTATCGTCCAGAGCTACCTTGACTGTAGGGTAATTTTGGGTATTAGTGTTTGTTTGGTCGGAGAGATTGATAGCTAAAGTATCAGCTTGCGCTGGCATAGATGAAGCGATTAAAACACTAGCACTCAATAGAAAAAGACCGATGTTAGTCGAAGATGGATTTTTCACGATAACTAAGCCTGACGGTACGGTCGATGTTTGATTGATTACATTCATCGTGCCCAACCTAAAGCTTGCCGCTATCTGCCATTCGTTTATAAAGCCCTTATTTTACAGAATTTTCATTAAAGGCTAAGTTTTATTGCCAATGGATGAAATATTGATAGCGATTGGATAAATATTGCGATCGCTCCTCAAAGATAGCGTAGTGGTTTTACACATCTTCAAAGCGGGATTTCTGCATTCGATGGCGCGATTTTCTAGAGAGGCGATCGCTGGGAAGCATCAGCCAGGACTGCTAATCTTAACAACTTCGGGACAACTGCGTTTGAGCTTATAAGCCATCATCATTGCGACTAAGCTACCTACCCAAACTCCAGGTTCAGGAACTTCTGTAGGCGGGGGTTCGGGGGAAACCAACTCTGCTGTAAATAAGCCTCTGGTTTCAGATGAGAAAAATAGATCCTCAACATACCGTTTTTCGAACCGCTCAAAAAAGAGGAAGGAGCCTGGAGCTTCTATGATGAAAGGGGAAAAAATGAAAGTTGGATCGGCTTGGTTGACTTGAGCAATGGAACCTAAAGTCTGATTGAAGCCTAAAACAAAGTCAGGTCCAGCGGGAGCATAGTTACTTAATGCCAGCGATTTGTTTTGAGGAGTTAAAACCTGAAATTCGGTGATCTCAAAGAATCCTGACCCTAGCTCCTGGGAGTCGTCGATTTGCAGCGTACCTGCTCCGGTGCGGCCCGAACTATCTTCTAAAAAAGACAAATTGAAGTTGAGCAAAGCTGCTTGAGCGGGATTAGTAGGCAACATACCCAGACTCAAACAAGTCAGACCAAAGGCTGTTAATTCAGATTTTGTAAGTTTATTCATTGGTAAATTCCCTGGACTATAAATCTAATTAGCTCTGCTTGCCTTCAATTTATTTGGTATTTAGGGCGGTGTCCAGCTTCTGTCTGTGTATATTTACTGCTTAGCAGCGATCGCCTTTTCACCTACTTATAAAAACGGAAAAGGGCACAGCATGCTGCGCCCTTCTATTAACTATCGAGTTGTATTAACTAGCTGTTTTTGCGGCGGGTGGCATTACTACCTTCTTGGCTAAACCGACTGCTTTGAGCGCTTTGATTGCCCACCAGGTGACATCAATTTCCCACCAATGACGGCCTGCGGGAGCGACATTAGGTTGAGCGTGGTGATTATTGTGCCAGCCTTCACCGTAGGTAATTAGAGCGGCCCACCACAAATTCCGAGAGTTGTCTCCAACTTCATAAGTGCGGTATCCGCGTAAATGAGTGATGGAGTTGATAAACCAAGTGCTATGCCACAAGAGCACCGCTCGTAAAACTAGACCCCAGATGACAAACGACCAACCGCCGATCGCGTAGAGCAGCAGACCCATCGGGATTTGCAGCAGTAAATGGTAGTTGTCGAGGAAGCGATAGTAGGCATCACGAGCCAGATCTGGTGCGTATTTATAGTATTTTTCAGAGTTAAAAAACTCTTCACGGGGATACAAAATCCAGAGCATGTGGCTCCACCAAAAACCCCGCTTCGAGGAATAGGGATCTTTATCTACATCTTCAGCATAGGCGTGGTGTTGACGGTGACCACCCACCCAAAAAATAGGCCCACCTTGAAGCGCTAAGGCTCCAATCGTTGCAATTACATACTCCAACCATTTGGGTACTTGCAGACTGTGGTGGCTGATGAGCCGATGATACCCTAAGCAGATACCGATGCTACCAAATAGCCAATGGAGGAACAGCGTGACGCCCAACGCCGACCACGAAAAAAACCAGGGTGCCAGTAAAGCGAGGGCGTGAAAGCTCCCGAAGAAGAGCACATTAGACCAGCTCAGCGATAGGGATGGCCTACCTGTAGCAGCAGGCGCAATGGAATTAGAGGTCATAAATTTCCTATTTGAATGCCGTATTTAACCAGTGCTGGGGAGTTTCAGGACTGGTGCACGCGCCCTCGCTATCCACTGGCTGTGCCTTCGTCTGATCGAAATCAAAAAAGACCGCTACAGTAGGAGGATGCAAGCTATACTTGCACATTCTAGCAATCCCATCCAACAATTGCAAGTGGTACTTGCATTCCTAGTTTATGCCTGCTCAACGAAGTCCGACGCGACAGCGCCTCATTAACGCGGCCATTGAGCTGTTTACGGCTCAGGGGGTCACCGAAACGACAACAAGGCAGATCGCCGAATTAGCGGAAGTCAATGAAGTCACGCTGTTTCGGCATTTTGGCAACAAGCATGGCCTTTTGCTGGCGGTGCTAGAAGACTCTGGAATGTTTACCCAATTGGGCGAGTCTCTAATTCAGCAAGCCAACCGGACTAGCAATATTGCCCAGACTCTTAAAGACTATGCTAATGCTTGTCTTCAAGCGCTAGAGCGCGTGCCAGACTTTGTTCGCTCTGTGGTAGGGGAGGCGGGTCAGTATCCTGCCGAAAATCGCCAAGCTCTGGGCCAAGGCATCACAGAAGCAAATCGCTATGTTGCCGAGTATTTAGCCACAGTAATTCATCAGGGGCATTTGCGAACTCTCCTTCCGGCAGAAAAATTAGCTAGTCTTCTCAACGGGATGTTGTTAGGATATGCCGTGATTGAGTTCACTAGCGAGTTTCACGAACTCTGGGACAGCCGAGATGACTTTTTAGATAATCTGGTGGAGCTGTTTTTGCATGGGGCAGTATTTCAGTCGGAAGCGCAACTAGAAGCGATGAACGCTCATCCTGAGGAGGCGATCGCTCCTTTAATTCGTCCTGAAACGGTGGCAGATCTTCCAGCGCCTATGGTTCACGCGATTTTGCAACAAGCAAAAAAACGAGGGTTGCAAGAATATGCGATCGCTTATGTGCTGTTTGCAGCGGGCTTGAGTGTGGCCGAAATTACTTCGTTGCAGCGATCGCAGCAATTTAGTGCCACTGAGCAACATTGGTTGCAAGTGCTCCGCAATGGGGTGAGGCAAGTGCCAGTCAACCAGTGGATTCTAGGCCAGCGTTATGGCACCTACACCCGCAATCCCCTGACTCACTGGCTCAAAAGCCGTAAAGATACCCAGACTGCTTTGTTTCTGGCGACGACGGGAGAACCGATTTCGGAGGTGGAAGTGCGATCGCAGTGGCAGCAAATCACAGAGAATCTGTTGACTCCGGAAGGACAACCCCCCAGGATTGAACAAGCTCAGCAAACTTGGTGTGTGGAAATGCTGATGCGAGGACTGAGTTTAGAAGACCTAAGTATGCTAATTGGTTGGGATATCACTCAATTACAAGCCTATGTGCAGCGAGCTAAAACTAAAGCTGCTCTAGAGCAAGCCATTCGCCTCGATCAAAAAACATAACCTATGCCAAACCCAACTCATGGTGTGATTGCTGCGGGACATGCCAAAACAGCCGAAGCAGGGCTGGAAATGTTGCGCTTGGGCGGCAATGCATTTGATGCCGCGATCGCAGCAGTGATGGCAGCTTTTGTGGTGGAACCCACACTGACTTCTCCGGCGGGGGGTGGCTTTCTCCTGGCGCATACCTCTCAGCAAGAAGATATTTTATTTGATTTTTTTACTCAAACACCTTGTTATAAAAAGAATCCCTCCCACCTAAATTTTTATCCAGTTGATGTTAACTTTGGCGGTGCTATTCAAGAGTTTCACATTGGCTTAGGGTCAATGGGTGTACCAGGAAATGTGGCTGGTATTTTCCATGTGCATCAAAAGTTGGGTCGGTTGCCATTTCAGGCGATCGCGGAACCTGCGATTCACTATGCCAAAAGAGGTGTAGAAATCTCTGATTTCCAATATTTCTGCTTTCAAATTCTCAGTCCCATTCTGACTGCTTCTGTAGAATCACGCCAAATTTTTGCCCCCAATGGTTCTCTTGTAGCACCTGGAACCAATTTGGTCATGCCCGACTTAGCAGAATCTCTGGCTTACTTAGCTAAAACAGGGCCAGATGGATTCTATCGAGGCGATATTGCACATCAAATTGTTCAAGATTGTGAGAAGTTAGGTGGTTATCTAACTATTGAAGATTTGCAGCAATATCAGGTGATTGAACGTCAACCACTGGCGATCAATTATCGAGATAATATCTTGCTGACTAACCCCAAACCTAGCTCTGGTGGCACTCTGATTGCTTTAGCTTTGGAGCTTTTATCTGCGATTGACTTGGCGAATTTTAAGTTTGGTAGTGCCGAGCATTTAGATGTTTTGGCTACAGCGATGCGACTGACGAATATCGCTCGCCGAGAGCAGTCTGACCAGCTTTGTCGGCAGCAAGATTCTCAAGCCTTTCTAGAGACGGTTCAGGTAGAAATGTATCAAGCTCAATTACTGGATGTTGCGAATAAATGGGGTAGCACAACTCACCTGAGCGTGATCGATGATGAAGGTAATGCTGCCAGTGTAACTACCTCCAATGGAGAAGGTTGTGGCTATATCATTCCTGGGACTGGCATCATGATGAATAACATGTTGGGAGAGGAAGATTTGAACCCAAATGGATTTCATCAGTGGCAGGCAAATACTCGAATTGCGTCCATGATGGCTCCTACGATTGTACTGAAAGATCAACAGCCAGAGATTGTTTTAGGTTCTGGAGGTTCGAATCGGATTAGAACGGCGATTTTGCAAGTAATTTCTAATATTTTAGATTTTCAAATGCCAGTGGGAGTAGCAGTCGATAGCCCGCGAATTCATTGGGAAAATTCTGTATTTAATGTTGAGCCAGGATTTAGTGAAGCGGAGCTAAAAAAACTGCATCTTCCTGCTGACGATGAAATGGTGTTGTGGCAGCAGGAAAATATGTTTTTTGGTGGGGTACACACAGTGATGCGAGATACTGCTGGAACCATCACGGGCGCAGGCGATCGCCGCCGTAGTGGAGTGGTGCTTACCTGCTAATTTCGGCCTGCTCCTTCAGCTCTATCAGCGGCTCGTATAAAATCCTTGAATGCCTTCCGGTTCTTCGTGCTCTACTTTGACTTCTTGCACGATCGCCATACGTGGCCCCTTGTGGCACCACCGGATCATCTCTTCTACCAATTCTGGTGGGCCTTCAAATACTGCTTCAACCCGTCCGTCGGGCAAATTCTTGACCCAGCCATTAATCCCTAAGGTTTCTGCTGCTCTGCAAGTTGACATGCGATAACCGACACCTTGGACTTGCCCGGAAATCCAAACATGCACTCTTAGATGGTTAAGGTTTGTCATTTAGCTGCCCTTTTATGCGAAATCTAGCATTCACAGATTTGCAGTCAATGCCTGAGTCTGGCTCTTAGTATTATCGCTCTTGCCTTTATCTAGCGTAGCTAAGGGGCTGTCTACCAGAAGCTGACCTCTGCCCAGGGTGGGGTTAAAGGCAACTATTTTAGCTAGAAGCTTATGCCTTGCGCAGGGTTAAGCTCACTGTACCGCTTGTTAAATTTCAGAGGTTGTTAATTTCAAGCTCCTATGACATACACTGACATTGCCAATAATCAGAAACAAGCGATTCAAAGCTTTCAAGGTTTTGATGCAGACACTCAACTAGCGCTCCTATGGTTTATTTACGAGGAGCTGAAGGGTTCTCTTACACCCAAAGGTGGCCCTGATACTTCTGGTTTCGCGATCGCTCAAGGGGTTGTCGATCGCATTCAGCAATTGCCTCAAGAGCAGCAACTCCAAGCCCAACGAGATGTTGTGTCAGGTCAAACCTCAGAGTTTGGCACTGCTTATGGAGACTTCAACTCTAGCAACAGACTCGCTTTCTGGTATCTCTTAGCTCAAGGGATGGAGAACGGTCAAATCGTCAATGTTCCCTCTGACTATCAGATGTCTGGTGATGCTCAAGGCTTCTTTGATGCGATTAAAGGCCTAGAGTTTAACGACCAAATTACGTTTATGCGGAATGTGGTTTCCTGCATGGGTCCTGAGTCCAAAGAGGGTGCTGTTTTCACCTAGGCTGTTAGGTGAACTGAATCGTCTTTAAGAGAATTTTTGATTGTTGCATTCTTTCTTGAGATGCAAGAAAGAGCTTGGGGGCACCTGCCCCCAAACCCCCGCTGAGGGACGGCTGCGTCCCCCAGACCCCTCCAGAAGTGCATTGGGGATAGTCTTTTTTAGTAAAGGATAGAGAAAAGTAGGATGCTCTTAACAACTTGCTTGCTCTAAACGGATTTGTTCATTGTAGTAATGGATGAAATTCCAAATTGCACTAATGTGATTATCCAGTTTCTTGGAGAACGATAAGGTCTGTCTCACTACCCGCGAGACTCGTTGTCGTAGTGTGTTGTTAAAGCGTTCAACGTAACTAGTCAATCCCGTTTCTTTGCCGACTGCATGATGTCGCTTGCTGGGCAGTACTGCCTGATATGCCTCCCAGTGGTCACTATAAATCACTGCACACTGCCGATACACTCCTGGCATGGATTGCCACAACGCCAACGCCGAGGCACTGGAACGGTCACCGATGTGACACCCAACAATTTCACGAGTGGCGACATCAAGCGCCAACCACACCCACTGCTTGTTGCCTTTGTCATCGACAAATGACCACAATTCATCCATTTGTACCGTTAATGAGCCTTTGGGTTTGGGCAGCACTCGTACTTGGTGGGGCACTAGTTCGTAGCAGCAGTTAACGTAGCGTTGCAACCAAGAGGCTGACAACTTCAGCACCCGAGCAATACCTGCTAGAGGGATCTTCTCCACCAGTAAGCGATCAATCATCGCTGTGCTGTCGGGTTCCCGACGTTTCCATTGCGGATTCTCGACAAATTGACGACCACAATCGCGACATTTATAGTTCTGTTTTCCACGTCGGGTTGTGCCGTTTTTCATGATGTCCTCGGAACCACAGTTAGGACAACGAAGGAACGGAGGGATAGATGACATCAGGGCAAGAAGGTAGGAGTACTATTGCATTGGGTACGGTTCTTTAGATTGTTAGAGGATTTAGATTGTTAGAGGATAAAGAATCAGGAAAGTTTTTGGTTTGGATCTGAGGTAATTTTTTAGATCGGGCTAGAAATTTTCGCGAATTCCGGGGTTCGTTTTATGTCTGATCTACCTCCTCTCAATCCTGATACTGTCTGGGATATCCTGAATGACAAAGTTGATGATGCGATCGCCAACCGCTTAGTGTGGCATTGTTTGGGGTATCGCTATGATGATGCGAGTGGACGGTGGGATGCTACGGATGTGGCTCCGGATTGGCGAGAGGCTTATCCGGAACCTCCGGACTTTATTGAGAGTCGGCCTGCGACGGTGAAGCTGACGCGATCGATTCCGGCGGAACATAAACAATTGTTGAAAGAACAGTTAGGATTTACAGGCTACAAGGTCGGTGAACTGGTGCCTCGTTTAACGCGCCGCGCTACGATGGCGAATTGGCTACTCAGCTACCTAAGTGGTAAGAGTGCTTAGTGGAACATTTGTAGGCATTAAACTTGTCTTTATAGATACTGGGGGATTTGCGTTCTCCCTAATCTGGGGCAATGTCTATGTTTTCTGCGCTGCTCTCGTCTCTAGTTTTAGCGGGCCAATTTGGCGTAACTGTTTCACCTACCATTACTGCTCCGGTGAACCACCATCAATGGGGTTATCCGGGCTATCCTCCTGACGGCAGCATCATTATTATTCAGCCGCCGCAGCAGATTCAGCCGCCTGTACTGGTGGAATTTGATGCACTAGGGAAGGACTGGGGAACTGTGTGGATTAATGGTCAAAAAATCTACCGTCCCCAACTTTATAATCGTCGTCAGGTGCTGAATCTAGCTCCTGGTAGCTATCGCGTTGTCCTGACAGGTATTACCAAATACGATGTTTGGTCTGCGGGTTATTTGAATGTGGGCCGCACAGGTACACTGCGGGTAGTGTTTTCTAAGACGGATGGCGTTTATGTTCAAGGTGATCCGACTGCCTGGTTGGGCGATCGCGATGTCCGTAATGGGATTGAAGTTTGGCAGCGCTAATTCTTTCTAGACTCATTCTTTCTGGCAATTTCTGTGGTCAGCATCTTAAGCCGCATCTCATCTCTATAAGCAAGCATGGCTACGGACCCCTACGCCTGGTTGGAGCAATCTCTAAAAACCATTCACCGAGCGGATTGGTACCGTTCGGTACAAACGATTGAGAGCCAAGCGGGGCCTGTGGTTCGTTTGGCAGGACGAGAAGTGCTCAACTTTGCTAGCAACGATTATTTGGGGCTAGCCAGTGACGCTCGCTTGATTCAAGCTGCGATCGCGGCGACCAAAGAGTTTGGTACGGGGAGTACGGGGTCTCGCCTGATTACGGGTCACCGGGAGCTACATCGGCAGTTGGAATTGGCGCTCGCAGCGCTCAAGCAAACGGAAGATGCGCTGGTGTTTAGCTCTGGCTACTTGGCGAATCTAGGGGCGATCGCGGCTTTAGTGGGCAAGCGCGATTTGATTTTGTCAGATCAATATAATCACTCCAGCCTCAAGAATGGAGCTATTCTCAGCGGAGCCACGGTGACAGACTATGCTCACTGTGATGTGGGTGATGTGAGAGCCAAGCTTGCTCAGCAGCGCGATCGCCACCGTCGCTGTTTGATTGTGACCGATAGCGTTTTTAGTATGGATGGTGATCTCTGCCCCCTGCCAGAACTGATCGCGATCGCCACCGAGTTTGAAGCGATGTTGTTGGTAGATGAAGCCCATGCAACGGGTGTGATGGGAGCGATGGGAGCGGGCTGTGTTGAGCAGTTTGGCTGTACTGGGCAACCTTTGATTCAAATTGGCACTCTGAGCAAAGCCTTGGGTAGCCTGGGCGGCTATGTAGCTGGCTCTGCCACGTTAATTGATTTTTTGCGGAACCGCGCTCCTAGTTGGATTTACACTACAGGACTTTCTCCGGCGGATACTGCCGCTGCCTTGGCCGCGATCGCGATCGTCCAACAAGAACCACAACGGCAAGCTCAACTTTGGCAGAATGTCACTGATCTCAAGCAACTAATTCAGGAGAGTTTAGGAAAGGCGATCGCCGCTTCACTTCTCAAGCCTCTGCCTTCTGCTTCTCCGATTCTTTGTTTTCAAGCGCCAGATGCTGCCACGGTGCTTCAGGCAGGCCACCAACTCAAACAAGCGGGAATTTTCGCTTCAGTCATTCGCCCTCCGACTGTCCCGACTAGCCGGATTCGGGTCACAGTGATGGCTACTCACACTTCAGTTCATTTGCAGCAGTTAGCTATCGCCCTGAGCCAGGTTGTATCGCAAACTTGATATTTCACAAGTTCCAGAAGATATATCTAAAAATAAATCTGTCTTTAGAGGGTTGATTTATCTGCTTAAGTTGTACGCAAAAATAAGCATTTTGGCGGTTTTTTCACCTCCACAGAATTTTTAACCTAGAAACTCTATCTGTAAATTATTTATGCTTAAAGATGACCAAAAAAATAGTGCTTACCTGTGCTCAGCTTCCGTCTCACTTGCCCTTGGGTTATCAGTTCTACGAAGCTCCGGACTTCGTTGAATGTGAGCTATTGGAAGGAGAAACCTCACAAGAAGCTTTGGCTAGGGCCAAGACGGCAGGTTTGACAGTCATTGGATGGAACGTCAAAACGCTGAACAGCAAACTATAAGGATTTTGGGATTACCGCGCGATCGCCCCTACTATCCCAAGTCTGGAGCATTCTCCGTATGACACCGCTGATTTGATTGTTTTAGTGAGCGCCAAGCCACAAAAAAGGCCGCAGAAATACGAATAAGCTTTACAAAAGGCAATGTTTTATCACAAAACAACTAAATAATTGAATGAAATTAAAGGAATACTGAGTATAGACTAATACAAAATTTTGCTTTGTATTCCTGTTATGAAAACTGCTTGTGAATCTGGATTGAACGTTCTTACTTGGTTTTTAGGCAATCCTCAGAAGGATGAGAACCAAGCTCTAGAGCTGATTCAGCAATGGTGGACTGACTTGCAAGGTAAAACAGTGCTTTGGCAAGTTTTTCTGGAACCTTTGAATTTCACGCCCTTATTTTCTTGCTATTACCAAATTCAGGACACAAAATTTCAAGACTTCGAATTCTTTTGGCAGCGTGAAGGTCTGGAAGCTTGGAGCAGTTTTACTGCGAAAGAACTGACTCTAAACCGTCAGCAACAGCAATTGGAAGTTAGACCGCACGCGATGTCTAACTATTGCTATCAACTGACGGTCGTTGAGTTACCTTAGCAGTTGCCAAGGACTACTAACAACTTAAAGGGAGCGATCGCCGATATCACGGTTATCGACTACGGTGACGCGATCGTTAAGCATCTCCTAAACCTCTAGCCACAACCGAGAAGCTAACCTGAGTTCTGTAGCCTCTGATACTATCTTACTTTTTCTCTGATTCGGATTGCCAGTCGTTAGGTGGAGCTTTAACCGCTTTAGCGGGAAGTTGGCCTTGTCTGAGCCGAGGCTTGTGAGGTAGGAGCTGCATAGATGCGTAACTCATGAATCTGCCAACGGCTAAAAACTGCTTCGGCTTGGCGGATGTCAGCCTCTAAACCTTCTACCATGACCAAATACTCGCCTCGATGAATGCGATCATGGTAAACCTTAGCTTGAACTTCCGGAATGCCGTAACCAATCAGCGCACCCAAAATCTTAGGTTGCTGTAATAGACAAGCTGTAATAGATAAATTTCGTTTTTCAATTAAGCGTGGCTGGTTTAGTAGTAAATTGGCATCAATCGGTAGATGTCAGTTGTCCCTTGGTATCAAGCACTCCGATCTATCGAGAGAATGATTTTTAGCCGCGATCGCCGCTAGAGGTTTAAGTTTTTTTAATCAAGCGGGCAACCTGAACTCAGAGGTTTGTTTGCGTCTAAACACCCAGGTTAGTTGACATGCGCCATCTTTCCTTATTGCTGTTGGGGCCTTCACTGTTGAGCTTGCTGAGCCATCATCCGGTGGTGGCGCAGACTGATGCCGTTCCGACGGAGGTGATTCGCGCCCAAGGGTTTTGGCCCCGAGCCCAGCAACTTGTGCAGGAACAGATTCTGTTAGCCAACCGCATCGAACGCGCCGTTGCCGAACCAGACCCCAACCAAGTGCGAGCCGCCAGAGGACAGTTGACCTTGCATACCGTTGCGGTGGAGCAGTTTCTCAAAAACCAGTATCCTTTGCCGACTTTGCTCTGTGCGCCTACCAGGGTACGAGTTGGCGATCGCGAAGAACCTTTTACCGTAGGTTCTGGCCTTAGCCAACCCCAAGGAACGGTTTACTGTAACCTGCATCAATCGACTCAGCGATTGGCGTCTCTTGGTAATTTGCTCGATCGTCGCCTCTACATGCTGGCTTCGGTGGCCGAGGTGAAGCCGTTGCGCGTGGTGGGAGAACGCCAAGCTCCAAGTTTGCCAGCAACTCCGACTCAAAGCCCTAACTTGGGCAAACCAGCGACTTACCGCTATGGGACTGCTCCCACCTTGCCCGCTGAGGAGCCACCCTTAATTGGCCGATCTGCCAAAACTGCGATCGCTGATTATGTACCGCCCGTGCCCCCCGCGATCGCCCCTCCGCCAGAAGCCGCTCCGGTTTTGCAGTCGATCAAGCAACTATTGGCTCGCACCCAAACGGCTTTCCCAAATGCCGCTAGCTTCTCTACCCCGACTCGACAACTAGAAGCGCTAGATCAATACGCCTACGGCCTCTATCCCAAAGAACGTCAGCTCTACGCCGAGTTTCTCGCTCAACCGAACACCGGAATTGCTCGTGTCTTGTTGTCGGAAGCTTATCGCCCCCAACCCAGCGCTTTACAAAATCGTTTGCGACCCACGGTTGCTGAGCGTTTTCCGTTTGCTCCTTTAGTGCAATCTGGGGCGCAATTTACCCCCCGATTTCTGATGGAGATCGAGAATGGTCGCTTTCAACTCGCGCAGTCTGGGCTGAATTACGGTTTCATCGCTCCGATCGGAGATGTTGCCCTAGAGTCCTTGCAACCTACCCTGCAAACCAGGCAAGTCGAGCTGACTCCAGACCTGCGACAATTTTTCCTCACCTATACCCCACCCACCCAACTCGACGCAATTCAAGCTGATCGCCGTCGCTTTCTCAGCGGAAAAGTTAGCAACTTGGCATTGAGCGAACCGTTGATGAGCCAAGCTGTGATTAGCCTAAATCAAACTTACTTGGTGCGATCGCTGCAATTTCAAATGCCAGAAATTGTGATGAGCGGAGAACCTGTGTCTCGTCGCGATCGCCGCTATTTAGATCTACTACTAGAAACACCTAGTAGCGATCACCTCTTAGCATTTCGGCCCATGATTCGTCACTCCGATGGCACCTACACGGTTTTGTGGCGAGTCTTGCAGCAGTTTCCAGACCCACAAATTCAGGATCTAGACCAGCACGTCAATCTGGATTGAGGTAGCTAATTTATGATTGGGGCCAATCTGCGCTAGCGTAGGGATTGATGTTCACTGTTTAGTTCGCTGTGCTACCCAATCGACGCCCCGCTGTATTGGCTGGCCTGGCTGCCTCACTGCTCGTTGTGTTGACGGCTTGTGCCAATAGCCCCACCGGTAATGCTTTTAAGGATTCTCTAGCTGCCGACTCTAGGTTGCAGGAAGGTGGTGGCAACGGGGGGCTGTCAGGAAGGGATGGGCAAGCGGCAACCAATGCCAATCGCCCCGCTGACTTTCCGGCAGAAATTCCAATTTATCCAGAGTCCGAATTGCAGGACATTGTCCCCGTCGCTAGCCCTAGTCCTACCAACCCTGCCGCGACTAATTCTGGGACAGATGCCACCACTAACGAAACGGAGACAAAAGCATCCGGACAAGCCCAGTGGACGAGCGGTGATCCGAGTAATGCGGTACAAAGCTTTTATCTCCAACAGTTTCAAACCAGTGGATGGCAACTGGTCAGCCAAGCCACTCAAGATCTCCCCGCTAAGTTGGTGGCACGTCGTAACGATTTGCAAGTAACCGTCACGATTGGGGCTACGGCTGCCGTCCCGCCACCGATAACCAGCGATCGCACTGGAAACCCAACCCCTACACTCAGCGCGACTCCCCTTTCTAGCAGTGCGTCTACCAACACCGTATTCACGATTGACTACGCTTACGAAGCAGGCAGTGTTTCACCTCAAGCCGTGAATGCTGATGCTGGGCCTCAACCCGGTGATCCTGATTTTGTCGGGCCTGTCCCGACTGGAGCCGCCACGACTGCCACGGCTAGCCCAACTCCTGTGACGACCAATGCTCAAGGTTTCACTGACCTCGACAAAGCTCCTCAAGAACTGCGCTCCTCTATTAAGGACTTAGCGCAATTGGGAGTTTTACCCCTCCGCTCCAGTGATGCCAAAAGCACAACTGCCAAGAACCCCAACCTTTTAGAGCCAAACAAAATCATCACTCGCCGCGAGTATGTCCGTTGGTTAGTCACGGCGAATAACCGGATTTATAGCGATCGCGCTGGACAGCAGCTTCGCTTGGGCTCTAACAATGCCAAACCTGTATTTCAGGATGTGCCCAAAAGCGACCCAGACTTTCAAATGATTCAGGGACTAGCGGAAGCAGGGATTATTCCTAGCCCGCTGTCAGGTGATGCTACTGCGGTCAGTTTCCGACCCGATGCACCCTTAACGCGAGAAGTGATGCTGCTGTGGAAGTTGCCCCTCGATACTCGGCAAGCTTTGCCCACCGCCTCCCTGGATGCTGTGAAAGAAACCTGGGGCTTTCAAGATGCAGCAAAAATTGACCCAAAAGCGCTGCGAGCCGTTTTAGCCGATTTTCAAAATGGCGATCTCGCTAATATTCGTCGAGCTTTAGGATACACCACGCTCTTTCAACCTAAGAAATCAGTGACACGGGCCGAAGCTGCTGCAACCCTTTGGTACTTTGGCTTTCAGGGGGAGGGAGTATCGGCTTTAGAGTTGCTGCAAAATCAGTCTAGAGTGACGGCCCCTCCTAGTCCTGTGGGTCCCTAAGTAACGGTGGGTGATTTGTATAGGATGTATCAGGCGATCGCGTTGAGGGCTGACGCGGCGCTAGATTCAGTTCCTGACATCAGCATGACCAGGCAGCAGAGAAGAGCCATCCGGATAAAATTCTCGTAAGATAAATCTCCGTAAAACTCCTTCGGTTGATCCCCAGAATTGCCTAGAATGAGGCCAGAGCCCTATTAGGAGAGGCATTTGCTCAAATATGCCCAAAACTGTTGCGGATGTCATGAGTCGCAATCCCATTACCGTTAAGCCTGAAACACCCCTTCAGGAAGTGGTTCAGATTTTAGCGACCCGACGAATCAGTGGTCTTCCAGTCGTCGATCAGTCTGACAAATTAATTGGGGTTGTCTCAGAAACCGACTTGATGTGGCAAGAAACTGGAGCTACGCCCCCAGCCTACATCATGATCCTAGATAGCGTGATTTATCTAGAAAACCCAGCCCGTTATGAGCGGGATTTGCATAAAGCATTAGGGCAAACCGTTGGAGAAGTGATGAGCCGCGATCCGGTGACCACCAGCCCTGATCAGCCATTGCAGGACGCAGCCCGTTTAATGCATGAGCGGAGTATCCATCGCTTACCCGTTTTAGATGCCAATGGCCATGTAGTTGGTGTCTTGACACGGGGTGATATTGTCCGAGCGATGGCTGCTCAGGCGGATTAACAAAACCGATTGAAAAACATTGGCTGCTCAGACATTTAGGGTTGAGATTGCCATTTCCATACCAAAAGCGAGATTAATCGACATGACTGTTACTCCTGAATCTGTGCAAGCCTTACTGCACTCAGAGGACTTCGGCGATCGCCTACGAGGAGTGAATCAACTCCGCCAATTAGAGCCTGCTACCGCCTTCCCGCTGATTCAAACCGCAGTAGCGGATAGTAGTGCCAGAGTGCGTTACGCCGCTGTCAGCCAGCTTTCTTCTTTAGGAAATCACGACTTAGCTCAAACAGCCACAATTTTGCGCGATCGCCTACACAACGACCCCGAACCTGATGTGCAGGCTGCTGCTGCCGACTCTTTAGGAGCTTTGAAACTACAAGATGCCCTGGAAGATTTGCAGGAACTTTATCAAAAGACCCCTGAATGGCTAGTGCAGTTCAGTATTATCGCGGCCCTAGGAGAACTCGGTGATCCCCGTGCTTTTGGGCTTTTGGAGACGGCTCTGACCTCTGGTAACGACCTCGTAGAAATGGCTGCGATCGGCTCTCTAGGAGAACTGGGTGATCCTCGGGCGATTCCTTTATTAGTGTCCTATGCGTCTCATCCCGACTGGCAAGTGCGGCATCGCTTGGTGCAAGCCTTAGGTCGGCTAGGTGGTACGGAAGCCCATTCAGCATTAGCAACTTTGGCTCAGGATGAGGTGCCTCAGGTGGCCCAGGATGCTCAAGAAGCCTTGCAATCTGCCTGAAGTCATAAATTTCTTGCAAAGCCGTCATGTCTTTTCCCTGAAGGCTAGCTCTTAGGGAACAACTTTTAGACTTGACGAGTCAATAATGATTGAGCTGGAGGTTGGCGATCGCGGCCCCAGATAGGATTTTAGAAGAACAGTATTTAGCTAGACCCACCCCTTAGATACAGGGTGGGTTTTATTATGGCTCTAAAAAATACCAGGTTCCTTACGTGTTTACACTTAGAAAATTTTGGCGTAAGAACTGATTAGAAGGGCCAAATAATGACAGCACTCATAAAAGCCTCAGCAACTCAACACCTTTTAGATTAAAGAATGCGTGAAGATTGTCGCCCCACGGTGGTACTTCCCACTAGCCGTGTATAGAGTAGATACGGCAGGGTTAAGCAAAGACAGTTCCCTTTAGGGAAGTAGCAGTTTTAACACTTGGTTTTCAATAGCTGACTAAGTTAAAACTTTGATGTAATTCCTGGTTTGAATTACGCGATCGCTACAGCAACCTAGCTGGACAAATATGGGTTCTACACCAGTTGTATTGCCCAGTTCTCAGTTCAGGCTTTGGGCCGTCCCGCTCCCTGCATCTACCGCCCCAACAGATGCACATATGTATGCCTACGTATGGGTTTCCCTAAGCCTGACTTAATGAGTCCAGCTTGCCCATCTACGCTCTCACGAGTTTTAAAGACGGTAGTTGTCCTTTTATTTAGAGCAGCCCTCGCCAACGTCACGCATTACTTACGGAGACTTGACATGAATTTTCGCAAATCTTTAGTAGCAGTTGCTGCTATGACAGCCTTGGTGAGTGTTTGTGCTCCCGCCCAAGCTTTTAGCTTCCTCGGTGCTACCTCCAATGCCAATGGTAGCTTCTCATTCGCTAAGAAGACGACAGTTCAGTTTGACTTCTTCGCCTCCCACGGTGCATACCAATCTAACTTCAATGTCTACGGCTCAAGCAAGAACTTCTTAGAAACTCTATTCAAAGAAGAAGTGGCCCGTGACCCTCTGCCAGGTTCAAAGCCTGATTACAATAAGAATGACTCGAAAGGAACCTGTGGCATTACAGTTTTGCCAGTACCCTGCCAAGCTACTTATACCTTCTCTAAAGGGGTCAGCTACTTCCTGGGCTTGACTGCAAAAGATTTGACTGCTCAACCAGGAAAACAGGACCAGCCAACTGTTTTTACAGATCCTGCTGAAACATCCTTCAACTTTATCAGTGACAACGAGGACTTTGACTATTACACAAACTTCAAGGGTAAACTGAGCCAACGCGCTAAGGAAACTCTGACCGCTGCATCAGGCACAACGCTAATCGCTGTCAATGACTCCTGGAGCGGAGACAGAGACTATAACGACTTCATCGTGACTGCCGAGTCTGTGCCTGAGCCAGGTACCATTGGAGCCTTACTAGGTGTTGGCGCACTTGGTTTCATGGGTCGTCGTCGCAAAGCAGGCCAAGCTGCAAAAGTGTAGCCAAGTTTGAATTAATTTCATGACTAAAAGGTGAGCAGTACGTACAACTGTTCACCTTTTAGTCTGTCTATGGTTTGCAAGAGAAGCGAGATCAAAATCATGGTTGCCGACACCAACTTCAGGGATTTGCATGGGTTATGCCGTAAGTTGAATCAGACAACTCTACAGAACTCTATGAAGCAGCCTCACTTCTATTTGCTTTTCCCTAATATTTTTGGCTACATGGGCGGCATCCAAGTCTACTCAGCAGTCCTATTGCAGGCATTGCAAGACCTTTATCCAGACGCTCAGTATGATGTATTCCTAAAATATGATCGTGCTGATGGAGTTAATCTCCAAAACCTTAAGTTTTTACCTCAGACAAGGTTTCACTACTTTGGTCAATCTCATGGTGATCGCCATCTGTGGCGACGGTATGGGATGGCGAGCCTAGCAGCAGCCAAAATGGTTAGCTTAGGACTATGGCAACGGCCAACGTTGATCTTGACGACCCACTTAGATTTTTACAGCGTGGTCTTCGATTGGCTGAAGCGCGTCACGGGCGTTCCCTATGGAGTCGTTCTACATGGCTTGGAAGCTTGGAACGTCGAGAATACAGCCCTCAAGTCTGTACTGCAACGAGCTGACCAGGTGATGGCAGTCAGTCACTACACACGCGATCGCTTACTACGCGAACAGTCTCTGCAACCTGACCATGTGACTGTGTTGCCGAACGCTTTTGATTCCAGCCGCTTTCAAATTGCGCCTAAACCCCAATATCTACTAGAGCGTTATGGCTTAACTCCTGAGCAGCCTGTGATTTTGACAGTTTCCCGTCTCGATCAAAATACTGGCTACAAGGGATACAACCAAATTATTCAAGCACTTGTAGAAATTCGTCGTCACATCCCAGATACCCATTATGTGATAGCTGGCAAAGGCAATAACATACCCCACATTGAGATGCTAGTACGTCAGCTTAACCTCCAGGACTGTGTCACCTTTACTGGATTTGTACCTGAGTCCGAACTTTGCGATCATTACAATCTCTGCGATGTATTCGCTTTACCGAGTCGCGGCGAAGGGTTTGGCATTGTCTACTTAGAAGCCTTAGCTTGCGGCAAACCTGTCTTGGCTGGAAATCAAGATGGGGCGGTTGATCCCCTATTGAATGGGGAAATAGGATGCTTGGTTGATCCCGATGATGTAGTGGCGATCGCGCAAAATCTGACCCACATTCTTCAGGGAACTTACCCCAATCCTTTGCTGTATCAGCCAGAAACGCTGCGCCAAAAAACCATTGAAAATTTTGAGTTTGCTCAATTCCGGCGTACTTTGGCTAAGTTATTGCAAGCTTTACAACTACCGCAAACCTCAGTTAGTAGTTAGCGATCGCCCCCGCTAATGCCCTACTTACAAGCTCATGCCGTGTCGCTAGCTGTATTTTTGACCTAGATTTCGGTACAATAATAAAATATAGATAAATAATTCTAAAAAATCTAAAGAGTCTAAGAAACGTTGTTCCTCAAGCAGCGTAGACTAAGCTAAAAAATTAACTTGTTTCAGTCCTGACCTAATGAGTAAGTAGGTAGGTGTAATTAAACTGAAGATGGTTTTTAGGCTGTGTAAGGGTTTCAGACGAAGCCATCTTATATTTAATTTGACCCGCCTATTTAACTACTGCAATAACTTTCAGTAATTACCGTAGTGTTAGGTTGGAAACTTCCTTCTAGTGTTTAAAGGCATGACACTAACCAACTCAGGCTTGAGCAATAGAAGGTTACTAGGTTATTCTCAGGGTGATTGCTTAACAAACCTAATGTTTGTTTATCCACCTGAAAACTACGGGGTTTTTTAAGTGATTGCGGTTTCACTTCGGCCTGTAGGGCGTAATTGGGGCACTGTTAGCTTTGCTTCTACCCTCTATCTCTACCCAGTTCTGGATTTACTGCTTGCAGAAGTTCCAGCTCAGTGGCAGTCAGAGATTCGGTTAGGATTGCAAGAAGCATTGGTGAATGCGGCGAAGCATGGCAACAAACTAGACCCCAGTAAAACGGTCTTAGTTCGTTTTTCAGTGGTAGAAAATCAGTATTGGTGGGTCATTTCTGACCAAGGCTCAGGGTTTGCACCACCTGTTTCTTGTAGTTCTGGCTGTTCGGAACACTTACCCCACAACGAAAAAGAATGCGGTCGTGGCCTATATATTCTTTACCAAGTGTTTGACCGGGTGCAGTGGAATGCGGCTGGGACTGAGTTGAGGCTGTGCAAAGAGGTTAACAATCGCTTCAGGTTGCCTCTAGTCCGCTAGTAAATTGAGGCTTTTATATTTAACCTCTCGGTTTGGGGCACTCTATTGGAGGCAGGCTGGTTTTAGGTAGCATATGCGGTAACGTGGGCTACTATTTTTGAATGCTCAGGCACTCGTTTACCTGAAACTCAGTCACTTGTGTCAGGATTCTCGTTGAAAAATATGGTTAAAACTGTGAAGCGATCGCAAAATTGTTTACTTCGTTCGAAAAATCTAGATTTGTTTTTGTTAGCTGGATGCTCCTGCCTCTTGACCTTGATCTACCATCCAGTGGCTGAAGCATTTTCTGGATCTGGGGCCATTGTGAAAGGCACAACTGCGGCGACGACCACAGCGATTGTAGAAACTGAACCCCGTCGCTCAAACGCGATTCAATTAACGTTGCCAGAACGGAAGCTTGATCCCAGTCAAGATGCAGAAGTAGAGCAGAGCTGAAATACTCTGGTTGATCTGTTTCTAAGTGTTTCAGCGTTCAGCGGCTTCAACTTCGGGAGCAGAGCTGGCTGAGGTGTTGGCTTGGCGATGACCATGCGTCGGGCACGGAGGCGCTGATACAGAACGGTCTAGCCATCCAGTGGCTTGGCGGAAACGGGCTAAAGCTTCCTCCGGTTGATCTTTGAGCAGAAAAACTAAAGCGGCAGCGGCTTGTTCGCTAGCACGCACTTTCCGGTTAGACTTTAGCCGATGCCAGTCCATATCTGTTAAAGTCAAACGGGCTGCTAGAGCTTGAGCCAGTTCGAGGGTACTAAATTCTTGCAGACGTGCGGTCTGAGGGGCCGTGAGACCTTGAGCGATCGCGGCTGGTTTGGAGGTTGCATCCGGCATAAACAGTCCTAAAGGCGTGTGAGCTGGGTTGGCATCTAACCCTACTTTACTATTGTTGTCATGAAGCTACCGCCAGAATCATCATCACCTTCTCCACAAGAACCGGATGCAGAGCTTCTTCATACCCCAGATGCTTCAGCAGCTTTCGAGCAAGAGTTTGAGCAGGAAGTACAAGAACTAGAGCGATCGCTGCAATCCCTCAAAGAGCGTTACACTCAAATTCAGGACGACCAATCCCGTCAAAACGATCTGCGACAGCGCTTAGACCAGGTGCAGCGTGACTTGCGACGGACGCGATCGCAGGAAGTGCGCCAAGAACTCCAAGCAGAACTCAAGCAAATTCGGCAGCAGTTAGATGCTTTGGAAGTAGCGCTAGAAAGTCGGTTACTTTCCTGGAACAGCCTCAAGGATGTGTTCTGGCAAGCAGTGCGTTTTGGGGGTTTGGGCGTTGTTGTAGGCTGGATTTTGAAGTCCTGTACGAATTAGCCCCCGATTTTAGTGTTTAACGATGATAGCGACACGACGGATTGCAGAAGTATTGCGCAGTGGTGAACCCAATGAAGCGATCGCCGTTCAAGGTTGGGTGAGAACCAAGCGAGAGTTAAAGGGCTTTGCCTTCGTAGAAGTCAACGATGGCTCTTCTCTAGCCAGCTTACAAACGGTGCTGAACCAAGACTTGCCCAACTATGCGGAAGTGCTGAAGCAGGCCAACACGGGTGCCTCGATAGAGATTTCTGGAGTTTTAGTTCCTTCTCAGGGCAAGGGACAGCGAATTGAGCTGCAAGCCCAATCGGCAACAGTTTACGGAGGAGCCGATCCAGAAAGCTTTCCTCTACAAAAAAAGCGGCATTCGTTTGAGTTTCTCCGTACCATTGGTCACCTGCGTCCTCGCACGAACACTCTAGGAGCTGTGTTTCGGGTACGAAATGCTTGTGCTGCTGCAATTCACGAATTCTTCCAAGAGCGCGGCTTTTTGTGGGTGCATACCCCTGTGATCACGGCTAGTGACTGCGAAGGGGCAGGGGAAATGTTTGCCGTCACGAACCTGAATCTGAAGCAGGTGCCACTCACAGATGCTAAGGAAATTGATTACAGCCAAGACTTTTTCGGGAGACCTGCTTACTTAACGGTGAGTGGGCAGCTTGAAGCCGAAATTATGGCAATGGCCTTTAGCAATGTCTATACGTTTGGGCCGACGTTTCGGGCTGAAAACTCTAATACCTCCCGTCACTTGGCTGAGTTCTGGATGGTAGAGCCAGAGATGGCTTTCTGTGATCTAGAGGGCGACATGGATTTGGCGGAAGCGTTCCTGAAGCACATTTTCAAAACGGTGCTGGAGCGTTGTCCGGAAGATATGGAGTTTTTCAATCAGCGAATTGATGACACGGTACTGGCGACGGCGGATAACATTATCAATAACCAGTTTGAGCGGTTGACTTACACGGATGCGATCGCCCTTCTGGAAAAATGCGATCGCAGGTTTGAGTACCCTGTGGAGTGGGGTCTAGATTTGCAGTCGGAGCATGAGCGCTACTTGGCGGAAGAGGTGTTCAAGAAGCCTGTAATTCTGACGGATTACCCGACGCAGATTAAGGCGTTCTACATGCGCTTGAGTGATGATGAGAAGACGGTGCGGGCAATGGATATTCTCGCGCCCAAAATTGGGGAGATTATTGGCGGTTCGCAGCGGGAAGAACGTCTGGATGTGCTGGAGCGGCGGATTCAAGCGCAGGGGTTAGACCCAGAGATTTATTGGTGGTATTTGGATTTGCGTCGTTATGGCACTGTGCCGCACGCAGGCTTTGGTCTAGGGTTTGAGCGGTTGGTGCAGTTTATGACGGGGATGACGAATATTCGCGATGTGATTCCGTTTCCACGTGCGCCTTTAAGTGCTGATTTTTAGTTTTTGGGGCTAAATCCGAGCCTTGGGGGCACCTGCCCCCAAACCCCCGCTGAGGGACGGCTGCGTCCCCCAGACCCCCTACAGAGGTAACGCTTGCTTCTCAATTTAGATTGAACTGGCAGATTGATTGTGGCTGAAAAGCGGATTTTGATTTGGTTTCGCAATGATTTGCGACTCCATGACCATGAGCCTCTACATGAAGTACTGCAGGCTGAGGCTGAGGTGGTTCCTTTTTACTGTTTTGATTCTCGGCAGTTTGGTCAGACCTCGTTGGGTTTTTCGAAGACGGGGGCGTTTCGGGCGCAGTTTTTGCTGGAGGCGATCGCAGATTTTCGGGAAAGCTTGCGATTGCTCGGCAGTGATTTGATCATCCAGCAGGGGTTGCCTGAGGTGGTCATTCCAGAACTGTAATTGCTCAACCCAGTAGCCAATCTGTCTGCTGTGAGGTAAGGGCACGGGAAATGGCATCAAAGGCAGCAATGCCCTGACGCTTCGCAGTGTTGACAAGCGATCGCACCTGAGCGAATAGCTCCGCTCCCCAGTCCGAGCGGAATCCGTTCGTCACCTTGCGAAAGACGACGCTCCAGCGCAACGCCTGCTCACTGGCATTATTGGTTGACGGAATTGTCTCATCCGTCAAAAACAGCAACAGATGAGCCCGAATCTTCTGATAGCGTTTGAGCAACCGCTGTCCCTCGAGCGATTTGGGTTGCAGATTCAAGATCTCCCGCAGTAAGCCGCGAAATCGAGAGCAATACTGCTGAACGGTTGAGGCAGCCAGGGTGTGTCGTCGCCGTTGCAGGGCAATGGCTTTGAGGAGCAGCCATTTCATCCGGGGCGCAAACAACTCATCACCCGCATCCATGGCATACTGACAATCGCGCAGTTGATGGGCTAGACACACTTGCCAGTCGTGCGCCGGATGGGCGGTCTGGGCACTGAATAAATCAGACACCCAAACCTGTGGTTGATGCCCCGCCATCACGGTATCAATGACCGTTTTGCCACGACTGGGACGAATCACGTGCAAACACACCTGGTCGTTCTGAAACACCCATTCCCACTGGTTGGTCCCCTTCACTCGTGCCCCCGTCTCATCACTGCCGACGAGACGAGCACTGCGTAAACGTTCGACAATCTTGGCCACCGGGTTTTCTAGCTGAGAGCGCACCCGTTGCAGGAGAT
Organism: Trichocoleus desertorum NBK24; assembly: GCF_030409055.1. GTDB lineage: Bacteria > Cyanobacteriota > Cyanobacteriia > FACHB-46 > FACHB-46 > Trichocoleus > Trichocoleus desertorum_B. The sequence goes on along the minus strand of NZ_CP116619.1, from coordinate 1,773,696 downwards.
TGGCAATCGCTCCTTCGGACAGGCTGAGACCGTAAAGCTCACTCATCAGCTGGCTCAGCCGTTGATAGCTGATGGCATGGCTGTAACGGAGATAGGTCACTAAACTCACGACACTGGTGCCAAAGGGAGACCCTGGCTCCAAACCGACTGGAACAGGCGCTTCATACGCCTGCTGACAACACTGGCAAGTCCCGCCGTAACGTTCAACCCGGGTGATGTGAGGAGTCATCGGCGGCAATTCAATGCGTTCGTAAGTCCCGCTCAAGCGTTGTGTTGATAGCTCCACTTCGACCCCACAGTGGGGACAACTCTTGGCTTGGGCAACGACGACTTGATCCGGTTGTTGGCTCAATTCTCGCCCACCGTTACGGTGACTTCCCGTTTCCTCACCATTGAGGGCAGGGGACTGAGCCCTCCTCTGATTTGGCTTGAAGCCCTGAGAAGGAGGCAAACTTGAATTACGGGAGGTTTTCTTGACCCGTTTTTGCTTCAGCTTTTCGACCTCTGAGCGCAACGTTTGCAACTCCTGCCACAGCCCTTGAATCAGGGCATCCTTTTCTGCGTGACTCAGTCCAGCGAGAGGGGGCAGTTCCTTCATGGCAAAAGTTTATCATCTTCTACCAAAGGCGTGCTTAGGTCAACCTAGTTGAGCAATTACCCAGAACTAATCAAGCAACTGCAAATCTCAGCAGTTTACTGTCATGGTGAGGTTACGTCCGAGGAGACCGCGATCGAAGAATCTTTGAAAACTGCACTACGACCTTTAGGGGTGGAGCTGAAGACTTTTTGGGGTCAGATGCTTTATCATCCCGATAATTTGCCGTTTGAGATTGCTGAGCTACCGGAACTGTTCACCCATTTCCGCAAGCAGGTAGAAAAGTACGCTAATGTTGCTCCCGCATTTCCGAAGCCTCAGTAGATCGCAAATTCATTCCAGAGCGGGTAAGTAGATGGCTGTGATGACTGGAAAATGCCGCTCCACTGCCTGGGACAGGAATTCCAGCATTGTCTTGAGGGCAAACAGTTCTCGGTAAACCACTCGTCCTCCTCGTTGCGTCCAACTGATAAAGAACCACAGCAAATACACCCAAAGATTGACTAGGACAAACGCTAGAGCGACAAACAGAAAGCGGGTTACAGGATTTTTACTCGTGGTGCGGATGCGACACTGGTTCTTGATCCTGTAACTGGTTTCAATGCCAAAACGGTCTCTGTAATGCCGATGGGTCTGGTGCAGGGCAACCTTCACCCGATGCAGCACATAGACAGTGTATTGAATCCCATGCTTGCCCTTGAGCCCTTTGTAATAGTTACAAATCACCCGCATCTGACAGTTGACCGAACCATACTGGGGACTGTTGAGGGTGTAGGGTGTCTGGTAGCTGCGCCGTCCCCTTAGCAGTTGACGGGTTCCTCCAGTTTTGCCCCGAATCACCGCAGGCATCAGGAAGGGAATCTGCAATGCCTTCAGCCAACGGATGACAGGGACACTATAGAACCCTCGGTCCAGGTAAAGCCGTTTGACTCGGACTCGCAGCGGACTCAACCTTGCGAGCAAATAAGTCAGGGTCGCCACTAAGGTTTCTTGACGATGCACTGCATGAATCCCTAGGGTCACACGTTTGTGACGACAGACAACATAGACTGTGGCATAGGCGAAGAATGAGGTAGTTCCAGCTTTAGCTTGAGAGCGGTAGATGTAGGGAGCCTCCACCTCACTTGGGTTGCCGTAGTAGGGAATTAAGTGTAAATCGATGGCAATGCGATGCTGCCTTCTGCAAATCTTGGGTGGAATTCGGCTTTGCAGAGCCGCATTGAGTTGGCTCTCCAGTGTGGCCATCTCATCCAACTTGTCCAAGTGATAGCGGATACCATTACCACTGGGTGTACCTTGCAAGCGTTGAGCCGTGTGTTCGATGCTATCGCCTCGGCTGGCAGCCCGCAGCAGGATCTCGAATAGGTCTTGGGGGGTGTATCCGCCTTCCATGTTCAGTGGAACAGACTCGAGTAGACAATCAAGGGCAGCTTCCAGTGTCCCTTCATCGGTCAGAGCGGGAGCAGGAGATAATGAAGATGGGTAGGTCGTCATGGCTTGATCTAATGCTTTTAGCCTGACCCTACCCCTTTCCTAGAGAATTTGCGATCTACTGAGCCTCAGAAGTTGGCTTGCTTACCCAATGTAGAGGTGGGTGAGTTGCCGCAACTGGCAGATTTGGGTTTGGAGCTGCCTGGGGTGGATGAACGGGTGGTGGTGCAATTCAAAGGCGGCGAGACGGCCGGGCTGGGAAGGCTACAGGAGTATTTCTGGCAGCGCGATCGCCTCAAGGTTTACAAAGATACTCGCAATGGCATGTTGGGGGCAGACTATTCTTCGAAGTTCTCGCCTTGGCTGTCGTTGGGTTGTTTGTCACCGCGCTACATCTATGAGCAGGTGCAGGAGTATGAGTCAAAGCGGATTAAGAATGATTCAACTTATTGGCTGATTTTTGAGCTGTTGTGGCGCGATTATTTCCGGTTTGTCTGTGCCAAGCATGGCGATCGCGTGTTCTATCGCTCTGGCTTGCAAGGGTTGGCGATCGCTTGGAAAGAAGACCTGGAGCGCTTTGAGTTATGGCGACAAGGACAAACGGGTTTCCCGCTGGTGGATGCCAATATGCGAGAACTGGCGGCAACGGGATTTATGTCGAATCGCGGTCGTCAGAATGTCGCGAGTTTCTTGACGAAGAATTTGGGCATTGATTGGCGAATCGGTGCGGAGTATTTCGAGTCAATGCTGATTGATTACGATGTGTGCAGCAATTGGGGCAACTGGAACTACACGGCGGGTGTGGGCAATGATGCTCGTGGTTTCCGCTTTTTCAACATCCTGAAGCAGTCGAAAGATTACGACCCGCAGGGAGAATATGTGAAGCATTGGCTCCCAGAGCTGGCGAATGTTCCTGCTGCGAAAGTACATGAGCCTTGGAAACTACAACCTGTCGAACAACAGCGCTTCAATGTCAGAATTGGCGTGGATTATCCACGTCCGGTGGTGGATCTGTTCAAGTCGGCGGAAGCGAATGAGAAAATCTACAACGCTGCTATTCCAAGTCATCAACGCCCCATTTCTAAGCGCAGCGGCAGAACTGCACGACTGCGGTAATTGGCGCTACCACTGGCAGCAGAGGGTTGTAAAAAAATGGGCAAGGCCATGACGATCAAGCCAACTAGGAAGAGATAGGCTGCGAACTCGAAGATGGCAAATCCTTCAGGGCTATGTGTTCTCGTCCGAAACAGCCCTTTAGTCTGAAACTTTCTATGCATCGGTGGTTTGCCCTGTGAGGAGGTGGCGGGAGGAGATGCTTGCAGTGTGCCCATTAGCAACATCCTTCTCTCGCTTCATCCACCTAGCTGAACCATAAATCGGGACAAAGGCGATCGCTTCTGAGATCGGGGCTAAGATTCGCACAAGTGTTGGCTGTTAGCCTAGGAGGGATGGATGAAAAGTGAAAAGGAAAAGATGTTGGGCGGCGAGCTTTATGACCCACTTGATCCTCAGCTTTGCGATGAACGCCGTCGTGCCCGCCTGTTAATCAAGACGCTGAATGATTCCCGCGATGACGAACCAGAAGAGCGTCGCCGCATCATCCAAGAGCTGTTCAAAACCACAGGGGAAGAGGTTTGGATTGAGCCACCATTCTTCTGCGACTATGGCAGCAACATCACGCTTGGCAGCAAAGTTTTCTTTAATTTCAACTGCGTCGTTTTAGACGTTGCCGAAGTTCTGATTGGTAGCAACGTCATGTTTGGGCCTGCGGTGCAAATCTACACAGCGACTCATCCCCTCAGTGCAAGCGATCGCCGTACAGGTCTAGAACTGGCTAAGCCCATAGAAATCGGGTCAGATGTCTGGGTGGGGGGTGGTGCCTTGATCCTTCCCGGTGTTCAGATTGGTGCGGGTTCAGTCATTGGGGCAGGTAGTGTAGTGACGAAGAGCGTTCCAGAGGGAGTGCTGGCTGCGGGAAATCCTTGCCGCGTCATTCGTGAGGTGAGAGATTAAATGGAGAACGGAAAACGGCAGCGAATACTACGCGACAAGCTCACCGCGAACAGTCAACGAAATGTCAGCCGGAGCTACATAAATGCGCTGCCCCCTGCACTGAACCACTACTTGAAGCAGCGCCCGCTCATGTCAACGTTGGAGGCAGATGCTATCACACGGTTATTTCTGGTTCATCCACTTGGTCTAGAGTTGGAATGCACAAAGCTCTTAGGCTATGTCTATCGCAGATTCAGTCGCTCGCAAGATCTTTTAGAGTCTGTGCAGTGCTTAGGGACAGAGCATGATCTAGACAATGCTTACTTTTGTCCATTCAACGGCAATCCCTTGTATCAAGTGCCGTTTGGCTGGTTCCGCCAGAATCTTAATATCTTATTCAAGTACAGCCAAGAACAATTAGGTGCAGTGGCTCAGGATGGTTCTTTCGGTTTGGTTATTAGCAGTTATGTTGGCTATCTGCCAGATGACCCAAACCCAGAGGAGGTCGTATATGAGTGGGTTATCTGGGGCTTCAGCAGCAGTATCCCTTAGCTAAGTGGTCTACCAAGCACAAACAACCTTCCACAAAAGTTAATAGACGCCATAACCGCGATAGGCTTTTCAATGCGATCGCCTCGCTGAATCAGTAAGCTTTAAGAGAGTTTAGTTAAAGAAAGGTGCAGAACATGACGCTTAGCGATTTACTTCCCATCGTTCGGACCCTTTCTGCCTCGGACAAACTCAGGCTTATTCGTATCCTAGCGGAGGAGCTAGATACTAGTCCTAACAACGATATTGCGCCTCTGGAGCCGTTTAGGACTTATGACCTGCCTACGCCTTACAGTTCCTTCGGGGCAGGTGAAGTACTCATGCAAGGTTTGAGCCAGACCGACTAGCTATACGAGTGTATGCGATTCAAATACTCAACCACAGACTCTTCCCAAAATGAATTTGATAGGTTGCCACGCATTCCTCTTCGGCTTTGTCGAGAAAACCGAGCTGTAGAAGGGCTTGGCCTAGTTGATACTGGTGCAACTGTAAATGTCTTACCTTATGAAATCGGTGTTGAGCTAGGAGCAACTTGGGATGACAGCAGAGCAATCATTCAATTGTCAGGCAACTTGAGCGACCAACCAGCAATACCGTTCTTTACAATTGCTGAGATAGGTGAGTTTCCTCCAGTTCAACTAGCATTTGCTTGGGTCAGAAGAGCAAACGTACCTCTGATTCTAGGGCAGACTAACTTTTTTGGCGTTGCTGAAAAGTAATGATTTGTCCACGAAGGAGCCTGCTTTTGGGATAGCTATACCATTACCAAATCAGCAACGCCACTTTTTTCTAGAGTTTGATGTCTGTTTTTATCGCTCTAAATCGGAATTTGAGGTCAATCCAAAGTCGGAATGAATAACACGGCAGAATAGCCCAACTTTTGCTGATCAGGAGTTTGTGGTAACAGTTTAACAGTGACGAAATTAAAGCATTGTGGAGTAATTCGGTAAGGCTAAAATTTTCGCCCTATACTGGCTAGACAGTCTCAGGCAAGATTGGGAACATGAGCAGTCCCCCTTCTGAGCAGCCAATTTTTGATGTAGTGAGTAGATCTCAACCAGATGAGCCAACAGCAATTCAAGGGCTACCTGAGTTAACTCCGTCTGTGGTGCGGCGGGTGGAAGAGGGACTAGCAGCAGCTCGCGATCGCGCCGTTCGAGCCAGTATCCAATCAGCGCTAGATGAGACAGAGGCGATCGCCAAGGGCCAGTTTGAGCGACCTGTATCGGGTGAGTTTCGGCGAACCGTGTTGCGATCGCTGATTCACGGTTTGTTTCAGGTGCGGGTGGAGTATCCAGAGCGCATTCCCCAAGGGCCAGCGTTGCTTGCAGCTAACCATCTCAATCACATTGACCCATTCTTGCTGCTCTCGGAGGTTCCGGGTGAGCCGTACTATCACATCTTGGCGGATGCCCGGACGCTGTATAACAAGGGGTGGAAGCGGCAGGTATTACAGCAAGCGCGAGGAGTGATTCCGGTTGAGCGGCGGTGGCGAGAGGAAATTGCGGTGATTGCGGCGGCTAAGAGCGATCGCCCAGATTTAGCGGAGCTAGCGGCAGCTTTGGAGCAGGATGTTCCGGCGGGAAATGCGATCGCGGCTTTGCGGCAAATTGATCGGGCAGTACAAGCCATTTTTGTTCATGGGGATGGCATCATTCTATTTCCGGAGGGTGGATTGGGCACGCTAGAAGGACAATTGCGTCTACCCTTGAAACGGGGGACCGTGATTTATGCGTTGCGGGCAGGAGTTCCCATTGTGCCAGTCGCGTTAATCGGCACCAAAGACCTCTATTTTCGTAAAACTTTGACCGTCAGGTTTGGCGAACCACTACAGTTTCCGCCCTCCCACCGTCCCAAGCCTCACGAAGCTCAAGCTGCCATAGACACCTTACAAACGGCCTTGCTGCAACTCTTGCCCCAAGATTACCAGGAGCCTCAAGGGGTGAAGCTGTTCCGCCGATTTCTGAATCATCTATTTTGGTAAAGTATCGCGATCGCTGGAAGTAAACTATGGATCGAACTGAGTTAGCCTTTACCTCTGCTGTTGAGCAAGCCCAACTGATTCGTGCCAAAACCGTGTCGCCGCTGGAGTTGGCGGAGCTTTACCTAGAGCGGATTCAGCGGTTGGATGCTCAGCTTGGCAGTTATTTTACGGTTATGGCAGAGCAGACGATCGCAGATGCCAAAGCCAAAACCGAGACTTTAGCTCAAGCAGGTAGAACGGCTGAACTCCCACCTTTCTTTGGTGTCCCAATTTCGATTAAAGATTTGACCGCGTTGCTGGGAGTGCGTTGTACCTATGGCACTCCGGTGATGAAGGACAATATCGCCAACTACGAAGATGGGGTGGTGACACGGATTAAGCAAGCAGGCTTTGTGATCTTGGGCAAAACGGCAACTTCTGAGTTGGGTTCCTTCCCTTACACAGAACCGCTAGGCTTTCCTCCCGCTCGAAATCCCTGGAACTTAGACTACACACCGGGCGGTTCTAGCGGTGGAGCGGCAGCGTCAGTAGCGGCAGGGCTATGTGCGATCGCTCAAGGCTCCGATGGCGGTGGCTCAATTCGGGGGCCAGCAGCTTGTTGTGGGTTGGTGGGTATTAAGCCTTCTAGAGGACGAATTAGTTATGCACCTGTAGGCGATCGCCTCAATGGGATTGCTACTAATGGCCCTTTGGCTCGCACCGTCGCGGATGCAGCGGCTCTCTTGGATGTGATGTCGGGTTATACCACAGGCGATCCTTATTGGCTCCCAGACCCGAATCTTTCCTTTCTCAAAGTAGCAGAGCAAGCCAAAGCTACGGCTGGGCAACCTGTAGCACCGCTCCGGATTGCGTTCTCAACTGCTGTGCAACCGATTGGAGAAGCTGACCCCGTTTGTCAGCAAGCGGTTTTAGACACAGCCAAGTTGTTAGAAACGATGGGGCATCAGGTCGAATCCAGTTGCCCCGACTTCACAGATCTAGTAGAGCCGTTTACAGTGGTTTGGCGAGCGGGAGTGGCAGCGTCTGGGATTCCCGGGGAGTATCTGCAACCGATGAATCGCTGGATGCTAGAGCAGTCTGGCTCTTGTGGAGAATATCTACAAGCAGTGGGGATGATGCAGACGATCGCCCGTTGCATTGTGGCCTTCTTCGATACCTACGATGCGCTGGTGTTGCCTGTCTTTCTGCACCCGACGATTCGAGTGGGAGAATGGGCTGACTTAAGCCCTGCCGAAACTTTACAGAAAATCACCAATTGGGTCGCTCCTTCGCCACCGTTTAATGCCAGTGGTCAACCTGCGATCGCCATTCCAACCGGATTTGACCCACGCGGGTTGCCTGTGGGTGTGCAGATTGTGGGGCGACCTGCGGCGGAATCTACCCTGATTGCTTTGGCAGCTCAGATTGAAGCCTTACAGCCTTGGAGCGATCGCCGTCCTCCCTTCGCGCTTTGAGTTAATGTGAACATGAAATTGCGCTTCTCTTGGCCACCTGTGCGGCTGCGTCGTACTTGGACTCCCTCTTTCGTTCTAGGGATAGCATTGTTGCTAACGACGGTTGCGACTGCTTACGTGGCTTCTGTAACGCGAGCGAAGGACCAATTACGCTTTGAGAATGCGGTTCAACGGACTGAAGACGCAATTGAAAATCGCCTAAATACCTATATCGCCCTTCTCCGCTCTACTCGTGGTTTGTTTGCAGCAAATGAGCGCCTTAACCAAGCTCAATTTCGCGCTTATGCTCAACGCTTAGAGCTTCAACAGCAATACCCAGGTATTCAAGGCATTGGTTTTTCGGCACGGGTGAGCGCAGCCGACAAGGATGCTTTTATCGCTGAGCTACGCCAACAAGGAATGGCGAACTTTGTCTTACGACCTGATTCCCAGCGAGCTGAGTACCACGCCATTATTCACTTAGAGCCTCTAGATCGCCGCAATCAAGCTGCGATCGGGTTTGATATGTTTACAGAACCCGTGCGACGCGCAGCAATGGAGCAGGCTCGTGATACTGGACTTGCTGCCGCTTCTGGTCGAGTCACGCTGGTACAAGAACTAGATCAAAACAAGCAAGCGGGTTTTTTGATTTATCTACCTGTGTACCGCAATGGCGTGATGCCTAGCGCGATCGCAGAACGACGGACTGCACTGCGAGGCTTTGTGTATAGCCCGTTTCGAGCCGATGATTTGATGGCGGGTATTTTTGGCAAGGAAAGATACCCTGTCATTGATTTTCAACTCTATGACGGCCTAACTTCCAGCCCGGAAACTCTACTCCATCGCTCTGACTACAAGCAAACCCAGCGTAATTCATCTTATCGTCCTCATTTCACCACGGCTAGAACGATCGAAATTGCAGGTCGTCCTTGGTACATCGTGTTTAACTCACGGCCCGAATTGGAACTTGCATCTGGGCGAGACTTAGTGCCTTACGTTGCCGTTGGTGGGTATTTACTCAGCTTTGTGCTGTTTTGGGTGACGCGATCGCAAGTGCAAGCTCGATCTGTGGCGGAGCGATCGATGGCTGAGTTACATCAGTCAGATCAAGCCTTAAGAGCCAGTGAAGAGCGCTTCCGCACCCTGATCGAGCAATCGTCTTTGAGCATTCAAATTCTTGCTCCAGATGGTCGCACGCTTCAAGTGAACCAAGCTTGGGAGAAACTCTGGGGTCTCACGCTAGAGCAACTAGATGCCTATAACATTTTGGCGGATCAGCAATTGGTTGAAAAAGGCATCATGCCTTATGTCCAGCAAGGATTCGCTGGAACTGCCACTTCTATCCCGGCTGTCTTGTACGACCTAGAAGCAACCCTACCAGGTCTAACTAGACGCAAAGAAAGTCAGCGTTGGGTTAGAGCCTTTATCTACCCTGTTAAAGACAAGCATGGTAACAATCGAGAAATTGTGCTCATGCACGAAGATATTACCGAACAAAAACAAATAGAAACTGCTCTTAGAATTAGCGAAAGCCGCTTCAGGCGATTATTTGAGGCAGATATCATTGGTTTGTTCTTTGCGAAACGTGATGGTGCCGTTTCAGAAGCCAACCATGCCTTTCTGCAAATGCTGGGCTATACACAGGAAGACTTGCTAGCAGGCAAGCTCCGCTGGGATGCTTTGACCCCTGCTGAATATTGCTATCTAGATGAGCGAGCGATTCAAGAAGATCATCTGAGTGGGGTTTGTTCTCCTTACGAAAAAGAGTTTATTCGTAAAGATGGTAGCCGTATTCCTGTCTTAGTAGGAGGTGCCCGTCTCGAAAACGATCCGAATGTCGGTCTTACTTTTGCTTTAGATCTAACCGAGCGCAAGCGGGCAGAAGATGCTATCCGGTTTCTCGCCCAAGCGAGTGCTGTTCTGGCCTCCTCTCTTGATTACGAAATTACTTTAACCAGTGTGGCTCAACTGGTGGTGCCCACTTTGGCGGATTGGTGTGGGATAGATATTATTCAACCGGATGGTTCGGTGCAGCAATTGGTTGTGGCTCATGTAGACCCAGACAAGGTCAAGCTGGGCCATAAACTGCGTCAGGAATATCCGATAGATATCAATGCTCCGACTGGTCTAGCGAAGGTTTTACGCACAGGCCATTCCGAACTCTATCCAGAGATTACCGATGCGATGCTGATGCAGGGAGCCCACGATCCTCGGCATCTAGAGATGATGCGAGAAATTGGCTTTCAATCTCTCATGATTGTGCCTTTGGTAGCGCGTGAGCAGACCCTAGGAGCCATCATCTTTGTTGCGGCTGAGTCGGGTCGGCATTACAGCGAAGCAGATCTGGCCCTAGCAGAAGACCTGGCACGTCGGGCGGCGATCGCGGTGGATAATGCTCGCCTCTATGCGATCGCCCAACAAGAACGCACCCAAGCCGAAAATGCCAACCGCACCAAGGATGAATTCTTAGCCACCTTGTCCCATGAGCTGAGAACTCCCTTGAATGCCATGCTGGGTTGGACGCAACTGCTGCGATCGCGCCAGTTTGACGAAGCGATGGTGGCACGGGCTTTAGAAACGGTGGAACGTAACACCCGTTCGTTGGCAGCTTTGATCGAAGATATTTTGGATGTGTCTCGGATCATTACTGGCAAGCTGCGGCTGAAGATGCGTCCGGTGGATCTGGCGACGGTGATTGCGGCTGCGATTGAAACGGTTCGTCCTGGGGCTGATGCCAAAGCCATTCATTTGCAAGTCGAGCTTGATCCGCTGACTGGCCCTATTTCAGGCGATCACGATCGCTTGCAGCAAATTGTCTGGAATCTGCTTGCCAATGCCATTAAGTTCACCCCGCAAGGAGGACGAGTAGAAATTCGGCTCCAGCGTGTTAACTCCCAAGCTGAAATCATAGTCAGCGATACAGGGCAGGGGATTGGCCCTGAATTTTTGCCGCATATTTGGGAGCGCTTCCGGCAAGCAGACAGTTCCACGACTCGTTCTTATGGAGGCTTGGGTTTGGGACTGGCGATCGTGCGACATTTGGTGGAGCTGCATGGCGGTACGGTGCAAGCCGAAAGCCCTGGTTTAGGACAAGGAAGCACTTTTAAGGTCAAGTTGCCGCTGATAATAATTTCTTCAGAGGCTACGGCTGCAAACCCCATCTCGCTGAACCCTAGCGATCGCCTTGCTTTTCAGCCACATTTGGATCTGCAAGGGGTAAGAGTGTTGGTGGTGGATGACGAACCCGATACCCGCGATTTCTTAGCGATCGCCTTGGAGCAAAGTGGAGCTACAGTGATCACGGCGGCATCTGCCACAGAAGCTTTGACGACGATTCAGCAGCAGCAACTCGATGTTTTGGTCAGTGACATTGGGATGCCCGAAACGGATGGCTATACCCTGATGGATCAGGTGCGATCGCTACCACCAAACCAAGGAGGACACATTCCTGCGGCAGCATTGACCGCTTATGCCAGAGAAGAAGATCGAACGCGGGCTCTCTTATGCGGCTTTCAACTACATGTGCCTAAACCCGTCAGCCCATCGGAGTTGATTGCTGTGGTTGCCAACCTAGCAGGACGCAAAAGCAGCCTCTAGCCCAGTGTCAAGCAACCCAGTTTTAATCCACCCAGCATTAAGAGCGCCTTTGCCGACCTTCAGCGACTGCTTTGCGGGTGCTGCGAGCTTGCGCCACTAAATCTCTAGATTGTGCTACCGCTCTAGCACAACGCCGCTTAGCTCTGAGGGCAATTTCTGTATTGTGCTCAATGGCAGTCCTTAAGTCGGAAAATCGTCCTTCCAGACCATTAACCTGCTGCCTCAACTCAAAAACATCTACCTCTAGCTTTTGATCATTCGCCTTCAAGGTTTCAATCTCTGTGATCAAGCGATCGACGGTTTGAGCTAAGTCTAGATTCTGACGCAGGGCTTCAACGACTAAATCTGATTTGTCTACACCCGTAACAGCCGCTCGTAGCTCTAGAGCTTCGAAAACTTCCACTGGAAGGTCTAACCCTCTGAGGTTGGGATTCATAGTGTGACTAGAAGGGCCATTACCCTCTTGCTCTCGTCAATGAATTAATCAAAATTATCCAAGAAGACCTTGGTTGCCTAACAAAGCTCGGATACGTCTTCTGTGCTAATTCCTACTAAACTCAGTAAATCATATGGGCTTTATTCGCGGCAAATTGAATTTTCGACTCGGATAAGGCGATCGCAAGTTCTGAGCTGGATGATTAGAACTGGCTATAAGTTGTGAACACGTCTGGATCAAGCTGTGGAGCGGTGGTTTCATGCACCGAACTGTTCATCTGTTCGCGTTGCAATTGCATTGCCAACCATTGAATTTCATACTGCAACATCATCTCAAATCGTTGCCCGATGACAGCTTGGTAAGAATCGCTAGGGGTAGGCGCTGCTTGTTGGCTCTCTAAGCGCAACCGACAAATCATTAAACGGTGCTCGATTAACTTCAGCCGCTCGGCTGGCTGTAAGTGGCTAAAAAAGAAAAACTTGATGCAAAACCGCGATCGCGCATTCACCCAGCTTTCGTGGGGATGGGCCATCATTTCTTGCTGCCAGCGATCGCGCCCCTGCTCGGTGATGCGATAGATCTTGCGACTGGGGCCTGCCTGACTCGCTTCCTCCACTTGGCTCGCAATTTCGCCACGGTCTTCTAGGCGCTTTAACAAAGGATAAATCGCACCATAGTTGACGCTGATGCAACCACTCATGAACCTCTCTAGCTGTTGTTTGAGGCGATATCCGTGCAATGGTTCATATTGCAATAGTCCTAGAGCGGCGAGTTCAAGCATTGGTTAATTCAACCAAAATTCACTAAATTTGTTTATAACAAATTGATATACCTATTAGGTGTACCAAAAATTGTAAAGCAAAGTTAAAATTTCAAAAACGACGTTTGAGTGGTTGATTCAAGTTATGCCACAGCCTGCTGAAAAAGAGCTTCAAACCTCAGAACGATTTTCGCTCATGCTGGCCAGTCGAGCGCTGCTGCTCTTGCTTCTCATTGCAGTGTCAGGTTGCGGAATTTTCTCCAAAGCGGAAGCAGAGTCGCCCCGGCAAGGAGGTGGCGGAGGCCGTGGAGGTGCCGCTCAAGGAGGCCCAGCCCCCGTGGATGTGGCGATCGCCAAAACTGGCTCTTTGCAAGACAATATCGAGCTAACCGGAACCACTCAACCCGTGAAAGAAATTTCGCTGCGGGCACAAGTAGAAGGGCAATTACTAGATCTACTAGTGGATGCAGGCGATCCGGTGACTAGAGGCCAAACCCTGGCTCAGATTGATGCAGCTATCTTGACGACCTCTGTCGCAGAGGCCGAAGCTGAGTTGGCAAGTCGTCGCTCGGAAGTAGCTCAAGCCGAAGCGCAGGTCAAAGACGTACAGGCACAAGTAGAAGAAGCCCGATTACAACTGCAACAAGCCCAATCCGATGCGGCAAGGCTCCAACAGTTGTTGCGCGAAGGAGCGATCGCGGCTCAAGCAGCAGAACTGGCCCAGACAGAAGCAAGAACAGCGGCTCAAGCGCTCCGCTCTACTCAAGAGCAGGTGCGAACTCGGCAGCAGGCAGTCGTAGCCGCTCAGGGGCAAGTGTCAGCTCAGCAGGCTGTATTGGCACAAGCGAAGGAGCGACAATCTTATGCAGTGCTCAGCTCACCTGTAACGGGGGTTGTTTTACAACGGCAGATGGACCCAGGAACGTTGGTTCAGCCTGGGGGCGAAATTCTCCGATTAGGGGACTTTAGCAGCGCCAAGGTCGTCGTCAACGTCGCTGACAAACAGCTCTCCACCATTCGTCAAGGGCAAGATGTCCAAGTCGCCCTAGATGCCTTTCCCAATCAAACTTTTAGGGGGGAAGTTAGCCGAATTACCCCTGTGGCCAACGCTCTGTACGTTCCCGTAGAAATTACCATTCCAAACGAGAATGGCCGCATTAATAGCGGTCTATTCGCACGGGTGACTCTCTCTCAGGCGCAAACATCACGAGTCGTTGTCCCAGAGACGGCAGTGCAGACCGAACGGGGCACACAGCCTGATTCTCAGCGCAACGCCAATGCCACTTTGTTTGTCGTGGACGAGAACGCAGAGGAACCCAAAGTAACCGCTCGTTCGGTCACCTTAGGCCAAAAAGCCAATGGCAAAGTCGAAATTCTATCTGGTTTACGAGCAGGTGAACAGTTTGTAGCGCGTAGTGGCCGTCCTCTGAAGGATGGTGCTCCCGTTCGCCTAAGCATTCTCTCCGAAACTCAACCCCGAGAATCTACTAATCAACCCACCCAAACTAACCAACCCCAAGGGAGACAGCGGTAATGTCAACCCCCCAATCGCAAGGCTTCAGCATTAGTGCTGTTGCTATTCGTCAGCACATCGGGACTTTGATGCTGACCGTGGCCGTGATTGTCGTCGGAATTTTCTTTCTCACGACGTTGCAAGTCGATCTGCTGCCTTCTATTACTTATCCTCGAATTGGCGTGCGGGTTGATGCCCCTGGAGTCTCGCCGGAAGTGGCAGTAGATGAAGTCACGAAGCCCCTGGAAGAAGCGCTCTCTGCGACTGAGGGGGTGGTGCAAGTCTATTCCCAAACCCGTGAAGGGCAGGTGAGCCTAGATCTGTTCTTTCAACCGGGGGGTGACATTGACCAAGCCTTAAATGAAGCGACAGCCGCTTTTAACCGAGCCAGAGGGCGTTTACCTGACACGATTGAAGAGCCACGACTCTTCAAGTTTGACCCTTCACAGTTACCTGTTTACGAATTCGCTCTCACCTCACCCTCCCGTGAAAGCGTAGACCTGCGCGTGTTCGCCGATGAAGAATTAGCCCGTGAGTTGGGCGTTGTGCCTGGAGTTGCTTCGGTAGATGTCTCTGGGGGTGTGGAGGAAGAGGTAAGAGTCAATATTGACCTCAACCGTCTTCAGGCTTCTGGAGTGGGCCTCACTGAAGTGCTCAATGCCCTGCGCGATCGCAACGTGGATGTGGCTGGGGGCCGCATTTTAGGTTCTACGAGTGAACCGCTTACCCGCACCGTAGGCCGATTCCAAGGCGCGAATGAAGTTGCCAATCTGTCGTTTGAAGCTGGGGGGGCTAGATCAGCCACGAACCAAGACAGCAGTAATGGAGCTACAGGAGCCAGTGGCAGCGTTCCATCTTCCACCTCTTCTCCTACCAGTCGGGTTTACCTGCGAGACTTTGCTGAAATCATTGATGGTAATGAAGAGCAGCGCGTGTTCGTGTCTCTGAATGGTCAACCCGCAGTTAAAGCCAGTGTTCAGAAGCAACCCGATGCCAACAGTATTGCAGTAGTTGATGCGGTCAAAAAAAGGCTGGATGAACTCAAGCAATCTGGCTTGATTCCAGAAGACTTAGAGATCCGCCCAACCTTGGATGAGTCGCGCTTTATTCGTAACTCCATTTCTAATGTCACCAGTTCCGGGTTGATTGGGGCAGGTTTGGCCGCGATCGCCGTTTTGCTGTTTCTCGGCTCTTTGCGCCAAACCCTGATTATTGTGTTGGCTATTCCTTTAGCAACGCTAGCCGCAATTATCTTGATGCGGCTGTTTGGCTTGTCACTCAACGTTTTTAGTTTGGGTGGTTTGGCCTTGGGCGTAGGGATTGTGGTGGATAACTCAATTGTGATGTTAGAAACCATTGCTGAGGGGGTTGGCATGACCCCTGGAAAAGCCGCCGCTTCTCCGCTCAGTCCTGAACAGGTCATTGAGCAGTCGGAGCGCAGTAGTCGTGAAGTAGAGTCGGCCCTGATTGCCTCCACTAGCACTAACCTGGTGGCGGTGCTGCCGTTCCTCCTCATTGGTGGATTTGTAGCGCTGCTGTTTAACGAACTGATTCTGACGATTAGCTTTGCTGTAGCTGCTTCGATCTTGGTGGCTGTAACCGTGGTTCCTGCTCTGACTTCTCGTTTACTGGCAGTGCGGTGGTCGAGCGGCGTGAGCAAATTTTGGCTATTGCAGCGTTTTAACCAACGCTTTGATGCAACGACCCACGGTTATGGCCGCTTTTTAGCGCGAGTCTTGCAACGGCGTTTCTGGGTAATCGCAGCAACAGTGATTGTGCTGGGTGGGGGGAGTTGGCTCATGAGCAGCCAAATTCCCCAAGAAATTTTGCCCCGGATCAATACTGGACAAGCCAACTTGTTTGCTCAGTTTCCTCCGGGTACTCCTCTGGAAACTAGCCGCACAGTGATGGAGCGAGTTGACCAAATCCTGACTGAGCAACCCGAAACAGATTATGCCTTTACTACCGTGGGTGGAGCGTTGTTTGGTAGCAACACAACTGCTAATCCACTCCGGGGTTCTAGCAACGTTACGCTCAAACCTGGAAGTGATGTAGAAGCTTTCGTAGCGCGAGTGACTCAAGAATTTGACAAGCTCAACTTGGCTGGCATCCGGTTGCGCTTAAATCCGGGGCAAGTGCGAGGCATTATTCTCAGCAATTCGCCAATCCGAGGCGCAGAAATTGATGTGATGCTACAGGGCACTGACGAGCGACAACTCAGTCAAGCAGGACGGCAAGTGCTGCAAGCTCTAGACGATCGCGTCACGCTGGCAAGTTTCCGCCCTGATGCGGATGAGCGCCAACCAGAAGTGCAGATTCGTCCCGACTGGGAGCGCCTTTCTGCGGTAGGCTTGACCACTCAAGAAATCGGCGACACGATTCAAACTGCGATCGAAGGCTCAGTCCCAACCCAACTACAACGGGGTACTCGCTTAGTAGATGTGCGAGTAGAACTAGACCGATCCACTATACAGCAACCGTCTCAGTTAGCCCAACTGCCTTTGTTTGTCTCAGACAACCGCCGCATTCAACTAGGAGATGTCGCCCGGATTGAAGAAGGCCAAGCACCCGGAGAAATCCAGCGGATTAACCAGCGGCAAGTCTTTTTGATTGCAGGCAACTTAAATGAGGGAGCTAGCTTAGGCGAAGCCCTAAAACAAGTCAATGCCGTCTTGGCCGAAATAGAACTCCCCGAAGGAGTGACCACTCTGCCTAGCTCAGCCGCTGAGTCTAGCCGACAGCTCCAAGATTCGCTGAAAGTCCTGGGTGGACTGGCTGCATTCCTGGTGTTTGTCGTCATGGCAGTGCAGTACAACTCGCTAATCGACCCATTGGTGATTATGCTGACGGTGCCCTTGGCGCTAGCAGGAGGGATTTTCGGTCTGTTTATCACACAGACAGCCATCGGTGCCACAGTTTTGGTAGGGGCTGTGCTACTGGTGGGGATTGTTGTGAACAACGCCATCATCATGGTGGAACTGGCTAATCAAATTCTGGAGCGAGAAGGCTGCGATCGCCAAACTGCCATTCTCAAAGCGGCTCCTCAACGGCTACGCCCAGTCCTGATGACCACCATCACTACGGTCTTGGGTTTATTCCCCTTGGCCTTGGGTATTGGCGAAGGATCAGAGTTTCTGCAACCGCTAGGCATCGTGGTTTTCTCTGGTTTATCCCTTGCCACAGTGCTAACTCTGTTTATCATTCCCTGCTTCTACACCTTGCTCCACGATTGGCATGGTGGCAAAGGTCAGAAGCAACCGTCTATTCCTCAAGTAGTTCCCATTGAAGTGCCCGCTCCTACTGTTTCTAGTCGGCGCTAAAAGCTAACTCTTGGTAGACGCAGGATAGAGACGCGATCGCTACCGTTGAACCAGCGTTTCTAGAGTTTCTATGCCCTCTGCTCCTCAATCCCGTTATCGCCGCAAAGAAATCCTTCGGGGTGTCTTTGCGGTTTGTCTGATTATTGTTGGCATCAGCCACTTCGTCCGACCAGAACAATACGCCCGCATCGTACCACCACCGTTTCCCCCCTTCGCCTCCGTATACATTAGTGGCGTTTTTGAGATTCTAGGTGGCATTGGCTTAATGATTCCCTTCGTCAGTGTGGCAGCAGCTTGGGGTCTAATATCCCTGTTTATCGCTGTATTTCCTGCCAATATCTACATGACATTGCACAACATTAAAATCGACGGAATTCCCCAAAACCAAGCCCTTTACTGGGCCAGACTTCCCTTCCAAGCTGTATTCATCGCCTGGGCCTACTGGTACACCCGCAACCCAGAAACCCAAGCTGGCAGTAACTTAACCTCCCAACTCTTTCCCGAAACGAAGACGCACTAATTTAGTAGACGACGGAAATTAATTTATTTTGGAGGGGGTCTGGGGGACGCAACCGTCCCTCAGCGGGGATTTGGGAGCAAGCGCCCCCAAGGGCTTGGTTCTCACCAAAGACTCAACGATTGTCATAACGCTTCCAATAACGGTGATAGCGAATCACCTGATCCGTACTTGTCTCAAACGGATAAGACCCACCCAAAACCCGAATTTTAGAACACCCGAACAAGCTTTGTAGCCTGGTTGAAATGGGTAGCAAACTGTTGATCACCTGCGATCGCACATTGCTACTCGTACAAGTAATAACTAGCTCCACCCCTCGCTCTAGCGGCACCAGTTGCCAATCACAAAAGCTAAAGAGCGAGTTGAGCGTACGACTGAAAGAACTAGAAAAACGTTGATACCGAGCAGCGGCCTGACTAAACTGCTGAGCGATCGCGGTATCGGTACGCCCAGAGTGAGGCTGATCATCTGGCTGTGTATTCATTCTTACCGTGTGTGAAGTCGCGAATTTGGATTTAGTATTCTTACGCGATCCTGGGATTCCAATCAAGCCTGTTTTTACGGCTTATTTTGCTCCTTAGAAAAATTTGGTTAAGTCCGCGATCGCCTGTAGTTTTATACACATCCACATCACCGAGAACCAACTTTGGCAATTAAGCAACTTCACTCTGATTCCCGACATTTCCTCAATCCAATGGGAGTAAAACAAGCTCATGCGGTTGGATGACCACACCGTAGGAGGTGACAGCAGTGCTGCCAAAGCTAACTTGAGATCAATCAAGCCCTTACTCAAGCAGCAGGAATTGCATCATGGCTTACTCTCTAACTCAAATCAAAGAAGTTTTAGATGGATTGGGATACAACCTAGGCCCCAACGGCATCAACGGCAACTACGACGCCACCTTGGATATCTACACTCAGGCGGCATTACGTGAATTTCAAGCTCAATATGGTCTGCCCAGCACAGGCAGATTAGATGCCGCAACGGAAATTAAAGCTGGACAAATCGTGAAAAATCTTCAGTACAGCTTGAACCTAACCGTCAATGCCAAGCTACCTGTGAGTGAATTCTATGGCCCTCTGACTCTGCGAGCCATGAAAACCTTCCAACAAACCTATAGCTTGCCAGCAACTGGAATTGCCAATTTAACCGTTCGCAAAAAGCTGGATGAAGAAGCTAAAAAGCGTCTGCCTCGTGGCGCAGACTTTAATGCTCCTCAAGAGGAAGCACTACAACAAGTAGTTTAAGTAATTGCTTAAGCTGAACCCTTGTGACGAACTTCTTGCTCTCATCCCCCTAACTAGGGGGTTTTTTATGTTTTTAGCTTTTTCGCTTATTTCTCCCTTAGCTTGTAGTTCACGCAGAAACAGGTTGCACCATCTGATCTACAGCGCTTAGCAAGCTATTGGCAATTACATCTGGCTTAGGATAAACGCTTAAGTAGTCGCCTTCTTGCTGAGTGATAAAAGCCGTTTTGTAGCCAGCTCGTGCTGCCCCTGCAATGTCCCAAGCATGAGCTGCAATCATCCAGGCATCCCCTAAAATTTCCTGGTGAGGCAAAGCATAGACCTCTGGATGCGGTTTAGTTTTTTGGATGGCATCACAGGAGAAAACGTTGGCAAAATATTCTAAGCTGCCCGATTGCTCTAAGAGTTTGTGGGTGGACTCTTCACTGCCATTGGTTAAAGCAATTAGCTGCCAACCCGCCTGAGATAGTTTCTGAAAAGCTTCTAGGGCATCTGGTTGTAGTTCTAGTTGGGAGAAAGCAGCGATCGCCTGAGCTTGTTGCTTTGCATTTGCCTCAACCCCCAGGAGCTTCAGCGTTCTAGGCAGTTCTGCTTCTAGCACCTGTTTGAGTGAGCAGTACCCTCCTGCATGCGAAAGTGCAAAGGCATCCCTCAGGGTTTGAGCAAACCACAGTTCCAAGGCTTGAGCTGGTGCCCCCATTTCTATTAGTTGCTGACGCGGTTTCTCTAAGCTAAAGCAGGTGCCAATGATGTCGAAGATAGCAGTGCCTACAGGGGCCATAAGATAAAAAGTACTTTAGAAGCCGTAGAGTTGTCTCCCCAAATACTACCTCTACTCTATGATGATTTTTCATGCGTTTGTCCTGGTGAGCTGGGCCCGCAAGCTGGGTTAGAGGGCATAAACGCCATGTCATTGTCGATTTTTAAGGATTCGTGATTGAAGTCCTAATCGTGTTGCTAGATGAAGCTATAAAGATCATAAGGCGTATGCAGAGGTAAGCGAGGCGATGATTTATGGCTCCTTGATTCATCTCATGGTTAAGCGATTAGTGGCCTTAGAGGGTGTTTGAAAAGTCGGGTAAACAGTAGAAAAGCTCACTCAGTGTAAGCTGCGAATACGAAAGAACACAGCACCGAGTGAGCTAGATGGGTAAATCCTATCCCAGTAATCTGACCCGTGCCGAATACGAATTTCTCAGTGACCTGATTCCAGAAGCAAAACCCGGTGGTCGCCCACGCAGCATCGAGATGTGGGCAGTTCTCAATGCCATCTTCTACGTCCTAGTCGAGGGGTGTCGTTGGCGAGCGTTGCCGGGAGACTTTCCGGCATGGCAGACGGTGTATACCTATTTTCGCAACTGGCGCAAGGACGGCACTTGGATTGTGATTCTCAGGGGGTAACAAGAAGGCTAGAACAAGGACTGGAGGCGGGAAGCAGCGTCTAGTCCTCGCTGAAGATAGGATTGCTTATTGCCACTAAGCTGCATCCAAGACTCTACCCAATCGGTGGCTAAATCCATCCCTTCCAACCAAGCTTGAGCATACAAACCTATCCAAAAATCGCTATGTCTGCGACGCATTCTTCGTCCTTCTTTGGCTCGACAAATATAGCTAGCTAAGCCTTGAGTGCGAACTTCATGGCCTTGAATGACTGCACTGGTATAAGCAAGGGCTAAGAGAACAAATAAACCTGATAAGCGCTGAGGATTGAGACGAGTGGATTCGACTTGATACCCTCCACTTTTGTAGTCACGAAAGAAAGCTTCGATGCCCATGCGATGTTGATAAGCCGTCACAGCAGCACCTAAAGAGGGCAGATTGGTTAAGAGAAACCAAGCACTTTTCTCGCAATGGCCTCGATATGCTCGTTTCCAATAGCAAGCCACATTAAACAATCCCAGACCCCCTTGTTTCGTCACCCTCACCTGCTCGAAAAAGCGCGATTGACCGGGTTTTAATCCCAGGTGTTGGAGTTGCTCAACCAAACCCGTTTCATCTTGAACGTACTCGTTACAGCGTAAGCGTAAACAGAAGCTGAGCTGTTCTTGGCCCAACCATTGCGCTAGATGCACCGAGCAGAATTCCCGGTCCCCTAAGACCACGACTTGATAAGGCTTGAGTAGCGCTAAAAGTGGGCGCAAAACCGCTTGTTGTTGCGCTAAGCCCGAACTTCCAGAATGCGACAAGAACTGCCAGTACAAGGGCAGAGCCCGCCCTCGATAAATCACACTCGCCATCAGCACATTCACCCCTTGCCACTGCGTGCGGTCGAGGACCAAGAAAAGAGGTTGTCCGCCTCGGGATTGGCAAGATAGCAAGTAGCCGACTAAGGGCAACCAGAAGGTATCAATTGGCAACTGAGGGGTCGAAAACAAGCGTGGGAAACAGCGGCGACGACCCTCGAATTGAATCGGTAGAGGCAAGGTGGTCGCAAGTCTTTCGAGGCGCACTTGTTTATGCCATTGCAATAGCAACACCAGCAGATTCACAAGTAAGTAATGGCGAGGACTGAGGCACTGTTGGAGGTGAGCTTGGTAGAATAGAGGCAGCATTTTTAGGGGTAGGCTTGTGGTCAAGTAGCAAGCCTATTTTTTTTTTTGTTTCGCGGCTCTTGCCCCTGCTACACATCTGCTTCAAGCTTTCTGTTACCCCCTGAGTTTGTGATTCATGACCGCTTACGTGAGTGGACGCGCATCGAAGTGGATCGCCAGCCCAGTCCCTCTGAAGCGATCCTCGACTCGCAAAGTGTCAAAACGGCGGCAGGGGTGAGCGAACAGGTGGGATTTGACAGTGGCAAAGTGATCAAGGGGCGCAAGCGGTTTATCAGTGTCGATACCTTGGGACTGGTGCTGCGTGTGTTCGTGACTGCTGCCAGTGTGGGAGAACGAGCAGGGGGCAAACGGGTACTCAAGCGGGTCAAACGGATGGACAAAGCTGGGTTTCGTCTAACCACCATTTGGGTCGATGGTGGCTTTGATGGCGCACCGTTCCTAATGTGGGTGATGGACGTTTGCCGTTGGATTATCCAAGTGGTGCTGCGACCTGAACAAACCAAGGGGTTCGTGCTGCTCAAAAAGCGATGGGTGGTGGAGCGGACATTCGGTTGGTTGATGCACTGTCGTCGTCTAGTGCGTGACTATGAGTTATTGCCAGAGACCTCAGAGACATTAATCTATCTGGCAATGATTCGGATAATGGTCAAGCGATTGGCGTAAACTTTGACTCGTTACAACTTTTTAAACACCCTCTAAGACTTACTCTATAACTCAACTCCAAAGTTTATGTTCTATCTCTGTTGAAGTATTGGCAAAAAATCAGTCAGAATGTGTTTTCTGCCCCAATCAGGCATGTGGTTGAGAAAATGAGTGTAATTATACGTTAGGGTTTCAAATGATGCTGAGTATCGCTCATGTAACTCTTCAGTAGTCAACGAACATAAGTATTCAATTTGCTCAAAGATTAAATCAAATCTTTCATTTGGATTCCTAACACTGTCATAGCTCTCATTAACAAAATTATCAAAAGTTCTGAAACCTAAGTTTCGTATTAGCTCTAAAACTCCTGGACTGCCAAAAATCAAAAAAGGATGCATTCCTAATAGAGGCTTTAGAGCTTTTTCTGTGAATCGCAAAGAATCATTCTCTTGATGGAAATCACTTTCTGTCACTATTGAGAAATACGAGTTTGCGTACAATGACTTCTCAATCTCAAGCACATCCCCTCTGCCCATAGAATTGACTAGACTTCGATCTGCCAAATCTAAATGCATCGGCAAACCTTTGTCAAGCTCATGAATAATTTCAAGAATAGATTCAGTAGTTTCTAAAGGAAGAAATGATTTAATTTCCTCGGTAAGAGAGCCTAAATCGGTGATGCCTGAATTTAATTTGTGATTGAAAGAAAAGCTTCCTTGTTGTATCAAGTTCCTCTCAATCATCTTATAAAGTAGAACCGTTCTATGTCCCTTAGGAAGATTATTTAGGCAAAGCCACTTCTGGGGTCTTAATCTTGATAGGAAGTTTTTTTTGTCTAAACTCCAAATCTTCTTTTTTGCTAATCCATATTTAATCACCATTAAAAGTAAATTTACGTGAGTGACTACAACCCTAATTCTATTATTCTCTGAAATGTTATTGCAATTGCACCAGTTATTATATCTATCTGAATAAAAATGATTCTGGGTCGCATAGATTACCTGTTGAGGTTGACATCCAATTTTGTCAATCAGATCATGAATTGCCATCCCGTAAGGGATAGAGAAAAGATATCCCTCATTCGCAGCTTCTAGTACTAAAGTGCACTCTCCTCTTCTTAGTAAAGATCGAATTCGCTCAGGAATTCTCTCATAAACGGTCATCAGCTTGCGCTCCTTGCAGTAACCATCTAGCATTTGTTCTTTTGGAGCACTAATATTTAAGAAGTAAACACAGTTCTTGTCTTTTTTTTCTGAAAATATATCGATTGCATCACCTCTGACTTTACTAAATTTAGTTGGAAGCAGTTTTTGAAATATCCAAATCAGTTGACTACATCGATACTTTCCGCCCCTTCTTGGTTCCTCAAGTAGCTGAATTCTAGGATCGATGAAGCTACTACCCCACCAAACTAAGCGTTTTGCCATTTCTTCTAGTGTTTTGTTTTTCATTTCATGCTTCACTCGAATATCTAGCTGATGGCTTAATCTCAATTAAGAACAACTCTCGATTTTCCCTAGTAAGCCTTTATTTATATTCCTATAATTTGCTTGGTGTTATACGTCTGACCAAGACTTTTTTGACTACTTGAAACTTTCAAGTCCTTTCTTGTATTTAACCTTGTCGGATTCCTGACGGGAAAGGATATAACTGATTTTTAATTCAAGATTTATACCTTTGCAAGGTCTGTAAAGTTAAGAAAAAGTGTAGAATAGTTTACATTGTTTGCTCGAGTTAAATACTCTAGCACCTTAGCGAACTCGGGAACCTTGGAGAGCTTAGAACAACCTAATCCTGGCTAATGGACAGTATCCCTCCTTGGCTACATGTCTCCATGTTTTGTAAGCACTGGAATGAACCATAACCGTAATTGATATTATTGCGTCGAATATGACAAGCTTAGGCATTGTTTCCAGCAGTCCTCCTAAAGAGATGACACTCCTTAATCCTATTACTTTAGAGTATTTTTCCTTTTCAAGCTAAAATAAACCGCTTACCTTCGCGGATTTTTTCTTCTGACTGCCTGGATTCGCAACGACCCTAAGACAGAAGTCTGATAAGATTAAGAGTTTGCAGAGAATCACGCGCATGCGGTCAGGAGACACCTGTTATGGCTCGAATGTATTACGACGCTGATGCCAATTTAGACTTATTAGCTGGAAAAACTATTGCAATCATTGGCTATGGCTCTCAAGGTCATGCCCACGCTCTCAATCTCAAAGATAGTGGCATGAACGTCATCGTCGGGCTGTATCCAGGGAGCAAATCTGCTGCAAAGGCCCAAGAATCAGGCTTGACGGTTAAAAACGTGGCTGATGCTGCGGCTGCGGCTGACTTCATCATGATCTTGTTGCCTGATGAAGTACAAAAGACCGTTTACAAAGAAGAGATTGAACCCAACCTGAAGGCAGGCAAGGTTCTCGCTTTTGCGCACGGCTTTAATATTCACTACGGGCAGATCGTGCCTCCTAGTGATGTAGATGTAGTGATGGCTGCGCCCAAAGGCCCTGGTCACTTGGTGCGTCGGACTTATGAGCAAGGCCAAGGGGTGCCTGCTCTGTTTGCAGTGTATCAAGATGCGTCTGGTCAAGCTCGTGATCTCGCGATGGCTTATGCCAAAGGCATTGGTGGCACTCGTGGCGGCATTCTAGAAACCACCTTCCGCGAAGAAACTGAAACCGACTTGTTTGGTGAGCAAGTGGTTCTGTGTGGTGGTTTGAGTGCGTTGATCAAGGCTGGCTTTGAGACCTTGGTGAATGCAGGCTACCAACCCGAACTGGCTTACTTTGAGTGCTTGCACGAAGTAAAGCTGATTGTGGATCTGATTGTGGAAGGTGGCTTGGCGAAGATGCGTGACAGCATCTCCAACACGGCCGAGTATGGTGACTTGACTCGCGGTCCCCGGATTGTTACCGACAGCACTCGCGCTGAAATGAAGAAGGTGCTGAGTGAAATTCAGTCGGGTCAGTTTGCCCGTGAGTTTGTGCTAGAGAACCAATCGGGTAAGGCTGGGTTTACAGCAATGCGTCGTCAGGAAGCAGAACATCCCATTGAGGACGTGGGTAAGGATCTACGGGCGATGTTTAGCTGGTTGAAGGAAGCCTAATTGTAGGAAGACTTGGGGGCAACCTGCCCCCAAACCCCCGCTGAGGGACGGTTGCGTCCCCCAGACCCCCTCCAAAAGGGTTTAGGGAGCGCTTTGTTCTTGTTCTAGGGATTTTTCGGTGCGTTCGTAGGGTTTGGTTTTGGGTCGCCAGGAAGGAAAGATGCCTGCGATCGCGGAGTTCAGAGCAGTACGAGTGCTGAGGCTGGCTCCACTCAGGGGTTGGGGCAGAAAGCTGTCGCCCAGCGCTACGAATAAAATGGCGACTAGCAAAATGAAGGGGATTGGCAGTTTGCGAAACATGGTGGAACGTACCTAAAAAGAACTGGCATCCTCAATTTCAGTTTTCCCTCAAACTTCAAGCCATCCGTCTTATTAAGGGCGGCGTAATAATTATTTAAATTGCTGAGTCTGCTAGCAACTCGATTACGAATTAGGGTTATGCGGCTGCAACTTGGCCGAGTTCTTCGGGTTGTAAGTGGGAATGCAGCACTTGGCCGTCTCGGAACCAGACGATGCGTTTGGTGAGTCGGGCAACATCGGGTTCATGGGTGACAATGACGATGGTGATGCCACTGGTGTTGAGTTCAGTGAAGATGTCCATCACTTCTTTGGTGGTGCGGGTGTCGAGTGCACCTGTGGGTTCATCGGCTAAGAGCAAGACGGGACGATTGACGATCGCGCGAGCAATGGCGACTCGTTGTTGTTGTCCACCAGAAAGTTGGTTGGGTTTGTTGTTCATGCGGTTCCCTAGCCCCACTCGTTGCAGGGCTTCTGCGGCGCGATCGCGGCGTTCGTCGTTGGGAACGTTGGCATAGACCATCGGCAGCATTACATTCTCTAAAGCGCTGAGTTGCTGGAGTAAATGGAATTGCTGGAAAACAAACCCAATCTTGCGATTGCGGATATGGGCCAATTCTGAATCGTTAAGGCGGGAGACATCAACGCCATCGAGGTAGTAACTGCCTAAGGTGGGGCGATCTAAGCAACCAATCATGTTCATCATGGTAGATTTCCCCGAACCGGAAGCGCCCATGATGGAGCAATATTCTCCTTTTTCAATCACTAAGTCTACATCTGCCAAAGCTCGGACTTCGGTTTCGCCGGAGCCGTAGGTTTTCGCAATATTTTCTAAGCGAATAATGACTGAGGTGGGCATGGCGATCGCTCCTACAACTCCTTAAGCACTTTTCTTAGGCACTTCTTTATGCACTTCTCAGCGCGACGATGGGGTCTAGTTTAGCGGCTTGACGCGCAGGCACAACTCCAAAGAACAAGCCGATGCCCCCCGAAACGCCAACGGCAACCAGAATTGCGACCGGGGAAACGCCCGCTTTTAAGGGAGTAACTGCACCCACTAACCCAATACCACCAACTCCGATTAGGGTGCCGATCGCGCCTCCTAGAGCAGCTAAAATCACTGATTCGATCATGAACTGAATCAAGATGTCTTGCTGGGTTGCGCCAATGGCTTTGCGGAGGCCAATTTCATGGGTGCGCTCTCGCACGGACACCAGCATGATGTTCATGATGCCCACGCCACCGACAAAGAGGGAAATTCCTGCGATCGCCGCTAGCATAATGGTCAGCGCTCCAGTGACATTGCCCACAACTTTCAGGGCGTCTTTTTGCGTTTGCACCGTAAAGTCATCATCTCCAGCGATTTTATGTCGCAATCTCAGCAAATTGGTGATCTGAAACTGGGCGGCTTCCACACTTTTCTCGTTTTTGGCCGAGGCGACAATGAAGGTTAAGTCGATACCGTAGGGAGAGGTACGCCCCACAATGCGGCTGGACATGGTGGTTAGCGGAATATAGAGTGTGTCGTCCTGGTTATTGCCCAGAAAGGCTCCTTTCGCTTCCATCACCCCAATCACCTGAAAGCTGACATTTTTAATCCGAATCTGTTTGCCAACAGCCTCTTCGCTGCCAAACAGTTTTTCGGCAATTTCTGCGCCAAGGGCAACGACTTGGTTGTTACGTTCTAAATCTAGTTCGCTGATAAATCGTCCTTGCGCCACATTAAAGTCACGGGCGGTAAGGAACTCTGGTGTCGTACCAATAATGATGGAGTTGGTGTTCTTATTCAGATAAGTGACTAACTGCTGGCTGTTGATTTGCGGCGCAACGGCATTGACAGAAGGCACTTGAGTCGCGATCGCTCTGGCATCAGCAAGAACTAACGTTTTGGGAACTTCAAAGGTGGAGCGCTGGGCTTCTCTCGACCCAGGCACAATGAACAACACGTTCGGCCCTAAGGATTCAAACTGCTCGGCAGCGTACTTTTGGGCTCCCTGCCCAATGCCTACCATTGCAATTACGGAAGCATTGCCGATAATGATACCGAGCATGGTTAGGCTACTTCGCAGCTTGTTGGCAGTAAGAGTAGTAACGGCCATCTTGACGCTTTCTAGCGAATCCATGCTGTGACCTCACAAAGGGCTTGGTAGAACTTGAGCTGACTACAACTTCACCCTAGCGTACAGTGAAGAATTTTTGTCTAGGCACAGCCTAGAACCGAAGCTCTTGGAGGCACCTGCTCCTAAATCTCCACTGAGGCCTCCGCTGGGAGACGTAACTGTCCCTCAGACCTTCTCCAAAAAGTTGCAAGTTAGGGTTGGCTGACTACTTAGCTGCCTTGCAAACTTCATAATGGATAAATGAAGAGACGAAACTTTATCTGGGCGGGTGCAGCAATTGTTGGCTCAGCCTGGAGCTTATCTTTTTTACGCGGGAACTCAAGCGCTATGACAACGACCAACGAAAACTTTGAAATTACTAAAACCGAGGCAGAGTGGCGGCAGATTTTGACGCCGGAACAGTTTCAAGTGCTGCGTCAGCATGGAACAGAACGGGCTGGCACTAGCCCACTGGATAAGCAGTATGGCCAGGGCACCTATGTCTGCGCTGCTTGTGAACTGCCACTATTTACTTCCGAAACTAAGTTTGATAGCCGTACGGGTTGGCCTAGCTTCTACGCTCCGATTGAGGATGCGATCGCCACTACCACTGATAAGTCTTGGTTTATGACCCGAGTGGAGGTACATTGCCACCGTTGTGGAGGTCATCTGGGTCATGTGTTTGATGATGGCCCTCGGCCTACGGGTCAGCGCTACTGCATGAACGGAGTTTCGTTAAAGTTTCTTCCTAACCAGACAACTTGAGACCTAACCCCGGCCCCTTCCCTACTAGGGAAGGGGAGATAAATTTACAACTCTTTTTGGCTTGGGAGAGCGGATTGGGGAGAGGGTTGCCTTAGCGGTTTTGGGGGTCGAGTCGCATGAGTAATCGATAGCGGTTGGTCTCAGGGATATAGCGCCGACCCTGGATTTCATCTGGGATTTGGTTACGGATCACTTGTCTCATATCAGTTACGACTCGTGGCACAGTGACGAAATAGCCATGCTCGGCGGGATCGGTGATCCGGGAGATAATATCGGTGCAGTCAATCGGATAGACGTTGCGAGGCAGCGATCGCGGTTGCATGGGGCCATCGGTGCCGAGGCGGGGAGGGTTTCCTTTAAGGGTGTCGCTAGCCCACAAAGCTAAGTCGTTGCGGTTGAAGTAGACGCTAGTACGACGAGTGATGCGGGGCAAGGAAAACAATTTGTAGTCCAGATCGAAGGCATCATCATCTTCATCGGCTGCCATCAGCAACACTTGATCAAAGATTCTCGGCAACTGAACCACTTGATTTTTGACTTCTTGCAAGGCAGCTCGCAACACATAAGCGCCCATGCTATGGCCAATCAGGTGTAATCGTTGATTGCAAGGGGGCTGGGTGTTCTGATTGATTTTATTAATAAAGTCAGCAAGTTTTAAGAAGGCACGGGCAAAGGCGACACCAGAGGCAGCCGCATCCAAGCGATCGTTTTTGTAGGCAACGGCATCACGCGATCGCGGATTGGTCAACAGCAAGGAACCATCGGAGGGCCAGGAAAAGACACACATATTCAGCTTGAGGGGCTGTCCTGGATTAAGTGGGTCGTTGGCGGTCAGGACTTGGTGTAACCGAGCTGCATAGCTTAAGGCTCCGTGAAAGGACGTGTTGAAACCATGAATGAAGATGATGGTATCTTCACCTGTCCGAGCCATGTCTTGCTGAACTTGCTCAAATATAGTTTGGCTACCCAATACAGGCGGCTCTGCAAATAAATCTTCAGGAGCCACTCGAATCTGAAACTGATCGAATTCAGGGCCTGTGACTTCGGCTCGACCAAAGCGTAAATTTGCTAAACCATCGTCGCTAAAGTTACGACCAAAGTCATCAGGGTTGACATCTCGATTAGGACGGCGGTTAGTGGCAAAATAAATTCTAGTCATATGCCTACTTCGAATTACTATTTTTCAGCCGCTGATCTACTCTCAATGATTGGGTTAACTTGAGCGTCACTGAGCAGCGTGCCTGCCAAAAATCAGACCATAATTCAGATTGCCATTGAAGAGATTACACGTAGTTCTTAATACTTCAGTGATCTAAAGAAGGTAATTTCATAAAATTAGGTTTTGTGTGGCGATCGCGATTTGAAAACAGCTTTAAAGAGTTGACGAGTGCTAGCAATCTATTGATAGAGCTTATAGAGCGCGTTATGAATTCTGTCTTATTTCACTTGGCTTTTCCAGTGGCTGACATTGCCCAAACCAAAATCTTTTATGCAGATGGGTTGGGTTGTACGGTAGGGCGCGAGAATGCAACCTCCGTGATCCTCAACTTATATGGGCATCAATTGGTGGCTCACACAACTTCAGAACCCCTTACCCCGCAACGGGGCATTTATCCTAGGCACTTTGGCTTGGTGTTTACCTCAGAGTCCGATTGGGAAGGACTGCTAGAGCGATCGCAACAACGGCAATTGCGCTTTTACCAAGAACCAAAGCGCCGCTTCCCCGGTCTGCCTCTAGAACACCGCACCTTCTTTCTTGAAGATCCCTTTCACAATGTGCTGGAATTTAAGTTCTACTGCCATCCAGCGGCAATTTTTGGCGATCGCGACTTTGCTCAAGTGGGCGATCGCTAGAGCTAGAAACCTGGAGCGGAGTTTGGAGGCAGGAAGCCACAGCTTGCAAACTCTGAGGATGAGACACCATCCAAGCATGGCTCGGCACCCAAACTGGCACGCTTTGCCCTATAGGCATGAGTGAACTGTTGGCGGGCACAATCATCAAGTCTAGCGGTGTCCAAATAGAGGTGAAATCAAGCTGACTTAAGATCTCAACATCCTGATTTAAGTCTTGCAAAAAAGCACTTCCAGGTCGCATTTGTCTACACCCAGGCCGCTCGGAGCCGTAGGCGATCCAAGTCCCTTGATGGGGTGAAGCAATGGTAACAAAACGTTTGACTTGAGCGATGCCACCCAAGCGCTGTACGTAATAACGGCTAACAATACCACCCATACTGAAGCCAACTAAGTCAAAGTGTTGGTTTGGGGCAAAGGTTCTAGCTACATAATTAGAAACTTGGGCCGCTAGATATTCCAAGCCTAAGTGACCGTTGTTAGGAGTTAAGCTAAGACTGTGAACTGAGTAACCTAATCGCGTTAAGTAACGAGACATGGAGTGGAAGACGGCTTCGGTGTCGTTGATGCCGTGAATTAGCAACACTGGATGGCGAAAACCCATGCAACTCCCTTACGTTTTCTGTTTGCCTTTCTAGCTTAGACAGAGGCGATCGCGATTTTCAGCTTTGTTTAGGACAGCTGCTTGACTGGCTAAAAGCCAATGCTGAAGCCAGAGGGTCAATTCTGCAAAACAACATCAAAGTCTACAAAGCAGTGTGGTTCAAGGTAGCACCTTTGGAATGAGCATTTATACCTCCCATGCTGTCAATAAACTTTTGTAAATTAATGTTGAGTAATCTTGTGTTTGTGAGTAAGAAAATTTCATAATTTTCGTAATTGAACTAGTTAGATCAAGCATCTGGAAGTCTCGGCTAGCTTCAATCTTTCAGGCTTTCACTTAACTCATTAAGATCAACGCTAGGAGCGGGTATCATGTTCGGTTTTATTAAGAAACTAATTAATGGAATTTTGGCTTTTGTAACTGGCTTGTTTAGCAAGAAGTCAGCCGACGCACCCAGTGCTGTACCCCAGCCTAAGCGGAATTCAGGCTATTTCATGGAATTAGATGACTCCCCAGCCAACGGGCAACCTGCCAAGATTGAAGCTGCAAAAGCTGAACCCCCCAAAGCCCAACCAGCCAAGGCTGAGGCTACCAAGGTAGAAGCTACTAAGGTAGAAGCTCCCAAAGCACCAGAACCCGCTGCTCAACCAGGGAAAGCTGAAGCAAGAAAGGCTGCTAGGGCTGAGGCTGCGAAAGCTGAAGCAACCCCTGCACCTGCTCAGCCTGCGCCTGCAACCAACAACCAGAACGGCCAAAAGTCTTCTGAACCCGCGATCGCGTTCTCTAGCTTTGGCGATCGTCGTCGTCCCGGTCCTAATATGAGTTCCTTCTTGGATATGGCTCGCCAAGTTAAAGTTCCTACCTAGTTAGTAGGTTTTGAGGCTCTCCTCTTCTAGCTTGCCTCTTTTAACTTGTCTTTGCTAATTCGACTGTAAAAATACTAAAGCGCTATAGAGCTGAAAGGCAGGGTCCCAATGGGTCTCTGCTTTTCTTTCTATGTCGATTTGCGCTTTGATACGGCTTAAGGGGGGAATATGATCCGCTGTGGTTTCGGCAAAGCCCGTAAAATCTGACCAAACTTCTAGGTTGGGCAATTTTTGATTGAGGAAATCAATCAGGTGGTTCCAGTTGATCCGAGTGGTGGTTTGGGGAGTCACTTGCTCGGCGATCGCGGCATCTTCTTGAAACAGATAGTTGCTATCACAGAACCGTAGGATGGATTGGCGACCCGGAATATGCAAGTCCCAAATATGGGCGTAATCTTGGGTTTGCTCCTTCCATTGCAACTTGCCCCAAGCTCCTTGATCAATCACATCGCCAAAAATAGGCAGAAGTCCTTCGACTCGCCGTGTCACTTCTGACCACTCGAAGGTCAATGAACCCACCTGATCGAATTCGTTTTGACAAACGACGGTGATCTGGGGCGCAATTGATTGAAAGTGCAGGACGCGAAAGATCCGTAGTTTTTCAACTTCCGCTAAAGACACCCAGAAGGCGGGAATCTGAGCGCTCCTTAGCTCTTGACCGTAGACTTGTAATTCTCCAATTGGGCCAGTGCGGTACAGTTGCCAACTGCGGCTGGGGAGTTGCATCCGGGCTGTATAAGCATCCAGCTTCATGATGCGGGCAAAGTTTTGAGCCGCGACGTTTCTGGCTTCCCCTGTCACGGGAGCGAGCATCAAAAAGCCAAGTTCGGTGTTGGCAGGGTCAGTCGTTGCCTCGGCGATCGCTTGTTGCCGTTGGGCTTTCACAATCGCTTCTACCCGTTGCATGCCTTGTCGAGCTTGTGTTGCCACTTTAGGATGCAGTGAGTTGCGGAGGAGCTGGCGATAAACGGATTCAGCCGCGTCTAGTTTGCCAGAGACTTCGTGCAGTCGCCCGATGTATAACTGTACCCAAGGATTTTCTGGCATCCGTTGTCGCAGAGTCTTCAGTAATTGGGCGGCAGTGCGATAGTCCTTGCTGTCAAAGGCAGCCGCTACTTGTTCCAGCTCAGTCATAGTTTCTTTAGCTCACCCTGGCAAATTGGTGGAGATGGGACTCGGATTGGCTTCAGCCACAGCAGCGATTAGAGAAAGCGCAACTAAGGGAGCCGTGACAGCCCTGAGAATGCGCTGCCCCAAAGACACAGGTTGATATCCTAGCGCGATCGCTTGCTCAACTTCCCCCTCTGTCCAGCCTCCCTCGGGGCCAGTCACAATTACCATTGAGGATAGCGCAGACAACCGTGGTTGCTGGTCGGTAAACCCAAAATCTCTCTGTAAGCAGTTCAACAGGTGGGGCGCATCGTACCGAGTGACGCAAAAGTAGCCAATGGCTGGAGGTGCGTTTTGGGGTGCGTCTGGAGTGGCTGCTCGTAACGCTTGGAGTTGTGTCAGCAAGGAAACGGGTTCCAGAATCGCGGGTACCACTTGCCGCTCGGACTGCTCCGCTGCTTCTTGAGCAATCCGCCGCCAGCGTTCTAGTTTTTGGGGGCTAGGGTGGAGTAAGGTGCGATCGCTAATTACCGGGGCAATACAGCTAATGCCGAGTTCGGTGGCTTGCCGCACCACTTCATCAAATCCACTGCCTTTCGGTAAAGCTACGACCAGCGTGATTGCCGTAGATAACTCAGTATCAACGCTCAAAGTTTGAACAATCTGCGCTTGCAGAGCTTGGTCTTGGCTCCCTGACAGCTCAGCTAACCACCACTGACCTTGACCATCCATCGCAATAAAGCGATCGCCAGAGCGGAGCCGCAAAACTCGGCTCAAATAATGCTGTTGCTCTGCGCTTAAGCTAATTTGCTCTCCATGTAATTGAGTGGGCGCGATCGCCAATCGTTGCAACTCAGCCAAGTGATACTCCTAGGCCAACTTTTCTATCCTGTCTATCCTGACATTGAGTGTTCTGATTCATCTAGAGTTTGGCCTACTTTTTTTACAGGTCAAAGGTTTCTAGAGCTGAAGCTCAGCAAACAAGTACTTAAGCCTTTTTTTGTCAAAGCTTTTTATTACAGTGAATTCACAGAAAGCTGACACCTGATCAGAGGAGCTAATGCGAAGTCTAAAAGCAAGGATGTGGTTGATTTCTAAATGACTTCCGTACGATTACGGCTGTACTCAAATGATTGATCGAACAAAGTTTGAGATGGGATAGAAACTCTTAAATTCTTATTTTTTAACTAAGAAAACTATTAAAAGCCTTTTTTCTTTGGAGTGAGCTTAGGGAGTTGAGTCTTGCCCATTATGCAGAAAACTAACTAACGCTTCAAAAACTAAATTTTTGAAATCGAAATGATACATTTTATGTGGGAATTCTTTAGCAGTTTTTTGTTTTCTGATCAGTTTATTCCGCATGGGCACTGTTATCTCTGGCGACCGGGCTTAGTCTGGCTACACGTGGTTTCGGATTTAGCGATCGCCCTAGCTTATTACTCAATTCCGATTTCGTTGCTCCACTTTATCCAGAAGCGGCGTGATGTTCCCTTCCGCTGGATATTTTTCCTTTTTGGAGCCTTTATTATTGCCTGTGGAACAACCCATATTTTGGAAGTTTGGACGCTTTGGCATCCAACTTACTGGGTATCTGGCACCGTTAAGGCGCTCACAGCCACCGTATCTCTCTTCACCGCTCTAGAGTTGGGGCCATTAATCCCCAAAGTTCTGGCTTTACCGAGTCCTGCTCAGCTAGAAGCAACTAACCGAGAATTAAAGCAGCAGATTCTAGAACGCCAGCAAGCTGAGTTAGCGCTCCAAACCGCTCATAACGAGCTAGAAATTCGGGTAACCGAAAGAACCACAGCCCTAGCTCAGGCCAACAAAGAGCTGCGACTAGAAATCGTAGAACGACAACGTATAGAGGCAACCTTGCGGGAGAGTGAGCAGCGGTTTCGGGCAACTTTTGAACAAGCTGCGGTCGGGATTGCCCATGTTGGCTTGAAGGGACAATGGCTGCGTGTGAATCAAAAGCTTTGCGATATTGTCGGCTACACCCGCTCGGATCTACTCGACCTTACCTTTCAAGACATTACTGTTCCCGAGGATTTGGCTGCTGACTTAGCCTGTGTTCACCAAGTTTTAGCGGGCACCTTACAGACTTTTTCGATGGAGAAACGGTACATCCGTAAAAACGGGTCTACGATTTGGGTCAATTTAACTGTTTCGCTAGTGAGGGAAGCAACTAAGCCCAAATATTTTATTTCTGTAATCGAAGATATTTCCGAGCGGCGACAAGCTGAAGCACAACTACAAAACTCTCTGAAAGAACTGTCGGATATTAAGTTTGCTCTCGATCAATCAGCAATTGTTGTGACTACTGATCGGCAGGGCATTATTACTTATATCAATGACAAGTTTTGTGAGCTTTCCCAATATACCAGAGAGGAATTACTCGGAAAAACCCATCGCCTGATTAACTCCGGTTATCATGACCCAACGTTCTTTCAAGATCTCTGGTCAGTGATTTCTAAGGGCAAGGTTTGGAAGGGAGAAATTAAGAACCGTGCTAAAGATGGTAGCGACTACTGGGTTGACACTACCATTGTGCCTTTTCTGAACGAGCAAGGCCAACCGTTTCAATATCTGGCTATTCGCTTTGATACCACCAATCGCAAGCAGATTGAAGAACGCATGAGAACTTCACTTCAGGAAAAAGAAGTTTTACTCAAAGAAGTTCATCATCGAGTTAAAAACAATCTGCAAATTATCTCTAGTCTATTGAACCTACAATGCCAGAACCTAGAAGATAACGAAGTACTAGCTGTATTTAGAGAGAGCCAAAACCGAATTGAATCAATGGCGTTGATTCACGAAAAGCTCTATCAATCTGAAGATATGGCTCGAATTAATGGCTCGGAGTATATCTATGACTTAGTGTCAAATTTGTTTTATACCTATGAGATTAATGCAGATGCGATCGCCTTAAAAATTGATGTAGATGAGGTTTGGTTGGGCCTAGACACTGCTATTCCCTGTGGCCTCATTATTAACGAACTGGTATCAAACGCCCTCAAGCACGCATTTCCTAATGGGCGAACCGGAGAAGTTCATATTCATTTTGGTGTCCGAGATGCTCATCATCTCATACTTGCTGTTAGCGATACCGGAGTTGGATTGCCAAAAGATTTGGATTGTCAAAATACCGATTCTTTGGGTTTGCAATTAGTGAATGCCCTGACTCATCAAATTGAAGGAACAATCAAAATCAATCAGGGTGATGGTCTCGAATTTGAAATTGTATTTCCTAACTAAAAGTTACCTGGGACAATGACAACTGTAAACATAATGGTGGTTGAGGATGAAAGCATTGTCGCCAAGGACTTGCAAAACAGACTGAAGAAGTTTGGGTATGCAGTGCCTGTAGTTGCTGCCTCTGGTGAAGAAGCCATCTTAAAGGCATCTGAGAATCACTTAGATTTGGTCTTGATGGATATTCGCCTCAAAGGTGCGATCGACGGAATTGAAGCAGCTAGACAAATTCACCACCGCTTTCAACTGCCAATTATTTATTTAACCGCCTACGCGGATGACGCCACCCTAGCTCGTGCTAAGCAAACTCAGCCGTTTGGCTATATATTAAAACCCTTTAAAGAACGAGAACTGAATACAACAATCGAAATTACTTTAGCGAGGCATCGGCTAGAGAAGCAGTTGCAAGAAAGAGAGCAATGGCTGTCAACTGTTTTGAGAAGTATCGCGGATGCCGTGATTACGATTGATACGGCAGGGTTGATTACGTTCATGAACCCTGTAGCAGAGAGTTTAACGGGATGGAAGCAAGCACAAGCCCTTGGCAAGCCTGCGATCGCTGTTTTCCAGACCGAGGATGAGGCCACTCAGAGAGTTTTTCAGCAGCCCATCAGCAGCCTCTTCGAGGACAGTATTGCCCCAAAAACTGCTGTAGAAACCAACCTTAAGT
The DNA here is from genome assembly GCF_030409055.1 of Trichocoleus desertorum NBK24. GTDB lineage: Bacteria > Cyanobacteriota > Cyanobacteriia > FACHB-46 > FACHB-46 > Trichocoleus > Trichocoleus desertorum_B. Next base: position 1,736,507 of record NZ_CP116619.1, on the reverse strand, counting down.
GCAGCGACGGCCAAAGTATCCCCATTGAGTACAGTTTGACGCCATTGCAAACTGACCAAAACCTAATGATGGGTGCTGTTTTAGTCTTCCGCGATCTCACCGAGCAGATCAAAGCCAAGGAAGCCATTCGCCAGCAGGCTGAACAGGCTCGACTCCTAGCAGAACTGCAAAAACTGAATCAACTCAAAGATGACTTTTTGAGCACGGTGTCCCATGAGCTACGGACGCCGATGTCGAACATGAAAATGGCGCTGCAAATGCTGACGATCGCCACTAATGCTGAACGCCAACAGCGTTACCTAGAAATATTAAAGGCAGAATGTGCCCGTGAAATCGACCTAATCAACGACCTACTAGACTTACAGCGTTTAGAAGCAGCGGCTTATCCTACATTCCTGGTGGAGGCGATCAACCTACAAGATTGGTTTTCTAGCCTAATTGAGCCTTTTCGCTCCCGCCTGCAAGAACATCAGCAGGTGCTCAAAATTGATTTGCCAGAAAATTTTCCGCCCTTAATTACCGATCGCTCTAGCTTAGAGCGCATGTTAGGCGAACTGCTGAATAACGCTTGTAAATATACCCCAGCAGGCGGTGAGATTATTCTGAAGGTAGAGCAAGTGACCAGTCCCTCACCGACCTCCTCGGTAGTTCCCCTAACCCGCCTGACTATCCAAAACCAAGCAGAAATTCCGTCCACAGAAATCCTGCGAATTTTCGACAAATTTTATCGAGTCCCCCATGCTGATCCCTGGAAGCAAGGAGGAACTGGCTTAGGACTAGCCTTGGTCAAGCGCCTAGTAGAACAACTGCAAGGCACCATTCAGGTCGAGAGCAGTCACGGTTGGACAGTTTTTACAATTCATCTGCCACCGTTGAACGTAGTGACGCTGCAAAGATCAAGCTGAAGCTAAGACCGTATGTTGGTTTAAGATACGCTGACTTGGGAAGTGTCTACGGCTTTAGTGCCATCCACCTTGGCTGCCATCCCTGCGATGTATTGCAGGATTTCCGAGCTAGGTACAGAGCCTCTAAAAATAATGGTGCTGCCGTCTTGGTCAATTTCTAAGCTTTCAATTTCACTAATCTGGGGATCACGGTCGAAGGCGATCGCCACCCGCTTTGTCAAACCCGCTGGGTCATATTCACCCTCAAGCCCCATATGTTCTGGAGCCGGAGGCGGTTGATGCATGCCCGCTTTCTCTCGGAGTTCTAGGTCATACTCACCCGTAAGACCAGGCGTCATCCCCGCCTCGCTTGAGTGCTTCTGAGGCTCAGACTGGAATTTTTTACTACACTCCTGCCCGAAGTGCCGTTCTAGCCAAGTCATAAATTCCACCCCCTAGGAGAGATAGCTTCTCGTATCCTCCATTACAGACTACTTGGCCCTGCTGTGGCATCTCCCATGAGGAAGGAGGCGAGGGTAAGGATGAGGGAGGAAGGATGAAAAGGGAAGAAGGGGAGAGTGCGATGTTAGAGGGCAGGAGCCAGAAGCCACAAGGCTAGAGCCAAGTGCCAAAAATCAATACAGCCAAAAACTCGAAACCCCCACAGTCAGACTCGTTTGGAGGGAGTCTGAGGGACGCAACCGTCTCTCAGCGGGGGTTTGGGGGCGAGTGCCCCCAAGGATCGGATTTCGTAGAGCTGAATACCTACAGATAACTACGGCAGATAACTACGGCTTTTGGTTCGCTTCCACATAAGCTGCGATCGCCTCAGTAGCCAGTTGAGATACCTTTTTACCTTGCTGAGCAGCCATCGCTTGCAGACTAGCATAAAGGTCTTCTCGTACTGTGATGCGGCGACGAACTTTACCAAGCCCATCGGTCTCGCTCACAGTAGCGATCGCTTCATCGTTGGCAGTGTTGACCGTAGCGGCATAGCTGCTAACTAGCTCAGGCGGTTCAGATTGGTAAGCCACAGCAAACTGCCGAAGTGCCTCTAGGCCAACGCGATCGCAGAAATCCCCAAAACTCTCTCCAGCGGTGCGAGATTGCTTGAAGTAGACAAAAATTGGTTCTAGGCCAATTTCTAAATCATTAATGTGGAGCTTCTCAACATAAGCCTGAGATAAGCGGGTTTGGTTAGGAGAAGCACCCAGCCAAACTTGATAATGCTCTGGAGCACTGCCGACGAAGCCCAACTCTGCTAAGTAAGGACGGGCGCAACCGTTGGGGCAACCTGTCATCCGAATAATAAAGTGCTCTTCTTCCAGACCCACTTTATTTAGCAGGGCGCGAATCCGTCCCAGAATCTCTGGCATAATTCGCTCCGACTCAGTTACCGCCAAGCCACAAGTAGGCAAAGCAGGACAGGCCATCGAATAGCGCACGAGAGAATCAATTTTTTCAGGATCAGCCTGAATGCCACAGCGATCGAATATGGCTTGAATGGCAGCGCGATCGCCTGGATTGATGTCGTACAGAATCGCATCTTGGCTACCTGTCAACAGCATGGGCAGGTTGAACTGCTGGACAATCTCCCGCAACGCTGTCTTGAGCTGGAAAGCACCCTCATCCTTCACCCGACCATTCTGAATCGGAAGGCCGACAAACAGCTTGCCGTCTCCTTGTTCTTGCCAGCCCAGAAAATCTAAATACTTAAACTCAGGTAACGGCTTGAAGGGTTGCAGCGGTTTGCCAAAGTACTGCTCGACCTCAGTGCGGAACTTGTCCACACCCCACTCTTCCATCAAGTACTTCAGGCGGGAGTGACGGCGATCGCTGCGGTTGCCATTGTCTCGCTGAGTTGCCACGATCGCTTTCACCGCGTCGTAGATATCCGCTTTATCCACATAGCCTAAAGGATCAGCAATCCGAGGGAAAGTGTCTTCCTTACCGTGAGTCCGACCTAAACCACCCCCCGCTAAAATATTGAACCCTTCCAGTTCATTTTGCTCGTTGGTAATGACGACCAAGCTTAAATCTTGGGAGTACAGGTCAATCGAGTTGTCACCGGGGATCGTCACCGCAATCTTAAATTTGCGGGGCATGTAGTGAGTGCCGTAAATTGGCTCCTCGCCTTCATGAAAAATGGTGCCATTGCCGTTGCTTTGGCGTGCGGCTTTGACCTCTGGGCGCTCTTCCGCACTAACAAACTTTTCCCCATCCAACCAAATTTCGTAATAAGCGCCTGTTTGGGGAGTTAGTAAGTCGGCAATGCTGTTGGCGTATTCCTGGGCGTAGATATACTCAGGCCGATTTTTGTAGGGAGCGGGTGGTGCCATGACATTGCGGTTCAGATCTCCACAAGCCCCTAAAGTGGAACCCATGCTTTTGATGATCTCCGCGATCGTCACTCGCAAATTCTTCTTCAAAATGCCGTGAATTTGAAACCCTTGACGAGTCGTGGCCCGGAGCGTGCCATTGCCATAGGTTTCTGACAATTGATCTAAAGTCAGGTACAGCTGCGGGGGAATAAAGCCACCCGGACTCCGAGTTCGCAGCATGAACTGGTAGTCTTTCTCCTGCCCCTTGACCCGGTTATCCCGATTGTCCTGCTGATAGGAACCATGAAACTTAAGAATTTGAATCGCGTCTTCTGTAAAGCTGTTGGTATCGAGTAGCAATTCAGATGCAACAGGTTCACGTAAAAACTGGCTACGTTCCTTAAGACCTTCTACCTTAGAAGGTTTGCGAACCACGGGAGTCGGAGTCGAAGTATTAACCATCGGAGTTGCGGTACGAGTTGAAAATAGTCAGAGATTTAGAGTACAACCGAGTGTTGCAATCTAAATCCAGATTTGAACCGTAAAACTTTTGCTGTAAAGCTTTTAAGGGGCTCAGAGCCTCAGTAGTTCGAAGCTTATGGATTCCCGGTAACCCGCCCGGAATTACGGTGAATATATATATTTTATCACTGCATTTGTCGGGTCACAGCGCTTGTCAGGGATTTTGCATGAAATTCCAATCCCACTGCGAGAATAGGCGGCGTTAAATCAAGCACATTCCAGTTTAATGCTAGCTGATTTGGCTGGTTAAATCGTGACGGCTGAGTTGAGTTGATAATACCGCTTAAAAATTGCTCTGTAAACTCGGAGGAAGCCACGGAAGAACGGCGATCGCTTCAAGCAAACTCAGCCTTAGATCGAGAACTAATCTTTGTTTCTTTAAACCTTAAACAAATTTCTCAAAATATAGCAATCCTAAGAGATTCATGAAAATGCACCATACATAAAGACCTTCGAAAAATTAAAGGTCTGACGATGGGTGACGAACTCAAATAACCACTTCACCGTTGAGAACGATTGACACAGGTGATAGAACTCTCGAATCCACCGCTTTGCCTGCAACCAAACATCCTCCACTGGGTTTTGCCGAGGGTCATTGGGAGCGAAGCGAAGGCAGGTAATTTTCCACTCGGACTCGCCTAAGCCCTGATTGACTGAGGCCAAATAGTCCTTGAGCGCCTGAGAACGGTGATAGCTCGCTCCATCCCAAATCAAGGCAATGCGAGACTGAGGATGCTCAGCCAGGAGCAGTTGCAAGAAGGCAATCGTGGCCTCGGAATTCGCTCGCTCAAAAGCTTTCACAACAAACTCTTGGCTCAAGATATTAAGCGCTCCATAGTACGTCTGCTTCTGACGTTCGTTAGTCATTGGCACTTCGATGCGTTCGTTGGTTTTGCCCCACACATAGCCGCAGAGGTCGCCCCAGAGCAGATGACATTCATCCTGGAACAAGACGACTAAGTGACCCAGGACAATCTCCTGTCGATGTCGTTCCAGCCAAGCCCTGATTTCGTGTTTTTTTCTCTACCAATTCTGGGTCTGCTTTGGGATTGCGCTTCTGGGTCTTCTTCCAACTGATGCCCGCTTCTGCAAACAACTGGTAATAGCTCTGCTTGGAGGCAAAGGCCGCCCCATACTCCTGCTCAATGTGCTGCTGGAGTTCGCTCAGATTCCAGTAGTTCCTCTGTTGGAGCCAATCCCTCACCCCTTGGCGTTGCGAGGGTGTGAGGTAACCCGTGGAGCCTTGATACTGAAGAGCCAATCCCAGAACTCCATGCTCTTCAAAAGCTTGCTTCCATTTACTGATGAAGCCGACTGAGACGTGCAGAGCATCCCGAATCTGAAAGTAGGTATAGCCTTGAGATACCATCTGCACGGCCAGGGCGCGTTTGAGTTCACGAGAGTCAGGATTGCTCCGAATAAACTCAGCGAGTTCTTCCATAGACCGACTCACTAGTTAACTAGACAAAGGTCAATCGTGACACGGAAGCATGCCGCCTTTATGCTTTTTCATGAATTATTTAGGATCGCTATAGTATTTCCTCAACTGGAACTAGAAAGCACACGTAAATTAATAGCTGAGTTGCTTTTTAAGAATTAGGTCATTAAATTCCTGACAATTTTATTGGATCAGTCGGCATTGGACCAGTTGGCTGCATTTTACATATTGATGAAAAAAGTAATTAAAAAAGCTCCTAGCTGTAGAGCCAGGAGCTGAGTGAAACCAAGTTGAATTACTATTCAGTCTTGCTTAGTTGCTGTAGAGTTGATGAAAAATTTCATGCGGACTCATGGTTGAAAACTAGCAGATGAATGCCTACAACTCAGCACAGTAATTGGAGTGGTTTTGGCATCAGGTTTCTCAGGAAAACTTAGAAACGTAGACCAGCGCCTGCTGAGAAGACTAGAGAATCGGCAGGGCCATTTTGGTAACCATTAATGCCCCACTTGGTGTTGCCATAAACCACAACATCTTTGGTGACTTTAGATTCAACCCCGGCGGTCAATACAACTGCGTCATCGTTACCCATTGGGGTGGGTTGGCCGTTTGCTTCCACAAAGGAGTAGCCAACACCGCCGTAAACTTGGGTGTTTTTAGTGATTCCTTGGTCATAAGTGATCATCGGAATGATAGCGCTAGTGTCATCGCTGTAAATAACAGAACCGCGGAGAGAAACGGGAGCTTTGCGGAGGCCGAAGCGACCATCAATCGTGCCACCGAAGGTTGCAGCATCGTTATTTTGACCACCGTTGGTCACACCAGCAGCCACGCCTGCACCGACATAGCTATCGCTAAATCCTTTTCTAGGTTGAGCAGAAGCGGAGCCAGCGGAGAGGAGAGGAGCGATCGCAATGACAGACAAAGCAGAAAAAGCAGCAATGGATTTCAGAGAGAGGTTCATCTTGGTTCCCTCAAAGGGTAAGTTTGATTTAATGTTTGCGTTCCTGAATTTATAGTCGAAGGAGTTGCTTGAAAGGTTCCAGAAAAATCTAATTTGTTTGAAAGTTTTTTGGAATCAGCAGCCTGCAAACTTCAACTATCTAAAAGGAATGATCGCCCCGAAAATTGTTCCCTTAAAAAGCCAAAAACCATTACCTATTCGCTCTAGATAATGGTTTGCTTTGTTTGGATGGGTGCTTTCAATCTAGTTCATAGAATTAATTGTGGTGCGGTCTAATAGCCGCTTTTTCAACTGTCACAGAAAGCTAGGGCTATTTAACTGATTGAATCGACTTCAGGGTTATTTTGACCAAAAAATACTGCCCAAAACCCATAATATCCCAGCCCAAAAAATGGATTCCGGAAATTTTCGGAATGTAGATTAATCGGAGTGAATAAAACTAGAAAACTTTGGTGTAATTACCGAACTAAATTAGTTACTCATCATGCTGCGGCTCAGCTTGAGGCTTAAAAACCACCACTAGGTTGGGCAAACCTTCCAACTTTTCTTCTAGAGGCGCTTCCGTGTTAGCAGGCGCGAAGATGGTTAGCCCTTGAGACACACACTCTACTTCGATGGGAGTTGTGCCAATTAGTTCCCCATCTAAAACCACCTTCTGGGGTGGCTCAGTTGACACTTTGAGGCGTTTTGCCCGCAGATAGCCAATGTCGTCTCGTTCTGTGGCGTTGCCCGTCAAAGCTGACTGGAGCAGGTGATAGGAAGCGGCGATCGCCCCTGCCACGTTACGTGGAGCCACTACCGTTAAATCGAGCAGACCATCATCAAAAATCACCCCTGCTGGCCCCTGAGCCAAGATCGAGGTTGGTGGAGCAGCATTGGCGATCGTAATGGCTGAGGCTGAGACTTGAATGATGTGTTCATCAGTTTCAATTTCTGCCTCAAACGAGGGCAGATGCCCCAGTTGTTTGACTCCTGCCAGGATATAGGCCAGCATGCCCAAGCGATTTTTAGAAGCTCGGTCTGCTTGTTCAACCGTCTCAGCTTCAAAGCCAATCCCGGCTAGCAAGAGCATGGGTTTGCCGTTACAGTAAGCCGCATCCACCTTTTTGGTTGCTCCTGCCAAGATAGTGGCGCAAGCAGATTCAATACTGTCAGGAATGCCAAGGGCATTGGCAAAAGCGTTGGCGGTGCCACGTGAAATCACACCTAGAGGAATATCAGTGCCCACCAGAGCGGCTGCGGTTGCCGACAACGTACCATCACCTCCAGAGGCAATCAGGGCTTCAACTCCTCGTTGCACTGCGTTGTAGGCCAGTTGATCCGCATCGACGGTTTTGGTCGTTGAGAGGATCTCTAAGTCCATCTCTGGCTCCAGTAAAGCCCGGATCTGAGCTAAGTCTTGCTCTGGATCACTTTGACCAGCAATGGGATTGAAAATGAGACAAGCAGAGCGAATCATAGGGGTGAAGCTGATGGCTGAGAAGGAAAGTTTGCAAATGTCTCTAATTCAAGTCTTAAAGCTAGACTGCTAAACGGCATCCTTCTTTTGATGCGTTGTTACGATAACAGTATTAGTACGATATTTATTGCGATCGCTAACCAGCTAAACCTCTGACTATACCAAGCTTATGCCCGACCCCTTGATGTACAGGCAAGACCATTTTGTGGTTCTAGAAGCCAATCAACCAGAACAGTTTCTGACGGCGGCTGAACTGCTCAGCAAACTAGAGACCGTTTTGGGGCAACGGCAAGACGATCTGCCACGAGATTTGCAGAAAATTAGTTCTATCTCTGCCCAGGCCCAATATCTGCTGGATACTTCCTGTGAGCTAGATATGGGGCCTGATAATTTTTTGCAGTGGTACGCGGTTAGGTTAGAAAAAGAAAAATAGGGTTGTAGGGTTTAGCTGGTCACAGGCGTTGCAGCGACAGAAGCCGTAATCAGAGCCACTTCAATCTGTCGCTCTGCGGGCTGGGTAAGTTCTACACGAATGCCAGGACCAAAAAAGCTTTCTATTTTGGCTTGCTTCTGTTGCCAAGTTTCTAGAGGAATCAGCGGCGAATTGAACTCCAAAATTAAGGCATAAGCATCATTAATTTTGCTCTCACGCACCCCAATTAGCTCTGGTCGTTCCTCATTAGTAGGGCTAAGACCCAAGTGGCTCAGAGAAGTGTCCAAGTGAGCCGATTGCCCGTACCGATAGCGAGTCACATCTTTACGGATTTGATTTTGGGTTGTAGTCGCTTGTTGCTCTCGCAGCTCCACTATCTCTGGGGGTGTGGGTTGTGTAAACGGAACTGGCTTGAGTTCTGAAGCTATCAGCGCCAACCCTCCTAGAAGTAGCGGAATGCCATAAAAGAACCCTACAAGATTTAAGGTGGCATTGCTAGAGAAGTAGGCTACAAAACCAACCAGGGTTAGAGCCCCACCCACTGTCAATCCCAGCGTTCCTAGAGAAGTTTGACGTAACATATTTGTTATTGAGATGAATTAAGCTGTGTGCAAAGTTACCCCTTATATCATTACCTTTACGGGAAGTTTGGTGGACTTAAGCCTGAATATTTCTTCTCTGGGCTCTATCGCTGCTTCGCCAAACGTGCGGTTGGAGGATTGGGGTAGCAAAGTGAGCGTTGCGGAATAGCAGGATATGCTGGGGATGTTGAGGCGCGATCGCCTACTTCATCTGGGGGTTTTCTGGAGTGGCTTATCCCTCTAGATAACATGAGTGCCACTTTCGCCCAAGGACTTTCGCCCAAGGTGAGTACCCTGGCACCCCGCAAATAAAAACTGACAGACTAGTAGGTCCGAGCCATGATCAAAGACGAAAAGCAGCCACCCGCGACCAAAAGCAAGTTATTAGAACAGATTGATTCGCTCAAACGAGAGGACGAAACCCTCTACAATATTTTGGCCGTGGATGTTTGGGCGCTGGCTAAAACGATGGATGAGTTCCAACCAGGGTTTTGGGCAGCTTTCATGAAAAACCGAGAGAAGGCACTCAAGCGCTTTATTAGTGAAGTGATGCGGGCTAAGACAGCTGACAGCAAGCGTCCACCGTTTCTGCGCTAGTCTGTCTGGAGGGTGAGGTATCTCTGCTCTCCTAATGTTAATAATTCAAGATATTAAGATCTAAGGCTTGCAGTGCCTAGCTTGGGCCGATTATAAACACAGGTTTATGCCTTAAACTTAGGCTGAAGATGGTTTATCTTACTTAATAGAAGTAAATATAAAGATACAAAAAATGAACGCTGAAACGATTAAAGAACGCATCACCCTGATCAGAAGCAAGCGCGAGACCTTATTGAAATTGCTAGAGCAGCCTGATTTGGGCACTCTGAGAATTGATGTCAATCAGGCTTTAGAAGAAATGGATGACTTGATTGACGAATTCCAGCGAACCTTTCCAGAAGCGGGAAATCTCTAGATCCTGATCTCCAAATATTAACTAGAGACTGAATTCTGGATCTAGATAAATCTAGATTTCTAAATAGCTGAGACACCTTTTGCCTGGAACTAGTTACCTTCCAGGCAATTAAGGTAGGCAATGAGTGCTAAGAGAATTTAGGTATAGTTAAGCACTAGCGTTTTTGGCAGCTTGCCCTAGCTCTTTGACTAAAGCCACAAGCTCGTTGGTCGCCACGTCTTTCTTACAAAAAGCATCAATATTTGCCGTCTGAATCATTACCTCTGTTTGAGGATCGTCTACAGAGGAGTAAGCAATGATTCGGATATTAGGGGCGAAGCTTTTAATCTGGGTGGATGCGCTTAAACCATCCAAAACTGGCATCTGTAAATCAATAATGATCACATCAGGATGCTGACGCTTAACTAGCTCGACTGCTTCCTGACCATTACTTGCTAGACCCACTAGTTCAATATTGGATTGATTCTGTAGGGCAAGCTTGAGGCTGAGTCGAGTCAACTCATGATCATCGACAACAAGAACACGGAGGGCAGAGCGCATACAAGATAACATGACCACTCAGTCAAGTAAGAGACATCTGGTTTGACAATTTTAGTCTAGTAGTATGGGCTACTGAAATCCCTCTACCATTGGGGCGAATCGGCAGAATGAATTGTCATACTCCTAAACAGTTCCTCAGTAATTCCGAGAATTGCGGCTGCTCAAGTAAAGTTTGATACATCAACGTTTTGCCTTTGATTGTCGTTTTTCTGCTGAAATTGAGCGATCGCACAGCCCTTTCCACCCGAAAAACTCTAACCCGTAGGCACTGAAACTTGGTTAAACACCGCAATGCCCCACAATGTTTGGGAGAAGCGATGTTTAACTGAGCTGTTCTCATTATTTCAGATCAAGTCCTTCTAGCGAGCGATCGCCTCTTAAATTGTTGAGCTTGTTGCCATTTCCATAAGGATTTTCTGCGAACTAAGCTCTGGGCACTCGGCAGCAGGACGACGTTGAAGGTAGCGACCATTCGGCTGTAGTTCCCAGGCTTGGCGATTGTCGGAGAGCATGGTTCCCAAAATTTCTTGTAAATCTTTTTTCAGGTCTGCGTCTTCGATGGGGACAACGGCTTCTACTCGACGGTCTAAGTTGCGTGGCATCCAATCCGCGCTACCAATAAACACTTCATCCTCGCCTCCGTTGTGGAAGTAGAAGATGCGGGAGTGCTCCAGAAAACGGCCCACAATACTGACTACACGAATATTGTCGCTGATGCCTTTAATACCAGGACGAAGACAACAAATCCCTCGGATAATTAAGTCAATCTGGACTCCTGCTTGAGAGGCTTCGTATAAAGCGACGATAATTCGCTTATCTACCAAAGCATTCATCTTGGCGACAATGCGGCTGGGAAGGCCATTTTTGCAGTTTTCTATCTCCCGGTAGATCAGGCTCAACATGCGATCGCGCAAGTTTACGGGAGCGACTATCAACTTGCGATAGGAGTGCTGGCGGGAATAGCCCGTTAAGTAATTGAACAAATCGGTTAAATCTGCCCCTAACTCATCGCGACAGCTCAACAAACCAATATCGGTGTAAATCCGCGCTGTTTTGGGATTGTAGTTTCCGGTGCCAATGTGGACGTAGCGACGAATGCGGTTCTCTTCGCGTCGCACGACTAGAGTAATTTTAGTATGGGTTTTCAGCCCTACTAGGCCATAGACGACATGTACACCCACTTTTTCCAGCTTACGCGCCCAGTTGATGTTGTTTTCTTCATCAAAGCGAGCCTTCAGTTCCACTAAGACGGCGACTTGTTTGCCATTCTCGGCAGCGGCAATCAGGGCGTTGAGGATAGGCGAATCTCCAGAGGTGCGATACAGCGTCATTTTGATCGCTAGCACATCTGGATCATGGGCAGCATGGGTAATGAAGCGTTGTACTGTCCCCGAAAACGATTGGTACGGGTGATGTACCATCAAGTCTTGCTTCCGAATCAGGCTGAAGAAGTCTTCGCCATCTTCTCCTTCTGCGCCATTGCGATCGCTTCCAGGCTGACTGAGCCGCCGTAACCGGGCAGGGACAGTGGGCGACCAAGGCGCATCTTTGAGATCTGGCCGTGGCAAAGCTAAAAAGGACATCAGATCGCTCAGCCCTAACATGCCTTCCACTTCATAGACATCACTTTCTTCTAGCGACATCTCTTGAATCAACATTTCCCGTACTGCGGGTGGGGTAGACGATTGAATCTCCAAACGCACCACTGAACCACCAAAGCGCCGCTTCCGTAATTCCTGCTCGATCGCCAGCATCAAATCATCGGCTTCATCTTCTTCTAGTTCGAGGTCTGCATTACGGGTAATCCGGAAAGGGTAGTACTCTTGAATGTTCATGCCTGGAAACAAAGACTCCAGGTTATGAGCCACTACTTGTTCTAGCGGCACCCCCGTCCAAACTCCGCCTTGGCCCTTATGCTGTAGCTGTAAGTTTTCTGGTAGCTGCAAGAAGCGGGGCAGCACTTTAGGAACTTTGACGCGGGCGAAGAATTCCTCCTCCGTCTCTGGATCTTGAATCACCACTGCCAAGTTGAGGCTGAGATTGGAAATGTAGGGGAAGGGATGGCTAGGATCGACGGCCAGAGGCGTGAGAACCGGAAAGATCTGCTCTTCAAAGTAGCGCTGCAAATAAAGCCGCTGCTCTTGGCTTAAGTCCATGTAGTCGAGCAGATAAATGCCTTGGTTAGCAAGTTGAGGGCGTAGGGCTTGCTCAAAATGCCGATGCTGCTTGATTACCATAGGCCGCAGGCGATCGCAGATGGCATCCAATTGCTCTTGGGGCTTACGGCCATCTGAAGTGAGCTGGCTGACCTTCGCTTCTACTTGCTGCTTCAGCGCCGACACCCGCACCATAAAATACTCATCCAAGTTTGAGCTAAAAATAGCCATAAACTTGCAGCGCTCAATCAGAGGAGTGCGGGGGTCAAAGGCTTCATGCAAGACTCGGTTATTAAACTCCAGCCAGCTCATCTCGCGACTGAAATAGTACTGGGAGTCAATTAGGCTTGGCTCAGCAATGGTCTTTTTAGTTTTCGGCATGGTTCTGAGGCAATCTCGGCAGCGTTAACTGGACAGCAAGAGTAGCAGCGTCACAAGCCAGCTCGCTTAAAACACTTCGTCTTCCATCCCTTTCCACCATTCTCCTAAATTCATCAGAGATTGGTGGATGTCAGCCAGCTCATTGGCATATTCATCTGCGGGCATGGTGTCTCGCCGCTCTTGCAATTTTTGTAATCGGAGTTGCAAAAGCAGCCAAGGTTTAGCCATGCCATCGGTGGCTTCGATGTATTGAGCAATTTCGTTGCTATTCATTGCTAAATTTAAAGTTAATTTCCTAAGCTCTTTTATTGTAAAGATTGACGCTGCCCAAACACGGCCAAATAGAAAACAGCCACGAACTAAAGCGTGACTGTTTGGATGTGGTTGCAGTTGGTTCAGCTCAACTTGTGGCTGAGAAACTATCAACTGCTGTGATTGAGAGCCAGTGGTCTAAGCCGCTGCTGCCAAGTTTTGAGAAACGAAGTCCCAGTTCACGACATTCTCTAGGAATGCTTGAATGAAGTCAGGACGACGGTTTTGGTAGTCGAGGTAGTAGGCATGCTCCCACACATCCAAGGTTAGGAGGGGAGTTTGGCCGTGGGCAATCGGGTTTTCGGCATTGGGAGTCTTGGTGACTTTGAGGGTGCCGTTGTCGAGTGCTAACCAAGCCCAACCGCTACCAAATTGGGTTGTTGCTGCGTTCTTGAACTCTTCGACAAACTTATCGAAGCTGCCAAAGTCAGCATTGATTTTATCGGACAGTGCACCGCTGGGAGAACCACCACCACTGGGCTTCAAGCTATGCCAGAAGAAGGTGTGGTTCCAGACTTGAGCGGCGTTGTTGAATACGCCCACTTTGTCTGGGTTTTTGAAGGTGGCTTTGATCACTTCTTCGAGAGATTTATCAGCCAGTTCAGTGTCTTGGGTGAACTTGTTCAGGTTAGCGACGTAACCCGCATGGTGCTTGTCGTGGTGGAACTCTAGGGTGCGCGCTGAGATATAAGGCTCTAGCGCGTTGTAGTCGTAAGGTAAGGGGGGCAGTTCAAAAGCCATGTGTTCAATCCTCTCCGAATGGCTGGTGGGGCGATCGCGGGTAGCAAACCCATTTCAAGCGGCGATCGCTTCTGCTCAATGCTCGATCAAGGTCTGACAGATTTAGGGTCTGACAGCAGCACTGGCAGCGACAGCAATTTACGATAGGATTTTATATCAAAAGTCGGGTAAGAGCTAGCCTAAAACCGCAATCCCCCTCAGATCAAGGGTTTTAGAGCTTCAAAGTCTTAGAGCTTCAAATCAACAGCGATGCGGTGGGCACAGGCAAAGCCAGAGAAAGCAACCGCATTGAGGCCTTGGCCTGGAAAAGTGCTGTCTCCTACGCAGTAAAGACCTGGCACCGCTGTGCGATTGAAGGGCATACCCAGCAGGCCCAACAATTTGCGACGAGGGATGGGGCCATAGGTGCCGTCTTGCCGCCCCAAGAAGCGACGGTGAGTTCGAGGGGTGCCTACTTCTTGGTAGTCCAGCATTTGACCTAATTGTGGAAAAATCTTCTCTAGTCGTTGTATAAGAGTTTCTGCGGCTGCTTCTTTCTTTTCTTCGTAGGCGCTGGGAGATAACCCCTGCCATTCCTCTAGCCAACTGGGAGTGAAGGTATGAATAATGTGATGACCTGGGGGCGCTAAGTCAGGATCGAGCAAAGTTGGAATCGAGACGAAAATGGTACTTTGGGAATCCTCCATCCGCTCCCAGTCTTCTAGCAGAATGTGATGGCATTCCGTACCAATTGGTAATGCTTCGGCTTTTACGCCTAAATGCAAGCTAAGAAAACTAGGAGATTTTTGATAGCGTTGTTGCCACTTCTTCTCAGCAACGGGTATTTTATCGGTTGGTAGCAAATGCTCGAAAGTATCCCAGCGGGTGGCATTGGAAACGATTCGCTTGGCTCGATAAACCTGACCAGAAACGAGTTCTACCCCAACTGCTCGGTTATTCTCCATCAAGATCTGCTTGACTCTAGCTTTGTACTGAATTCGACTTCCCGCTTTCTCTAAGCCTTCTACCAATTTTTGGGCGATTTGTCCTACGCCGCCTTTGGGGTAGTTGATGCCGCCATAGTGGCGATCGCTAAATACCATCCCTGCGTTGATCATTGGAGTTTTATCGGCTGGAACCACGGACCAGCAGTAGCACTCCATATCGATAAATCTCAGCAGCGCTGGATCGTTGATGTAGCGGCGGGCAATGTCTCCGACGTTTTGGGGTAGATACTTGACCAAGCCTAAACAAGCGAAGGGATGCTGGAAAAACACCCGTGTCAGATAGCGAGGCTCTTCCAACGACAGCAAGTCCATCGCATTGAGACAGTTGAACACTTTCCAGCATTCATCGTAGAACTGCCGAATGCCCTCGCGTTCATGGGGAAATTGAGCAATCAATTCTTGCAAAAACTTCTCATAATCCCGATGAACTTTTAGATCCAAGCCATCGGGCAGGTGATAGTGAATTTGCACCGGATCGGGAATCGTTTCTAAGCTCATGTCTACTGCTTTCAAGGCTCGCGTGAGCAGATTTGTAGTGCCTTGCTGTCCAAACCCAAAGATCATTGAGGCTCCGACATCAAACCGATACCCAGACCGCTCAAAATATCCCGCACTACCCCCTGGAATCAGGTACCGCTCTAAAACTAATACTTGGGCTCCTTTGGCCGCCAATTGGGTTGCCGTAACTAGACCCCCAATGCCAGAGCCGATTACGATCGCGTCGAATTCTGTCGTATCAAAATCTGTTGGCCCGGAGGTTGACTCAGAGAGAGAAGAACCCGGAGCAATTTGACCCAAAGAAGCGGGAGAAGCGTTGGAAGCAGGCATGAACTCAGCGAGATTGCAGAACAAAACTGGAAACAGGTGGCTAATATTCCAACCACGAACTAGCGATCGCAACTTAGACCCCAACTCGTCATTGCTAGCTCACCCATCCCTCTGTTTAGTGTATCGGATCAGGGTAGGGAGTCTGTAAGTCTAGAACGGGACTAACAACGGTGATGATGGCGATCGCCAAAGTTGAAGAAAAGCTGGTAAAGCGGCTCCATAACTTCAAAATCGTCTCAAAATCGAGATCAAACGAGCAAAAAAAGAGGGGACCAGTTTGCTGCCGCCAACCGATCCCACCTGCCGATCCTTAGAGAGGAGAACACTGAAAATTAATATAGTCTTGTTGAAAATAGTTGTCAATACTTAATGCAAAAGAGTTGCAACAAGTTCCTTGAATTTCTTATGGCGATCGCATCAGGATCTGATGAAGTGTAGCTACCTGCTCGCATCTATCCCGAAGGGAAAGGAGTATCATAGTGGACGCTTGTGACCTGGTAACCTCTATCTCTTTAACTTCTGGCTATGGCTTTGCAACTGCGAGTTTACGTTCCACCTCACCCTTTAATTAAGCATTGGCTAGCCGTAGCCCGTGATGTGTCTACCCCATCCGCTCTGTTCCGTAGCGCTATGACAGAGCTAGGGCGCTGGCTAACCTACGAAGCGATTCGGGACTGGTTACCTACGGTTGAAACCACGGTCGAAACTCCTCTAAGTCCTTGTGCCGCCACCTTTGTAAATCCAGAAGTGCCAATTGTGGTGGTGCCAATTTTGCGGGCAGGTCTAGCCCTATTAGATGGGGCACAAGCATTGTTGCCCTTAGCCTCGATTTATCACTTAGGCTTTGTGCGAGATGAAACCACGCTAGAAGCTAGTTGCTATCTCAACAAGTTGCCAGAAGTGTTTCCGCCTGAAACTCACGTCTTAATCAGTGAACCCATGTTGGCGACAGGAGGCACAATTATGTCAACAATGGCCGAGCTGACTCGCAGAGGCGTTGATCCAGCTTTCACCCGGATTATTTCTGTAGTGACGGCTCCTACAGCGCTGCAAAAGCTCAGCACCACCTATCCCAGCTTAACGATCTATGCAGCCGCGATTGATGAAGGGGTTAATAGCCAGGGCTTCATTGTGCCAGGACTGGGAGATGCAGGCGATCGCACCTTTGGCACCTAGCGTTCCTAGTCAACCTCTCTAGCCAGCGAAGTTAACGTGGTGAAATACTAGTTAAGCTAAGCTGAACACTAAAGCAGGACAGTATCAAGATGAGCAATCGAGATGGTTTCACAGGCGGATTTGTCGCAGGAGCCCTCTTTGGCGGCATTTTGGGTGGTATTTTAGGCACCCTACTGACTTCCAACCGCTTGCAAGAGTCGCTCCCTGCTGACGAAGCTTTGAGTAGTAAAGGTAGGAAACGCAATCTTAAGCCTCCAACAGAGCAGAGTATTGAGATGGCCCGTCGTGGCTTAGAGGACAAAATTGCCCAACTCAACGAAGCGATCGATGACGTGCGTGAGCAACTCAGCACCGTGAACGGCAGACCGGAAGAAACTGAATTGGTGGGTTGGGAAGAGCAGGCCCAGCGCGATCGCTAACGCTGCATCAAGACCCTAAGTTTGGATACTGGGACTAACTGGGACCCTAAGGGCTAATACTTCCCAGGGGGTAACTTCTGCTTGACCAATTTTGTCGGCGCTGATATTCGTTAAAGTAAGTTCAAGCCTAGAATGCTTGTATATCTAGAAGGAAGCCAGATTATTTATGAATCCCTCAATAGCGCTGCTAACCAATACCTTGGCTACTTTTCTGCAAATTTATACAGTTCTTTTGATTATTCGTATTCTTTTAAGCTGGTTTCCCACCATTAGCTGGTCCGATCCTCCCTTCTCAATCGTCAGCCAGCTCACCGATCCTTATCTCAACCTATTCCGCTCCTTCATTCCTCCTTTAGGTGGAATGGATTTCTCACCTATTTTGGCGATCTTCCTGCTGCAATTTTTGACAGGTATTTTTAGCAGCTTGCAGCAAAGTTCCACCTACGGGTTCTAAATACTGATCGAGTGCTACCTTCTGAGGCGGCTTACTTAACGACGCACTTTGCCAGTAAAACCTGCTGCTTTGAATTGCTGTAGCTTCAGAGGAGTAGGTTGACTGGCGGGAACCGTAATCCTGAGCTGAAAATCACTCACACCCTGGGGCACTTCATCAATTGAGCCTAGCCGGGTGCGATTTTGCATGACTAAGTTGTTATTAGCATCGTAAATGCGGCCAAAAATATCTGCATTGATCACCAGCTTGCCCGAATCATTTTGAGCTTTACCCGTGACGAGAAAGCAATTAGCAGGGATTGCGGCCCCCCCACTGCTGACCGTGCCTTCAGCTAGTTCAGCAGGGCACTCGTGATAAGAAATGTCAAACAACTTAATCTGGGTGAGGGCGATCGCAGCAGGACTCACCAACCAACTGCCTACCGTGAACAAGCAAGCAATCACAAGGACAGCAAAGGCCCGAAAGCGCATAAACTTCACTGTAATGACTCAATAACAACTGGTTGAGCTGTTTGTAAGCAGCCTGAACTCAGCTTAGCGTGAATTGGTTCTAACCTTTTCTGGTTCACTGGCTCGCTTCACTGGACCCTTCTGTAATAATAGAAATTTAATCTTCGCTGTAAAAAGTTAATATTTTTATTAATGATTGATGCGAGAGCCAACTCCTAAAAGCTCATCAAACACCCAATTTTGGCAACTTGATAGCAAAGCTGGTTGATTCAGCCTGGAGCGATGTAGGAGTAGACAAGGTTGGTTTCGATGTTGGTTCATCCCCTGTAGCTACCATCTGCCATGACCAAAGCTGAGATTGAAGCGGTCTTACAAGCAGCATTTAGACGATGTGATGCTGCCGACTATCCGCTCAATGAGCAACAAAAGCAAATTCTGCTGAGCATGGTAGTGGAATTAGAGCGTTTGCAGCGGCGGAGCAATGATGCGGATGGCAATCACGAAACCGAGAATCCGCTGGACGAACTGACCGCTGAACAACGACACACTTTGCTCAAATTTGTCAAAGAGCAAGAGCAACAAAACCATCCCTGGAAAATTAAGCTGCTCAACGATTGGTTACACAATCGGGACTCCGCCTCGATGCAATTTATCCGAGAGTTGTACGGCCCGCAGTGGCTCAATCGAGTCCAACCTAGGCACGTTGCAGCCTACGCTGAGCTAGATAATCGCGAAACCTTAAAAGTCAAAGTAGGCGATCGCATTGAAGTTTGCAATAGCCTCTGGGAATGGGTTCAAGAAGAAGGCCCTTGCGCTCCCGAATGGTTCTCTTGCACCGTCATTGGGGTCACCGAAAAAGCCGACAACGGCCAAGCCTACACCAGTTGCCTCATCCGCTTTGATAGTGGCATGGAATACGAAATCCAAGGCATCTACCGCTGGAACCGCTACAACTGGCGCTGGCCTAGTACATGACTGAATCGAGAGAGTTAACCTACAAGCCCAGATAATCCCGCAAAGCCTGCCGCATCACCTCCACCGGAGCCGTCTGCCCCACCCAAATCTCTAGCGCCGCTGCTCCTTGCTGCACCAACATCTCCAATCCATTGATCGCGATCGCTCCTTGCTGTTGAGCCTGCCGTAAAAACCGCGTAGGACTCGGCGTATAGATCAAGTCATAAGCGATCGCTCCTGCCGCAATTTGAGTTGCGATCGCATCTTCTAACGGTGACGCTTCATCATTGGGGTGCATCCCGATCGGTGTACTGTTCACAATCAAACCCGCGTCAGGCAGCAGACTCGGCAACTCCTCCCAGGTGTGAATCGAAAGCTCCACCGGAATCGGTGAATCAACCCAGCTTTGTTGAAACGCCGCTAACTTTTGGCGATCGCGCCCTACTACTTTCACCGCCGTACAACCCAACTGAGCACAGCCCGCCACAACTGCCCGCGCCGCTCCACCATTGCCTAAAATTACCGCTGTCGTTTGGCTCCAATCGCGATCGTAGGTTTTGAGGGGGGCGAGAAAACCAATCACATCTGTATTGGTGCCACTCCAACCCTGCTCCGTGCGCCAAACCGTGTTTACAGCCCCAATCGCCTGAGCCACGTCCGACACGTGATTTAACAGAGGAATGATGGCTTGCTTGTGGGGAATCGTGATGCTAAATCCGCGTAGGTCAATGGCAGCAAATCCAGCGATCGCGGTGGCTAAATCGGATGGCGCTACGGGCAGAGGCACATAAACGTAATCCAGCCCTAGTGAGGCGATCGCGGCATTGTGCATCACGGGTGAGAGAGAATGCTTGATCGGGGCTCCAATCACACCCAAAAGTCTAGTTGTACCTGTAATCAACTTCATTCACTGCTAGCTATTTAGATTCGGTTGCTTTCAGCATAGAACTAGCTGTGAGCGATCGCGCCTGTTGCATCCAGATCGCCACTGCTTCCACAGGAGGGCACAAGTCTGGTCGCTGCATCATGGCAACTTGCAACCGCATAATTTGGGGGTGCAGTCGATGCAAAGGGGTTTGGGCTAGTTGAGCGCAAGAAGCCACTCCCGCATGTAGGAGCAGACCGCAGTACTGACACCCCACACTGGGAATCTTCGCTAGATCAGCCAAGGCCACCCATTTATTCACATGCTGAATATGGATTTGTAATTGAGCCGCTAGGTGCTGTTTCTGAGCTGGTGTAGCGGCTTGCTGCAATAGCTGTTGGGTGGTGTGAATACCGTGTGCCTGTAAGCGAGTTTGGTCTTCCTGGCTCAGACCTGGCAGTTGTTCAATGGGCCAGCTACAGGGCCGTAACGGTTGGGGCCGAGACCCAGAACGATGGCGATCGCGCGTACGCATAGTCGTATCACTAACAGAGAATCCTATTGTGGCGCATGTTGTCTAGATCTGCTTGGAATGGGGCTTAGAACAGCCATTGTCCGCCCCGGAAGCGCGATCGCGGAAACAGAATTCGCATCAAACTGTGAGCAGCTAAATAAATTGCCAGCCAGATCGAACTGTAGTGCCACAAGAAGCCCGACATGGATAGGTTTCGATCAATGCCAAAGAGACCCACCGTTTTTAGCAGCAACACAATAAATACTGCTTCCCACAGCCCTGCCAAAAGTTGCAAAGCTCCAGGCCAATCACGATCCCAACGAAATTTCTGTAAGTAGGTATAAAGGACATCCCAGCCTAGGCCAAACAGCGCCACATAGAATAGCACCCAGAAAAACTGAGCACTGGCACCAGGGCCGATATAACCAAGAGCAAAGGGCAGCGTCACCACGACGCCAACTGTAGCGAAGAGGAATAAACGAGTTTGCCAGCGCCCAAACAAGGTGGGTGTCATGCTTTTACCCTAGACTTCACGACCTCAGTCACTAGATTGATGAAAAACTAGTAGGTAAAGGATATTACAGAACTGTTGAATCTAATCTGCTATGGCTGAGCCTATCGAGTTTCATGCAGCAACTTCTAGCTGAAGTCACCGCTACCTTTCTGGCCCTACTCCCCATTGCCAACCCCATTGGGGCTGTTCCTTTGTTCTATAGCTTAACGGCTTTAGATTCCAAAGCTTATCGTCAGGCGCAGGCTCGAAAAACCTCGTTGAATGTGATCTGCGTCTTGGTTATCTTTTTTCTAGCTGGGAGGCTGATTTTAGAATTTTTTGATCTTTCCTTAGGAGTCTTACGAATTGCTGGGGGCTTGCTAATCGCGCACACGGCTTGGGAAATGGTGACTGTGCGACCCAGGCTCACTCCCCCAGAACGAGAAGAAGTAGCGGAAAAAGAAGATATTTCCTTTACGCCAATGGCTGTACCGATGTTGAGCGGTCCGGGTGCGATTGGGGTAGTGATGGGTTTGTCAGCGAGATCAAGCCATTTGATGGATCACTTAGGCGCTCTGATCGGGATTTTGCTGCTAGGTGGCATGATCTATTTCTGCCTTTCTGTGGGCGATCGCGTCATGGCCCGTCTAGGTAAAAGTGGCGTGGGCGCTTTTAACCGGGTTTTGGGATTTTTTATTTTGGCGATCGCGGTGCAGTTTATTGCCGAAGGCACGATTGCCCTTCTTAAAGATTCGATTCCGGAGCTATTCAATTAGGTGGCGGCTAAGAGGGGGGTTGCCCGAAAATCCACTTGAACCACTGAGTCAGCGATCGCACTGGATGTAAGCGTTGCAGACTGGGAGCGCGCATTTTGGCTAAATCTGTCACAGCGCAGAGAGCCGCGTATTGTAACCCCAAGAAACTATCGACCGCCGCATAGGGACCCCCCAGCGTCATCGCTCCTGCGGCATACAGGCGACCCCGACCATTCCGCATTTCGACCAACTCAAAATCATTAGCCACGCTCAAACGACCCAAGGGATTCAGCGGCAAACTGTACTGAGTCACCAAATCATCCAAGAGCGGGTTCGTTTTGACTTTGGCTTCTAAACCCGTAGCATCAATGACGAAATCTGCTTCTAGTCGCATTTGTCCCTTCAGATTTTGTTCTTGAATGTAAGTTACCGGGCGATCGCGCTCATCTGCTTCTACTCGTTCCACTTCCCCGAAGGTGATTTGATACCAACCTTGGCTCAGTCCCTCTTCGACAATGCGCCGCCAATCTCCCCGGTCGGCTGTGGTGGTGCCGCCCCAAACAGACAAGAGACCCTGGCGTTCCTGGGGGGCAGCTTGCTCTAGCATGACTCTTAGTTCCCCGCTCCAACAGGCTTTCGGCCAATTAAACGGTTGAAACTCGTAATGGTTCTCGACGTGGCGTTGGGCGGTGCCGAACTTATTGCCTTCAGGCTTGGGCGATCGCATCAAATGCAGAATTGCAATGTTGGGATTTTTTTGCCGAGCTTCGTAGAGCCGTTGCAAAATGCGCGATGCGACAATCCCGCGACCCCGGATCAATACTGTGCCGCCTTGCTGTTCCAAATGCTCATAAACGTGATCGTGATCTTCGTAAGCATTCACGACCGAGGTAAAGTCTTTGGTTTGCTCGCGATAGGCTTGCAAGTCGGGCAAAAACTGAATCGCAGGATATCCGGTGGCAAGCTGTACATAGCGGGCGACTAGAAAGGCATGGTCCCGCTGCTGTGAAGTCGAACGAGAATAGGCGATCGCGTACCGTCCATCATTGGTTTTGCGAATTCCCCGCACTCGACCATAGCAAAACATCTCCTCCCACCCGATCCGTTTAGCTTCGCGATCGAGGGCTGCAAACAGATTGGCTGCTCGCGGTGTATAGGTTTCAGCAAAAGTTGGCTCTGCAAACACCTGCCACAAATATTTCAGCCCTGCTGTCAGATAGCCCTTACTTAAGTCGTGCCAAGCTTCACGCAAGGCATAACTCGGCCAACCCCAAATGTTATCCGGGCAAGAATCAGAGTTGGAGCGTAGCCGCTCATGTAAGGGAATTTGGGAGTTGCGGCACAACCGTTGATAACGAGCGTAGGGTTGGGGCTCCATGCCTAAAGCGATCACTTGAGCCGAGTGGACTCCACAAATCCGGAGCAAATCGACCCAGCAAAAGCTTCCTAATCCAGCCCCAATCGCGGCATAGTCGCTTTCTCGCACAGGCAAACCTGTCGCAAATAAATCCTGAACTGAGACTTGCTGATTTTGAAACAGAGGAGGTGGAAAGGATTCATCCGCTAGATTAGCTTCTTCTGCACTCGGTAACTCTGTGACGGCAAAACGAGGATCAGGTAGCTGAGTTGCAGCCAGGGAGGGGGGAGTTAGAGGAGGTGCAGGTGCCGGAGGAGTGACGGCGAAAGAGATAGCGATCGCGTAGGGGCCAATCTGGATCGTGTCTCCGTTCGCCAAGAAACTGCGGTGATGCAACACACCATTGACTAGCGTGCCATTGATACTGTTTTGATCCGTGACCACCAACCCATCAGGTTCTAAGGTGATCAAGGCGTGGAACCGAGAAATTTCGTCACTGGCTAGGGCAACGCGGCAGACGCGCTGTTCTCCAAGCTGAGTAGGCAACTGGGCAAATTCTCGTCCTAAGGCGATCGGCACCGTCAACACTGGCGATCGCCGCTCCCCCGTCAGAGGTTCTGACCAGCTCAATTGAATCCGTAGTGGTGCCGCCCCAGTCATACCGCTCTTGCTAACCTATGGGTTACGTTGGTGAGATTATCTTGGCGACAGTATGACACTGGCTGCCGCTGCTAAGGAAGTCCCACACCAAGGGCAACCTGACTGGAGGTGCTCGTAGGGTGAGGTCTGATGACACTTAGGACACTGAAGGCCATAGGTTGAGAGAGCGGGCGGAGCAGTGGGAACTAGGGGACCAGAGAAGGTAGGAATCAGGCTAGGAAGCTGTGGGGATAGAAGCTGAGGAGATAAAAGTACTGTAGTTTTGATGGGAGCGATCGCGGTCACGTACAGCTCTAATTCACCTAACCGAATCTTGCGACCCACTTGCAGCACCACTTCCCCTTGCTCTAAGCGGGAGCCGTCTACAAAGGGTGGGTTCTGGGCACGAAGATTGCGGAGATAAAACTGGTGTTGCTGTGGCTGAAAAATGATCTCGACGTGCAACCCGGAAACGGTGGGATGCGCCAGTACCCAATCACAGCGATCTGGATCGCGACCAATGCGAATGGCTCCGGATTGTTTCGTGGCCTGCCAGGGATGCAGCGTTTTAGTTTCTGCTTGCTCCCCTTCTGTCCAAGCTAATGTGATTTCATACATCGTTCCAGCCTTGGATGACTTATTGCTACCAATTACCTCAGATTTGACTCCTGCAATTCCCTAATCTCTAAGAAGTGGGGCAAGAATTTGCCTAAAACGGCTGAGCTAATTTTGATGGGAGAAATTTGCGATCGCCTCTTTTTGGGAATTCACTTTTAGCACTAGCATTAAGCATTCATTGCTTACCTAGATTAGCAAGGCATGAGGTAGGTCAAAGAGCATTGCAGACTAACGAATTTAATCTTTTTGAAGACAAATCAGCCTTCTGACTCCTACCCTATTTCTGTACTTTTAGTGAGCAAATATGCTTAGCAAAAGGCAAGGTTAACCTTTGATTTTTAATTTCTTAGACATAAAAGTACAAAATTCTTTTATTTGTGACGCTACGCACAGCGAAATTAATTAAATCTTTATTAAATATCAAAGAGATCAACTCAAGACTCGGTTCGCAGCCTTTCACGGAGCATAACTTATGGGTACAAGTGGCGCTCCTGAGCGAGACAACATTAACCAAGATGAGGTGACTAAATTCTGGGGGTGCGAAATGACGCACCTAGCCCCCCAGGAAAAAGAGCTAGTGGTGATGCTCTGGCAGAAGCTAAAGCAGCGCCGCCAGAACACCCTAAAGTCACCGACTACATCGCACAACTTAGATCTCCGGCTTTTTGGGTAAAGCGCAGATTTTCGCTGTAATCGACTGGGCAATCAATTACTGCTGGCACATCCTGAGCTAGGGCAGTTTTTAAGGTTGGAATTAAATCGGTTGCAGATTCAATTCGATACCCTTTTAAGCCCATACTTTCAGCTAGCTTGACAAAGTCAGGATTGGTGAACTTCACAAAGGCAGAATGGCCGTAATAGTTTTGTTGCTTCCATTCGATCAAGCCGTAGCCACCATCATTAAAGATAATCGTGACAAAAGCAGTGCCGACTCGCAGCGCGGTTTCTAGCTCTTGGCAGTTCATCATAAAGCCGCCGTCTCCAGTCACCGCTACTACCTTCCGGTCTGGATGCACGAGCTTAGCCGCGATCGCGCCTGGAATGGCAATGCCCATTGCGGCAAACCCGTTAGAGATAATGCAGGTATTGGGGCGATCGCAGTGGTAGTGACGTGCCATCCACATTTTGTGTGCGCCCACATCGGAGATCACAACGTCCTCTGGCCCCATGATTTGCCGCAAATCGTAGACTATTTTCTGCGGCTTGATCGGAAAAGCATCATCCTTGGCGTATTGTTCATAGTCTGCCTGGATCTCTGCTCGTAAGCTGAGCGCATAAGGCTCTGGTTGACCTTGGCGGTTAGAGCGCTTCAGGATTTCTTCAAGAGAGTCAGAAATATCCCCGACCACATCAGCAATCGGCATGTAACTGCTATCAACTTCTGCGGTGGTTTGTCCAATATGCACAATTGGAATCGTGCCGTTGGGGTTCCATTTCTTGGGTGAATACTCAATTAAGTCGTAACCGATCGCAATCACCAAATCAGCGCGATCGAATCCACAACTAATGTAGTCGCGCAGTTGTAACCCCACTGACCACAGAGCTAAAGGATGCGTGTAAGGAATCACCCCTTTGCCCATGAAGGTATTAGCCACAGGAATATTGAGTTCAGTGGCAAACTTGGTTAACGCTTCACTCGCGTGGGCTCGAATCGTGCCATTCCCGACCAGAATAATGGGATTCTTGGCGGCAGAAATGGCGGCAGCGGCTTGCTCAATGCTGTGGAATGAAGCGTAAACTTTTTCCATCGAGCACTTCGACAGGGGTTGGCCTGGGGCCGTCATCGCAGCAATATTTTCTGGTAGATCGATGTGAACAGCACCCGGTTTCTCACTTTCCGCGATCTTGAAAGCTTTGCGAACGATTTCTGGAGTATTGCTAGGGCGAACAATTTGGGCGTTCCACTTGGTCACGGGCGCAAACATAGCCACCAAGTCGAGATACTGGTGCGACTCAATGTGCATGCGATCGGTGCCCACTTGCCCAGTGATGGCAACTAGCGGAGCGCGATCCAAATTAGCATCGGCCACGCCAGTCATTAAGTTGGTGGCCCCAGGGCCGAGGGTGGAAAGGCAAACGCCCGCTTGTCCCGTTAAGCGACCATACACATCTGCCATAAAAGCAGCGCCCTGCTCATGCCGCGTGGTGATGAACTGAATCGAAGAGTGGCTTAAGGCTTCCAACATGTGGAGGTTTTCTTCACCGGGGAGGCCAAACACGTAGCGAACACCTTCGTTTTCGAGGCATTTAACCAACAGTTCGGCGGTGTTGATTGGACCTGTTATTTCACCCATGTCATTTCACCCAAACGGTTTTGATATTGACGAATTCGTGAATGCCCTGAATGCCCAACTCTCGCCCATATCCCGATCGCTTGATACCGCCAAAAGGCAAGCGCGGATCGGATTTGACTAGTCCGTTAATAAACACAGCACCCGCGTCTAGTTCTTCGATCAGGCGGTTGGCTTCGTCGGCTACTTGGGTCCAAGCACTGGCTCCCAAGCCAAAAGAAGTGCTATTAGCGAGGCGAATGGCCTCATCGATATCTTTCACCCGAAAGAGTAGGGCCACCGGACCAAAAAATTCTTCTTGGTCAGCAGGGGTACCGGGCGGAAAATCGGTGAGAATGGTTGGGGCGTAAAAGTTGCCAGGGCGCTCTTTTATAGGATGCCCACCGACTGGGGCTCTTGCACCTTTTTCTAGACAAGCCTGCACCTGATGGTCTAAGTCTTGCAGAATGTCGGGGGTAGCCAAGGGGCCAATATCGGTGTCGAGTTCCATTGGATCGCCCACTTTCAGCGCTTGATACTTCTCAACTAAGCGGCGCTCAAACTCATCGGCGATCGCCTCAGCAATAATAAAGCGTTTGCCAGCAATGCAAGATTGACCGTTATTTAGCAGGCGCGCAGTTACAGCGGTGGTGACAGCAGCCTCTAAATCAGCGCTCTCTAAGACAATAAAGGGGTCACTGCCGCCCAGTTCCAATACCGTTTTTTTGATTTGCTTGCCACAAGCAGAGGCGAGGCTAGCCCCAGCATGTTCGCTCCCCGTTAGGGCGGCGGCTTTAACGCGATCGTCTGCCACAAGCGCCGCAACGCGATCGGAGCCGATCAGTAGCGTTTGGAACGCTCCAGGTGGAAAACCCGCTTTGTCAAAAACGTCTTGGATGGCTAAGGCGCACTGCGGTACGTTTGAGGCATGTTTTAGCAAGCCAACATTGCCTACCATTAGCGCTGGAGCTGCAAAGCGAAAGACCTGCCAGAAGGGAAAATTCCACGGCATCACCGCGAGCACTGCCCCAATGGGCTGGTAGCGCACAAAGCTTTGGCTAGCATCCGTTTGAGCGGGGACATCTGCCAAAAATTCTGCGGCGTTTTCCGCGTAGTAGCGACAGACCCAGGCACACTTCTCGACCTCAGCGATCGCTGACTTGAGAGTTTTGCCCATTTCCAGGGTCATGATTTTGCCAAAATGCTCTTTATTCGTCTCCAAAATCTGAGCGGCGGCTTGCATCCACTCCGCCCGTTGAGCGATCGCAGTTTTTCGATATTCCTGAAAGGTTCGGTCTGCTTGATGAAGTTTGGCTTCTAGTTCTACATCTGTAAGGGGTTCAAATGTCTTAAGCGTTTCTCCTGTGGCTGGGTTAATCGTTGCGAGTCCCATATCCAACCTCCCATTGAACACAAATGAGGTAGCTCATCTAGTTCTGCATGGACTGGCTCAAATCCCCCAAGCGCTCCAAGTGCTTAACCCTGCTCAATGCAGGAATGCCCAATTCATAGCAATCGCTATTGAGTCAGCAGTTCTAGTTAATTTCCAGCTTTCGCAGTGTGTGGAGAAAAGTTACATCTGCTGTGAAGAAATGGCAGTCGTTAGATGCTTAGATTGGATGCTTAGAAAGTAATAAACCAGTCAATAAGCTTACTAGATATGTTGTGTAGCTACCAGCTGCTAGAACGAGTCTAACAACAAATTTCTTGAATGGCGGATATTGAGACCCTAATCCCTACCTGAAGTAAGAGAAAACCTCCAGCCTGGAGGCCAGAGGTGCTTTAGCAAAGATGCAGATCTTGCAAATTGAAAGAAGTGTTACACGGCATTGCAAGATCCGAGCAGAGACATAGGTTTCGCAAACGCTTATCTTACGTTATTCACCTCAACTGAGGTAGAAGTTTGGCTCGTGGAGTTAGTGGTAGAGGTTGTGGAGGTTGTGGAGGTTGACGGCGCAGTGGAACTTGGGGGTAGTTGCGGCAGTCCGGTGCAGGCATTTGCTACTTGTCCCGCTCGCTGACTCTTCCTAGCTTGGTTGAGTTGATGTACATATTCGGCACGAGCTTGACCGCGTAACTTTCCACCTTTGTTAGAACGCAGGTTAGAAGCCTTGGCCCCAGTCTTTAGAGGGCTTTGCTGGCAAATTGGCTGAAGATTTGGATCGGTTGAGCTAGGCTGCTCGGAAACTTTCTCTGTTTTTTGCGGCTTCTGTTGCTTTTGAGGTTTGCCTTTAGCCATCGCAGGCATCGTCACGGCGGCGAGGCAGACAATGATCATGCCTGAATACAGTAATTTTTTCATGGTTGGCTGATAAGTCCCTGAGGAAGCTTAGAAATGAGTAAGGCTCTAGCGATCGCAGATTGCAGCGGGAACTGACATAAGAATTGAAGCTGAGCAAAAGGAAATCATGTCTTGGATATAAGAGGGAGACGAAGTATAAATTTATACTGTTCCTAAAGGGCGGAAAATCGCAGAAATTACTCTTGGTGAGAAGACTTAATCTTTTAATCTGTAGACAAAGCAGGTAAAGGCTGAGAGTCCAAGACTTCAGTATTCCCAACTTTGAGGTAAAAATAATCGCCGCTTCGTCTAGGGGGATGACAAAGGGCGATCGCTTGAAAGTATTGAGTTTAACGTGGTGAGTAAATCTTTAGCTGAGGCTGCCTTAAAGCCTGGATGATGAGGTCTGAGACTGGTAAAGGGTTTGTTTAGGCTGCATCTACATCACTGGTAGCCGAATCTGAAGTCGTCCAGTCAACACCCCAGGAGTAGGCGAGTAATTCTGCCCAGTTTTCGGCATCGCTATCAAGGGCTCCTAAGCTGAGGAATGGATCAAAGGCACCCGCGATATCTAGGGGGGAGTCTTGACTAGGGAGTTCGTTTTCCTCTAGCACTGCAGTGGGCTTGAAGTCTGCAAACATGGTTTTCTCTTGAATTCGTTATTCCATGTCGGCCCATGAAGTGCCGTAACACGAACCTGAGCCAATAGATATTTCTAACGATGCGCCAAAACTCCGGAGGAATCCTGTCTCGAAAGACTAACGTGATCCCCTTCGCAAGTGCAGTTCAAGATTAAGAGCCCTGTAATTCTTAGGAGAGATGGAGGAAAGATGAGCGCGTTTCTATACAGCCTCTGCCGTTTTCCTGCCATCTCCATCCTGTGCGACTCAGTTGGTTTGCAACTGGGCTTCTAGGGTTTTAGCAATGCGATCGCGGGTTTCCTCTAAGTGGGCTTTGTTGTAGGTGTCTAGCTTGCGGCCTTGTTTGCGTAAGGTGGCGCTCAGCGAGCTGTGTAATTGGCGTAGTTCGTACCATGCCAGGGTGCGGGCATCTTCTGGAGCTTCTCGCTTCCGCAGCACCATTGCTGTTAAGACATTAAGATGCTCGCGTTGTAGGGCGCGATTCAAGCTGGAAAACTTCATCGGCTGGTCATTGGATTTCACTACCCCTTGCCATATGCTGGTTTGGAGAGTGTCGAAGAGTTCTGGCAAGGTTAAAGCTTTACCAGGCTCAGTTTTAAGTTCTGTATCTTGCAGACGGCTGAGGCGCTCGGCAGAGAGTAGATCTCGCAGCACAATCTTTTGCAAGAATAAGACGCGATCGTGGATAGGGTAGTCGAGATTAAACACGGGTACATTGGTGCCCCAATGGTTCCAGCGTGAAGGTGCTAACTTGTTCAGGAGTTGGGGGGAGAACTGGAACGACTCCTCATTGAACACATATTTTTGCACTACCGCTAGGGCTTGCCGCTGTTGTTCTACAGGGATTGGTTCTAGGGGCAAGCGTCCCGCTGCGTCTCCACCGTGATAACGGCTCAGAGATTGCCCACCGATAAAGTTGTTGGCGTTGAGGGCGTAGCCTAAGTAGTAGAAAAAGATGGTGTCAAAGATATCTCGAACTTCGCTATAGCTTTCGCCTGCCACGGGATATCGCTTCTCTAGACGCTTCCACATTTCACGAGCGTTGTCCATTTGCCACTGCGAGTAGAGTAGGACATCGCCACTGAGATCGAAGGCATTCACCTCTGGATCAAGACCTGCCATGACATCTTCGTCGGTAGCGTAGGCTAGTTCTGATTGGGGGGCGCGTTGGGCGATCGCCTGTAGCTCTCGGACTTCTGCCTGTGGCACGGTTGCGACAATTGGCTTATATCCGTACTCGATCGCCCACTCATCGTAGGGACCGACTACTTCAGTAAAATAGTCTCCTTGCTTGCTACCTTGGGGGGCTAAGTTGGCGGCATTGTAGTCCATCACCGAGGCCACTAAACCCTGAGATTGAGTGAGTTTAGTCTTGTTTAGGTCTTGGGGCTGAACCATTGTGCTGCCATGAAAATTATGCCGTAGTCCTAAGGTATGACCGACTTCATGGGCAATCAGCTCTCGCATGAACTGATGGATATACTTTTGCATCTCTGGGCCGCGAGGCATGACATTCTGCAACAGAGATAGGGAGAGGTGCCCTGCGGCAAATTGATGAGCTAGTTCCATGCCATAACAAGCATCTTGTTCATGGGTCTGCTGCACGATCCGGGCTACAGCGGAGGGAATAGCGGGCTTAGCGATCGCAGAGTCTGCTTGTAGGGCTTGTAGGTAACGTGGTTGAACCCCACTAAGGGCACATAAGTTCTTAGGGGCTGCTTGACCAGAAGGCTGACCCGAAGGCTGACTAGAGGGTTGGTTTTGCGACACTAATGCCTGAAAACCTTGCTTCAAGTAGCGAATGAAGTTGGCATCTACAATAATGTCAGCGTCAAGGATTTCTCCTGTGAGCGGATTGACGCGGGAAGGCCCCATCGCAAAAGCGCTGTCAAAGGAATTGAACCAGCGGATCGTGTTGTAGCGGATGTCAGCAGGGTCCCAAGTGGCGTTGTCAGGCATCTGCTTGACTTCGATCGCGTTGAGGAAGCCAATTTTCTCGAAGGCTCGATTCCACATCAAGACCCCTTCTCGCACGGTCTCCCGGTACTCTAGGGGCACTGTGTTCTCAATCCAAAACACAATGGGCTGTTTTGGTGGTGACAGAGCAGCATCAGGGTCTTGTTTCTGTAAGTCCCATCGGTTGATATAGCGAACAAAAGGCTCTCGGCGGTTGCTGTCTGAAAAATCTTGGTAAGCCGTAATAAAGTAACCGACGCGATCGTCTGCTAATCGCGGACGGTAGGGGTTATTTTTTGGCAGTTCTGACCAACTGTAGTGCACCCGCAAGGTCAACCCTCGGCTGTCTGGTAAGGCATTGACATAAGAGGAACCACCCTCGTCACCTCCGCCCGAAAAGCCATAGACTGACTCGATTTCTACGTTAAACGGAAATGCTTTAGCAGGCCCAAAGTAAGACTTACTCGCATCGATACTATAGGGGGTTTCTAGCATCCAGCTCACAACTGGAGAGAGGCTGGCAAAGTCATTGAGCAACATTGGCCCTAAATCGACCAAAAGAGTTTTTCGCTTGGGGTGAATGCTTTTGATCGGCAGAGATGCGAGTACAGAGTCACTAAAGGAGCGGTCAATGGAGCGCTGTTGTGGATCTCCTGCACGGGTGCGGAAGTAGGTGTTGGGAACCACAAAATGAATGTTTTGATTCACCCGCCGAAACTGAAACAGAAAGTCCCCAGTTGGTAAACCACTGTAGAGGCCGCTTTCCCCAATCCCCGACTCTAGGGTCATGGTCGCTAAAAAGTTTTGGTTTAGCTGTCCTGGCTTGATTTCAGCGTAGATTTTGCCTGATTCTTTATTGCGGTAAAGGGTAAATAGCCCTTCTGATTTCCGTGTTTTTTTAATGACTTTATCGAAGGGTTGTAGATCAGGCAGATCCGAATCCTCTGCTGGTGCATCTTCCGAGTCGTTGTCAGCAGAGGCGATCGCTTGGGCTTCAAGGTTAGTTGTGGCTTCATTACCCATGGGACTCTCCATCGGCGCAAAGACCGGAGGAGCCTTAGCCTGAGCGGTAGCAAGCAACTCTGGAGGTGGCGCGATCGCCTGACTCTCACGGGCCTGATTCTCATGGGCCTGAGGCTCATAAGCTTGAACCAGACCCACTCCTAAAAATAGAAATAAGCTACACAGAAAAGCAATATAGAACGAGAACTTTTTCATTTCACCCACTGCGCCCCTACTGCCGATTACGAGAAGCTGAATGGTGCTGGAGGGTAGGGAGCAACTCCTGCACCATCAAGCGAGACAGTCCTATAAAGCTATCCCTAAACAATGGCAGAAGTAGCGCAAATTTAAACAATCTATGGATTGTCTGAATTAAGACTCCGTATGAAACCCACTCAGAACTCCGTAGATCGCCCAGATTGCCATTGGCCGCAAATAATGGCTGGCTCGAAAGGTGCCATTGGCGGTAATCGCTTCGGGTGTCCGGAATTGCAAACCGTGATTGTAAATTTGCTGCACGACTGCCTCGGTCAGTTGAAATGCCTCAGTCTTCATCTCCATCTGTAGCAAAAAAGCAGCGAGTCCGAAGTTAATTCCAGTCCAAACTTCTAACGGATGAGTCGCTTTGGGATTTTCGGGAGAGCCATCCGGTTTCACTCCATTGGCTGCTCCATATTCACCGTCAAAAAATTTCAAGAAGCAAGCTTCATAGATGGTCTTTAGGGCGGTGTGAGCACAATCTAGGGGGACTACATCGGGTAAGCTCAGCAACCGAGCATAAAACTGACCGCAGAGCTGGTCTGCCATCACCACATCTGAGCCACTTCCACTGTCGAGGCGGTAGTATTGGCCGTTCCACAGTTTTGCTTGATAGAGCGGACGAGCTTGAGCTAACCAAGTTTGATAAGTAGCGATCGCGCTCATAATCTCAGCCGTATCAGCTGTCGGGCTAGTTGCAGCAGGCTGGCTGATGAGAATCTGACCAATGGCGATCACGGCTTCTAAAGCAGCAATCCACAAGCCACCACAGTAGGCGCTAATACCCTGCAATCGCCAATCATCGAAGGTTTGGTCGGGGGCACCAGAGTTTTCCGGGATGCCATCGCCATCGAGGTCGAAGGTTTTGAGATAGGCCAACGCCGCCACGACGGAGGGCCAGCACTCTTCTAAAAACTGAACATCGTTGGCCCCGGTGAGCAGGTAATCCCGGTACACCTGCAAGACAAAATCGGAGGGCAAATCCTTCCAGAGATTGCAGTCTTGGTAGCTGGTGTAGTTGGTTTTCTCCCACACATGCTCGTTGGGAGCGCCCAAGTCGTGCGGGGTGGCGTTCGCCACTTTTCTCACCGCTGTGGGGCTTTCTGCGCCGATGGTGTAGTAGTAACCAATCACCCTGGTGCGATCGTCAGCGGCAGGAATGGCACGGGCAAAAGCTCGCATCACCGATTTTTCTAGTTCGGGCCACAGCATCAGTAGCCCAAAGGAGCCATACAGCCGCACGTCCAAGCTTTCGTACCAGCGGTAGTCAATACATTCCAAAACGGCAAACTGACCAATGGGGTCGCGATCGCTCGCCGCACTCCACAGCGCTCCGCCATCCGTGAGGTCGTACAACTCATTAAACAGCGCCATCTTGAACCAGTGGGGCAAATCAGTTCGCTCTAGAATTGGCTGCTGCCAAGCTTGAATTTTGGCATTCCAGTTTTCGTAATGCTTTAAGGCGGTACGCACCATCGACCAAGCATTCTGCCCATTGCGGCCAAAGAAATCGGTATAGCGGCGATAGTACTCGATTCCAGCGGCAAACTCAGTGACAGGAAAATCCCAAGCCAGCACAAAGGGAATCTGGCGCGACTCACCGGGTGCGAGGATAAAGCGGATGGCGATCGCGGCTCCCACCTGCTCTCCTGCTGCTGCGGGGGTTTCGTCGCTACAGTCTGCTAAAGACCCGTCTTGGGCAAAGGTTTGCCAAATCTCAGCCCCATCCCCAACTGGATTCCAGCGGGTGTGGTAGAACACTTCTGACGTATAGGGAGGTGCTAGGGAAGCGATCGCCCACTGTCCTTCTCCTTCTTGGGGATTGGCGTTGGCATCTCGGCCCGCACGATCTAATACACATCCAACCCGATGGCGATCCACGACCCACTCATTGAAATTGCCTTGGCTCTCTCCTAAGCGCGGTTGGTACTCATAAACGGGGCTACCATCATCTCGTACTTTTACTTCTGGTGACTTGTTGGCGTTGGTAAACCAACCCACCATATTTTGCCAAGTCAGCATAATGCTGAGGGTGATTGGTTGGTCGGTGGGGTTGTGAGCCGTCCACTCAAAAACCGCGATCGGATAGCTAGCTTCCTGGTAGTTATGTGCCCAAATGGGTGAAAACTGCTGACAGGTGAGTTCGGCTTGAAACACCCCAGAGTAAACAAACCAACTTCTGGGATAAAGAGCGTGGTAAGTGCCAGATTCTTTGGAGTACCATTGCCACTCGTTCAGGCTACCGTCGGCTGGGGGTTCGGTGCAGAGGGCGTAAGCTTGAGGGGTTTCTGTCCCCACTTGCTCGAAAACACTGAATTGGCAAGCAGGAATCGATTGAAAGACATGTTCACCGCCATCGATGTGCCAGAGGTTGAAGTCTCCTCGCGAGGAGCGACCGATACATCCAGCCCCAAAGCCGCCTAAGGGCATGCCATGCCAGGGGCCGTCATCTAAATTGCTAGCGTAGCGAACAGTGTAGGGCTTGTCCCAACCTAAGCCAATCGGTCGTTGCCAAGCACAAGCAGGAATTTCTGAAAGAGGATGCTGATTCGTCATCCCCCGATTTTAGATTGTGCGACTGCACTTGTGAAATTGGTGTGCCTAAAATCTCAAATTAGGTCAGGGATTACTGAAGCTGATAAGCAAAAGTAGTTGGCGTTTCCCAGAGCAGAGTTGCAGGTTCTTTGAAAGACCCAGTTTTAGAAACTTTGAGAGCATGCCACAAGTTATCTTCTAGGAACTGATAATAAAATTTATTATGCAGTGCGTAATTCCCTGGTTGGCATTGTGCGGTAATATTACAGCGGTTGCCGTTTGAGTAAGCCACACAGCTACCAGCTTAAAAGTTTACTGTTCGCGTTTCCCTGTGGCTTACCAATCCGAGAATCGCTGTAAATCTTTTTTTGGTTATATACGTGTCAATGTAGCTGTAGGGATTGTTAACTTTTCTCCATCCTCTAAGAGGGTGTTTAAAAAGTTGTAACGAGTCAAAGTTTACGCCAATCGCTTGACCATTATCCGAATCATTGCCAGATAGATTAATGTCTCTGAGGTCTCTGGCAATAACTCATAGTCACGCACTAGACGACGACAGTGCATCAACCAACCGAATGTCCGCTCCACCACCCATCGCTTTTTGAGCAGCACGAACCCCTTGGTTTGTTCAGGTCGCAGCACCACTTGGATAATCCAACGGCAAACGTCCATCACCCACATTAGGAACGGTGCGCCATCAAAGCCACCATCGACCCAAATGGTGGTTAGACGAAACACACTTTGTTCATCCGTTTGACCCGCTTGAGTACCCGTTTGCCCCCTGCTCGTTCTCCCACACTGGCAGCAGTCACGAACACACGCAGCACCAGTCCCAAGGTATCGACACTGATAAACCGCTTGCGCCCCTTGATCACTTTGCCACTGTCAAATCCCACCTGTTCGCTCACCCCTGCCGCCGTTTTGACACTTTGCGAGTCGAGGATCGCTTCAGAGGGACTGGGCTGGCGATCCACTTCGATGCGCGTCCACTCACGTAAGCGGTCATGAATCACAATCCAAGTGCCGTCCTTGCGCCAGTTGCGAAAATAGGTATACACCGTCTGCCATGCCGGAAAGTCTCCCGGCAACGCTCGCCAACGACACCCCTCGACTAGGACGTAGAAGATGGCATTGAGAACTGCCCACATCTCGATGCTGCGTGGGCGACCACCGGGTTTTGCTTCTGGAATCAGGTCACTGAGAAATTCGTATTCGGCACGGGTCAGATTACTGGGATAGGATTTACCCATCTAGCTCACTCGGTGCTGTGTTCTTTCGTATTCGCAGCTTACACTGAGTGAGCTTTTCTACTGTTTATCCGACTTTTCAAACACCCTCTAAGGTTGCGATCGCAGATAGTTGAGTTGGCAGGGAGTTGATTGAGTACTTCAACCATTTCTTGAGTTGAAATAACTCTATTTTGACCATATTTCCCGGCTAAGTAGGTGTAGTCCATATTGAGATTGATGCCAATTGATAAAACTATACCTACTAATACTAATTCAATTTAACGGTGCATAGAATTAAGAAGAAGAATTAACTGACTCTGAGCAATCATGGCCCGCCCCTTTCACGTTGAAATTCAAGAGAGTGTGGAGTATCTCGAAAAGAGCTTGCACCAAGCCCGAAGAGTGAGCCAAAAAGAGAAACTACAAATGCTGTGGTGGCTCAAGAGTGCTCAAGTGCAGCAACATCAAGAACTTGCTCAACGCTTGGGCCGCAATCCTTCAACCATTACTCACTGGCTGCAACAGTATCGCCAAGGAGGTATCAGTGAGTTGCTGCGCCTCAAGAAGTCACCGGGTCGTCCACCAGAAATGGATGATGAGATGCTGCGGCAACTGCAAGAGCGTTTGGCACAACCGGAGGGATTCAAAAGTTATGGGGAGGTCGAACAGTGGGTGCGAAGCGAATTGGGCAAAGCCGTGAAATACAAAACGGTGCATAAAACCGTGCGTTATCGGCTGAAAGCAAAATTGAAGGTGCCTCGTCCTCAAAGCATTCAGCAAGATCCGCAAGCAGTCACCTTGTTTAAAAAAACATCCCCCTTGCCCTTCTAACTTTGCAGAACCTGTTTGGTCAAGGCAAACGGTTGCGGTATTTGTGCCAAGATGAGATGCGCTTGGGACTGAAAACGGAGACAGGGCGAGTCATCACTGCTTGTGGAGTGAAGCCGATGGCGAAAGTAGCGTGGAAGCGAGATAACTTCTGGGTCTATGGAGTCGTTGAACCGCTGAGTGGATGGCACTTTGAGCAGGAGTATACTCAGCTCAACTCTGAGCAGTTTCAATCCTTCCTAGATGCACTTTCAACGGAACTTGGCGAGGATCGGGCACTGATTCAATTAGACCGAGCGCAAGCGCATCAAGCTCAGAGTTTGCGTCGGGCAGAGAATCTGATTCCGGTACTGCAACCTGCTCACTCACCAGAGTTGAATCCAGCAGAACGATTGTGGCAGTATCTCAAATCTCAGCTAGAGGGCGAGCACTTCACAACGATCGCACAGATGCAGAAGCGATTGAGCCAGATTTTAGGCGAACTCCTTCCCGAACAAGTCGCTTCATTGACCAGTTATGATTTCATTTTAGAAGCCCTATTCTATGCAGCCTTAAATTGAATTGGTATAAGAATGAAAATATCATGGCAACGGCTGTAAATAGCCAAGAAGAGTTAATAAAGTAGGCTTGTTGTCCTAACTCTGAATAATTGAATAAGATCCGACCAACTTTTCCCCAAGGTGTATAACCTTGTACTTCTCGGTTGGAATTGAAAATCGTTAGCAAAATTTCTTTAGTATTCTCCCATCCACGGCTAGCTTCCCCTTTCCAATAAGGAATCAGACAAAGTAAGGCTGTCAAAATAGAATAGGTAGGAAGACAACACTGCTGCCAGCGCTTCCGGTTTTTGGCAATAAATAAAATTGAACTAGCAACAAACACAATTGGCATCACAAACATGGTGCTAGAGTGCAGGCTAGCTAAAATAGCCAACACCACACCATAGGCAACCCAGCTAACTGCTTGAACTTTGAGAGGTAAATGGGTTTCCAATTGAAATTTGTAGAGCAGTAAAACTCACCGTTCGCGTAATAAGCAGCAGAAAAGATTAAATTAGCAGAGATCGGTTAAAGCATCATCCAGCATAGAATTCAGAGTTATCGCTGGACAATGACAGACGCAATCAGCTTGGCCTCGGAACGGATTGACGACGTCGTGCTACTGCTGCATGTCATGATGCAAATGGGATTACCCGGACTTCTGAATGAACACTTGCCCCGGCACTGGAAACAGGAAGGACTCGATTTAGGCTGGGTGGCCACCATCTGGTTGTGCTACATCGTGTCTCAAGGAGACCACCGTAAAGTCTGGGTGCAAGAATGGGTGGCACAACGGCGTTATAGCATTGAGCAAGTGTGCAACCTGGACTTGCGAGAGACCGACTTTAGCGATGACCGCTTAAGTATCTTGCTACGACGATTGAGCCGGGAGGAGACCTGGAGGGCGATTGAACAAGGATTGAATCGGCAACTGCTGCGGGTCTACCCGTTACACCCTCAGCGGGTGCGATTGGACGCCACGACCGTCAGTGGCTATCACTCGAGTACCGAGGAACGATTATTCCAGTTTGGTCATAGCAAAGCTGACCCGAGCTTGCCCCAAGTCAAGCTGATGCTAGGGGTGCTAGACCCACTGGGTCTGCCGTTGGTCACTCAAGTGGTGTCTGGGGAAACAGCCGATGACGGACTCTACATTCCGGCCATTGCTGAGGTGCAGCAAACCCTGAACCAACCCGGACTCTTGTTTGTGGGGGATTGCAAAATGGCCGCCTTGTCCACTCGTCGTTACTTGCACACGCAAGGTCATTACTATCTCTGTCCATTGGCCTTCACTGGGCAGGTTCCTCAGTTGCTGTCTACCTGGGTTGCTCAAGCCTTGAGCGAACCCACTCAACTGATGGAGGTCAAAGTGCTCAAACCGGAAAGTCCAGGGCAGAAACCGATTGAGCGGGTGATGGCTCAAGGAATCGAGGTGAGTCGGCCAGTCAGTCTGTCGGATGAACAACCGGAGTTGACCTGGTCAGAGCGGGTGTTCGTGATTCAGTCTCCTCAATTCGCCCAGCAACAGCGACAGGGACTGGCACAACGATTGCAGACGGCCACGGAAAAGTTACTCGCGCTGACACCCACCCCCGGTCGTGGGAAACGGCAAATCAAAGAGGAGGCCCTGCTGCAACAACAAGCCCAAGCCATTCTGAGCCAGCATCGGGTGGAAGGCTTGCTGGATTATCAATACGAGAAACACGTGACTCAGACAGAGCGCTATGTCGGTCGAGGGCGGGCATCGGATCGTCCCAAGCAACTGAGCGAAGCCGTCCGCTACCAGATCAGCGCCGTCCGTCGCCAGGAAGAGTCCATTACCGCAGCAGAACGGACATTTGGCTGGCGGGCTTATGTTTCCAATGCTCCAGCCACCCAACTCTCCCTTCCCGATGCGGTGTTAAGCTATCGGGATGAATGGATCGTCGAACGCGGGTTTCATCGCCTCAAAGGAGCTCCCCTTTCCATCAGTCCTTTGTTTGTTCAACGAGATGACCAAGTCAAAGGCCTATTTCACTTGTTGTCTCTAGCGCTGCGGTTACTCACCCTGATTGAATTCGTCGTGCGTCGTCAACTGCAATGCGAACAAACCACCTTGGTGGGCTTGAACTCGAATAATCCCAAGCAAGCGACCGACCATCCAACGGCGGAACGGGTGTTACAAGCCTTTCGCAATATTACTGTCACCCTCATCGATGTGCATGGAAAATCCTTTGGTCATGTGCCACCCCTCAATGCTCTCCAACAAGAGATTATTCGGCTTTTAGGCTTGCCTCCAGACATTTACAGTAGTCTCAGTAGATCGCAAATTCATTCCAGAGCGGGTAAGTAGATGGCTGTGATGACTGGAAAATGCCGCTCCACTGCCTGGGACAGGAATTCCAGCATTGTCTTGAGGGCAAACAGTTCTCGGTAAACCACTCGTCCTCCTCGTTGCGTCCAACTGATAAAGAACCACAGCAAATACACCCAAAGATTGACTAGGACAAACGCTAGAGCGACAAACAGAAAGCGGGTTACAGGATTTTTACTCGTGGTGCGGATGCGACACTGGTTCTTGATCCTGTAACTGGTTTCAATGCCAAAACGGTCTCTGTAATGCCGATGGGTCTGGTGCAGGGCAACCTTCACCCGATGCAGCACATAGACAGTGTATTGAATCCCATGCTTGCCCTTGAGCCCTTTGTAATAGTTACAAATGACCCGCATCTGACAGCTGACCGAACCATACTGGGGACTGTTGAGGGTGTAGGGTGTCTGGTAGCTGCGCCGTCCCCTTAGCAGTTGACGGGTTCCTCCAGTTTTGCCCCGAATCACCGCAGGCATCAGGAAGGGAATCTGCAATGCCTTCAGCCAACGGATGACAGGGACACTATAAAACCCTCGGTCCAGGTAAAGCCGTTTGACTCGGACTCGCAGCGGACTCAACCTCGCGAGCAAATAAGTCAGGGTCGCCACTAAGGTTTCTTGACGATGCACTGCATGAATCCCTAGGGTCACACGTTTGTGACGACAGACAACATAGACTGTGGCATAGGCGAAGAATGAGGTAGTTCCAGCTTTAGCTTGAGAGCGGTAGATGTAGGGAGCCTCCACCTCACTTGGGTTGCCGTAGTAGGGAATTAAGTGTAAATCGATGGCAATGCGATGCTGCCTTCTGCAAATCTTGGGTGGAATTCGGCTTTGCAGAGCCGCATTGAGTTGGCTCTCCAGTGTGGCCATCTCATCCAACTTATCCAAGTGATAGCGGATACCATTACCACTGGGTGTACCTTGCAAGCGTTGAGCCGTGTGTTCGATGCTATCGCCTCGGCTGGCAGCCCGCAGCAGGATCTCGAATAGGTCTTGGGGGGTGTATCCGCCTTCCATGTTCAGTGGAACAGACTCGAGTAGACAATCAAGGGCAGCTTCCAGTGTCCCTTCATCGGTCAGAGCGGGAGCAGGAGATAATGAAGATGGGTAGGTCGTCATGGCTTGATCTAATGCTTTTAGCCTGACCCTACCCCTTTCCTAGAGAATTTGCGATCTACTGAGTCTAATTGGTAATTCAGAATAGTCAGGCTCGATTACGCGAACGGTGAGGTAAAAAACTCATTAAGAAGAATGGAATAGGGCTAGGGTTCCACTGGTAGGTGCTCAGATAAATGTCAGCGAAAAGACTGCTATACCAAAAACCTGCTAAGCCTGCTAAAAACAGTCGTTTGCTAGAACTGAGGTTATCTAGAAGCTGGTAGACCAAATAAATTAAGAGTGGAATTGATAAAAAGGAAAAGAGAGCATTCGGTAAAGCTTGAAAAACTGGATTGGGGCCAAAAACAGTAAACGGAAAAACCAAATAATAGTAAAGCGGTGGTATATTGTAGCCACCAATTGAGGAGGCTGGCCCTAAGCTAGGCCAAACTCCTTGCCACATCTTGGGAGCAGGTCACCTTTGCAAGGTTCGGTGAAATCAGTCAGGATAGAGGCAACTCATTGCTGCAACCCCTGACATGACTCCTGCTCAAGCCCAAGCCCTCCAAGTTCATCTCGAAGCGATTGCTCAAATTCTGTACGCCGAAAGTGACCCGGAAGCGATGAAAACACTCGAAGGTATTGAGTTGACTCTGCGAGAGCAGATTCAAGCCCATGTCAGTCCCGAATTAGGGTGTTTTTTATCCGAGCGGTTAGCGGTACGCAAGCAGGAAGAGTGCGAAGGCTAAAAAGTACACTGGGAGAGCTAGAACTCACCACGGGCCAAGCAGAGAAACTGGCAGTTGCTCCCTCCCGACAGTTGAGTCCCCATTTAGAGAAATGCTGTCTGCGCTTAAGTGCCAATGTCTCCTATGAGCAGGCAGAGCGTGATGTAGCTTATCTCACCGGGATTCGCATTCCAGCTAAAACTCAACAACGCTTGGTGCATCATCAGAGCTTTGAGTTGCCAACGGCCCAGCAGCCCATTGCAGAACTCGGTGTGGATGGGGGCAAGGTGCGGGTGCGAACGCCGTTGGGGGAGGCCTGTCAATGGCGAGACTACAAAGCCATTGCCACTGAACAAGGTAGGGTTGCCAACTTTCAAAACAATGCTCAACTGATTGGCTGGGTTAATGCTCAAACTTTAGAAAATCCCTTGACTTGTTTAGGAGATGGCCATGATGGAGTTTGGAATCTGATTGCTCAAATCGCCACCGCAGAGTGTCGTCGGGAGATCCTCGATTGGTATCATCTCAAAGAGAATCTCTACAAGGTCGGCGGTTTGCTCAAGCGTCTCCATCAAGCCGAAGCGCTACTATGGCGGGGGAAAGTGGATGCAACCATTCTCTTGTTTGAAGACGTTCAGAAAAAACAGGCAAAGAACTTCTGTGAGTATCTGCGCAAACATCGCCACCGCATTGTGAATTACGACTACTTCCAAGCGGAAGGGCTGTGTTCGGTGGGTTCGGGTGCGGTTGAATCGACTATCAAGCAGATTGACCGTCGCGTTCAAATATCAGGCGCGCAGTGGAAGCGTGAGAATGTTCCACAAGTGCTAGCTCATCGTTGCGCTTATCTCAATGGTCTAATCGGTTTGCAAAACTGACATGCTCCCTGAAGATGTCACATCTTCATGTAAACGTGGGCATCTCTCACTTGATCTGGAGAGAATCCCACATCGAAAGTGTTGTACTGAAATACACTGATAAATCGGCTGAAAAAACCAAAACCAATTGCTAAGAGAATTAGGACTTTTCCCACAAGCTCCGCGGAATTGCTTGCATAGGGAGGGATTGATTTTCTGATTCTCATGTCTAGGATGTATTACTCAAAAACTGATAGGTAATTGCTCAACTAGGTTGACCTAAGCACGCCTTTGGTAGAAGATGATAAACTTTTGCCATGAAGGAACTGCCCCCTCTCGCTGGACTGAGTCACGCAGAAAAGGATGCCCTGATTCAAGGGCTGTGGCAGGAGTTGCAAACGTTGCGCTCAGAGGTCGAAAAGCTGAAGCAAAAACGGGTCAAGAAAACCTCCCGTAATTCAAGTTTGCCTCCTTCTCAGGGCTTCAAGCCAAATCAGAGGAGGGCTCAGTCCCCTGCCCTCAATGGTGAGGAAACGGGAAGTCACCGTAACGGTGGGCGAGAATTGAGCCAACAACCGGATCAAGTCGTCGTTGCCCAAGCCAAGAGTTGTCCCCACTGTGGGGTCGAAGTGGAGCTATCAACACAACGCTTGAGCGGGACTTACGAACGCAATCGGGATAGGGAGAAACCTCGCAGTTCCCCCCTCCCACACCACCTGGCATACGGGTCCGTACCAAGGCGGTTCAATCGAGTTGAATGTCAAATCAGTCGCTAAGTTTTGGTAGTCCCTGTCTGTTGAAGTAATCGTTGCTTAACGCCAGTTGAACGCCAGGTGTATGGCAAATCCGCCACGGTCCTTTGTTACTCCACGCAGTGGTATGAGCCAACAACGGTGGAACGCCTAACGCTATCAACTCCCACTTGCGCCGCCGATAGGTTTTCCATTGTTTCCACAATGCACAACGCAATCGACG
Source organism: Trichocoleus desertorum NBK24 (assembly GCF_030409055.1). GTDB lineage: Bacteria > Cyanobacteriota > Cyanobacteriia > FACHB-46 > FACHB-46 > Trichocoleus > Trichocoleus desertorum_B. The sequence continues at coordinate 1,692,767 of NZ_CP116619.1, read as the reverse complement.
ACGAATCCAGCTATCGAGGTCTTTGAATTGCCGGATGGTTTCGGCAAATCCAAAGTAGGCTTTCCATCCTCGCAGGTATCGGGATAACTCGGCTATCCGTTCCTGCCAGTTCACACTTCGAGTCCGGCGAGTCAATTGCCGCACTCGGTGCTTGAATCGCCGAATGGCTTCATTAGCCACTTTCCGTCGATGCAGTCCTCCGCTTGCTGTGAAGCTGAATCCCAGAAACTTGCGCTCATGAGGGCGAGCCACTGCGCTCTTGCTCTGATTAATCTTGAGCTTGAGGCGATGGGTGATGAATCGGCTAATGCTCGCCATCACTCGTTCCCCGGCTCGTTGACTGCACACATAAATGTTGCAATCATCCCCGTAGCGCACAAACTGGTGTCCTCGTCTCTCTAATTCCTTGTCCAGTTCATCTAAAACGACGTTGGACAGGAATGGTGAAAGTGGTCCACCCTGGGCTGCTCCTTCGTGGCGAGGGCTCACTAAGCCATTCTCTAAAACACCAGCTTCCAGATACGCTCGGATTAATTGAAGCGCTCGGACATCGCTAATCCGTTGACTTAGGGCACTCAAGAGGCGGTCATGATTCACTCGGTCGAAGAATTTCTCCAAATCGAGGTCAACCACCCATTCATACCCTGCTTTGAGGTAGCTTTGCGCTTGTGCTACGGCTTGATGGGCCGACCGCCGAGGGCGAAATCCGTAGCTGTGTTCAGAGAAGCTTCTATCCCACTTTGCTTGCAGAACCTGCAAAGTTGCCTGCTGAATCAGGCGATCTAATACAGTGGGAATGCAAAGTTGGCGAACTCCTGTACCATTCGGTTTTGGGATTGCCACCTTCCTAACCGGCTGTGGTCTGTAAACCCCACGAAGAAGACGTTCCTTGATGTCGAGCCAGTGAGCTTTGAGGTAGTTTGGTAGTTCCTCGACGGTCATTCCGTCTACCCCAGGGGCTCCTTGATTCTGCATCACACGCTTCAGCGCTGGGAGCAAGTTACTTCGTTGACAAATTTCCTCCATTAACGCTGCATCAAACATCGGGCTTTGGGAAGGCTGTCCCGCTATGAGTAAATCAGCCGTTCCCGCATTCGCCCCAGGCTTCACCTGCTCTCGTGCGGGAGACGCTCCTTGCGAAGTTATCTGCCTTTTAGAATTACTCATAGGTTCCAGGTCTTATTCACCACTCTCGATTGTTTGGACCTTCAGCAATCGCTTGCCTACTATGTCCGCTGCTGACTTCTGCGTCAGGGTTAGAGCAGATTGCTCTACTCTCAGTCCGTTTGAACATGCCACAGACCTCCCGGAGTAAGTTCACACACTTTTGGTACACAACCGCTGGATTTACGTTGCCGGTGCTTGATGGATATGGACTTTGTGATCTCATGCTCACTCGTCCCACCTTCACGCCTCTGATCCAGTTTCTATTCGTCGGCTCATACCTTTGCTCCACGCTTCCTTCAGACCTTACCTCGCGATAACGCCCTTGCGCTTCACTACCCTTCACCTCCATCAGGTTGGGAAAGGACTTTCACCTCCTAGCGTGTCCACATGTCCGGCACACATGAACTACCCCGCCGCAAGCAGCGGGGTATCAGCTTCAAAAGAGAGCTAATTGCTCATCTCGATGTAGTTGCAGATACTCCTTGCCCTGCTTTTTGACATACCTGGCAATCATGCCTTCATCCCCATGCTTGCCCACCGTACTCGCAAAGTAACCGTCACTCCAAAACTCCCCACCCCACAGCTGCTTTTTTACCCCTGGACACCGTTTGAATACCTCTCGCCCTGTTAGACTCTTGAGCATCGTCACCAACTTCGTCACACTGTACGTCGGCACCGACTGAATTAGGAAATGCACGTGGTCTTTGTCGATCCCAATCTCGACAAACTTAATCTCATAACGCTTCTCGATTTCAAGGCAGACCTCACGTAAGACTGCATCAACCTGTTCATCAAACACAGCCCGTCGATACTTTGCAGGAAACACCAAGTGATATAACAAAACAGTAACGTTATGACTCTTGTGAATGTACTCACTCATCCTGGCATTTTACGCCCCGAGGGGCGGGGAATCTACCCGCAGAGATTGAATTGCCGCCGATGACTCCTCACATCACCCGGGTTGAACGTTACGGCGGGACTTGCCAGTGTTGTCAGCAGGCGTATGAAGCGCCTGTTCCAGTCGGTTTGGAGCCAGGGTCTCCCTTTGGCACCAGTGTCGTGAGTTTAGTGACCTATCTCCGTTACAGCCATGCCATCAGCTATCAACGGCTGAGCCAGCTGATGAGTGAGCTTTACGGTCTCAGCCTGTCCGAAGGAGCGATTGCCAATCTCCTGCAACGGGTGCGCTCTCAGCTAGAAAACCCGGTGGCCAAGATTGTCGAACGTTTACGCAGTGCTCGTCTCGTCGGCAGTGATGAGACGGGGGCACGAGTGAAGGGGACCAACCAGTGGGAATGGGTGTTTCAGAACGACCAGGTGTGTTTGCACGTGATTCGTCCCAGTCGTGGCAAAACGGTCATTGATACCGTGATGGCGGGGCATCAACCACAGGTTTGGGTGTCTGATTTATTCAGTGCCCAGACCGCCCATCCGGCGCACGACTGGCAAGTGTGTCTAGCCCATCAACTGCGCGATTGTCAGTATGCCATGGATGCGGGTGATGAGTTGTTTGCGCCCCGGATGAAATGGCTGCTCCTCAAAGCCATTGCCCTGCAACGGCGACGACACACCCTGGCTGCCTCAACCGTTCAGCAGTATTGCTCTCGATTTCGCGGCTTACTGCGGGAGATCTTGAATCTGCAACCCAAATCGCTCGAGGGACAGCGGTTGCTCAAACGCTATCAGAAGATTCGGGCTCATCTGTTGCTGTTTTTGACGGATGAGACAATTCCGTCAACCAATAATGCCAGTGAGCAGGCGTTGCGCTGGAGCGTCGTCTTTCGCAAGGTGACGAACGGATTCCGCTCGGACTGGGGAGCGGAGCTGTTCGCTCAGGTGCGATCGCTTGTCAACACTGCGAAGCGTCAGGGCATTGCTGCCTTTGATGCCATTTCCCGTGCCCTTACCTCACAGCAGACAGATTGGCTACTGGGTTGAGCAATTACACTGATAGTTCTGGCGAAAAAACGATCTAAGCAGTCGGCAGAAAAAGATGGCGGTAATAGAGGAGGGCGCTGACCACTGCGATCGCCACAACGACTCCCCAAATTACGAATAAAACTTTGGCAATTGGAGCGAGGGCTGGGTTCTTAATCGCTTGCTGGCTGAAGCTAAATGGTAAAAAGGTGATCGAGTTGTATTCCTTGAGATAATTGCTAATTTTGGGAGGTAGCTCGCTAGAGCAGCGGGTTGAAATAGAACTATTGGTTAAGCAGGCAATATTGATCACGCGCTGAGCCAGACGGAATTGTAGACGCGAGCCAGGAGCCCCAACTAGAGTCTGAGTTTCCTCCATTTGTCTCGGCATTGCCACTGATGCAAGTTGAATCACGATCGCCAAAACGATCAAACTGCGCATCACCCAAGCTTTTAATCTTCTGCTGTGGAGCAAGCGCTGAACAAAAAGAGCTAGCAGAGGGATTAGCAAGAGATGGACAGACGTGACGTGGTACCTGGCTCCCCAAGCTGCATCTCCATGCCAAAATACAAAGCGACTGTAAGCCAAGAGATGCAACCCTAGGTTTATCCCCCCAACGACTAAGTACCACTTGAGAAAGGGATGAAGCTTTCGCCAAAGCACCACGCCTAGAATCAGACAAGGTATGAGTAGGGGATCATAAAGAAAGATGCTTTTGGCTGGAGAGAAAAGCGCTCCTAAAATGCCCACAGAAGGATGGTTGATCAAGGGGTAATTTGCTGGTAAGTCAGGCAACCCATTCCACATGGGATCTGTGGTTAACTGTTGCTGCTCAACGACTTTGCCAGTTGCCCAAAAGCCGCCATACCGCCAGTTATCTAGGATACGACTCACTAAAGCTAAAGGGATAAAGCCTGCTACCCATAGCAGCACTGCTTGGAACGTTTTGGCGATGCTACGGCTTTGGTAAATCTCACAGCCAGCCAGAAAGAGTAATACGGTGAATCCATGTAAAGTGCTGGTGGAACGGATCAGTAAGGCTCCGCCGAGCGCTAAACCACTCAGAAGTGCAAAAGAACGCTGCCTTTGATGCACATAAGCGAGGGCAGCAGCGTATCCCAGTGTTACCAACAGCAATAACTGGTTGTTTTGTTGAGGCACTTGGGCGTAGTGCAGCATAGTGGTCGCGAGGAACAGAGTGATACTGGTCAGTCCAGCGATTTGCTCGTCAAAGTTAAACAAACGGAGGAGCCAGAAGCAAGAGATAACCGCAGCTACATTGAGGGGAATAAAGATCAGAAAGTTAATGGCTAAGGCGCGCCACTGGAAGGAGTTGATCGCTGGAAATACTCGATGAAGTTGAGTACCAACCCAGTCTCCCGGTAACATCAACATCGATTGCCCCACCTCATAGGCAATATACCGTTTCCCTCCCGCGCCTACAACGCCGAACCGAATATCTCCCCGGACTTTAGGAGTCATGTCAGGCGTGATGATCACTTCTTCGGTGCCAGTCCACCAGGCATGAGCCATTTGCAATCGCAAATCTGTGTCTAGCCCTAAGGTGTCCGAGGTAACGGCGATCGCCCACAACCAGGTAATCAGGGCCAGAGTCAGCACTGTTTTGACAACGGTTTTACGGGTGCGGGTGGCTTGGGGATGTTGCCCTGTAGCCAAGTTATTGGGTCGGGTGAGCCATTGCATTGAGATGAACTCCAGTAAATTTCTAAGGCTTCAATATCGTCAAGCAGTTCAGTGGCTCGTCCTGCCTTTTCAGGAGATTGATCTCAGTGCACCCTAATGTCGCCTTACTGGTGGAGCAATTCGCGGGTTCCTGGCGCTGAGTAAGACAGGTAAATCATGCGTTTGGCTTCCCGACGTCCTCTTGCCACTGAGTCCAAAACCATGCCGCAAGTCAGGCTCAAGAAAGCCAGCAGCATAATGGACGCTGAGAGAATCGCAGTCGGAAATCTAGGAACCAGTCCGGTTTCCCAGAAAGTGGTCAGGACTGGAATGCTTAAAAGAACAGATATGAAAGCCAAAAGTAAAAAGATCAGGCCAAAAAATAATAGAGGTCGCACCTCTTTAAACAGCAGCAAAGCAGTTCCGACAATGCGCCAACCATCACTAAAAGTTTTGAGCTTGCTAGTAGAACCAGGTGGACGAGATTTGTACCAGGTAGGTTCTTCAGCAAACGGCATTTTCAGTTCTAGGGCATGAACGGTAAACTCAGTTTCAATCTCGAAGCCATTTGACAATGCTGGAAAAGATTTGACAAAGCGACGTGAGAACACTCGATACCCTGAAAGCATGTCGGAAAATTGGGCTCCGAACAGCATTCGAACGAAATACGTCAGCATGAGAGCGCCACCGCGATGTCCGCGTCGATAAGCGGCTAACTCACTGGGCGTGCTGCGCCGTACTCCCACCACCATATCTAGCTGATTATCCAGTAAGCGAGTGACTAGATGCCTGACTGCGCCTGCTTCATAGGTGTTGTCGCCATCTACAATCACATAGGCATCTGCCTCAATGTCGGCAAACATCCGCCGGACAACATTGCCTTTCCCAGGTACAGGTTCATAGCGAACGATCGCGCCTGCTGCGCTTGCTATTTCTGCTGTATCATCCCCTGAGCGATTGTCATAAACGTAGATTTTGGCTTCTGGCATCGCGGTTTGGAAGTCTGCGACCACCTGGGCGATCGTCAAAGCCTCGTTATGGCAGGGGACCAAGACCGCAATCCTGGATGTCAGGCGAGCCGTAGGCTGAATGGTTGATAGTTGATCCAGCATGAGTAAATGTCCTTTCTGGAACGCTATGGTTGATTAGGCTGGGAGCAGGACTGTTGCCAAGCTTGGGTTTTCTCTACGGTTTGGGTTTGTCCGGGTGGAACCGTTCTCTCCTTCATGAAGAAAACTTCTAAACTCCGGATCTGTTTTGCGCCTTGATGTCGGGCGTTCCAGTCGCGGCATAGATATTCGCCATAGTAGGGATACAGCTTTTTACCGATCGCTCGGTTGAGATTAATCAAGTAGCTGCGCCATTGCATGTTGCGATAAAGGTCATTCCGCACCTTGAGGCTGGGCTTTTCATAGGACACAGGTGCGCCATCTTTAAACACATCTACTTCTGTGCCATCGGCTAGCTGACCCGGAATCACATGCCAACCATCATCTCTCGGTGGAGCGGGGGCGAAGATACTCCATGACTGATTGAGTCGGGTGACTCGGCTAATTCCATCCACAGAATTCAGGGTTCTGCGATTAAAAACATCCGGAGCAAAGCTTCTGAGATTCCAAATAAAGGTGTAAGCAAATAGCAATAAGGTGATGAGATTCAGGGGCCGTGACGATCGCACCTCTAAAGGACGGAATTTGAAGGGTTTGGTGAACTTCCCGGCAGTACGACGATTGGTGGCAATGGTTTCATAAAACTTAGTTCCCACAGACATCACAGGTCGCCACCGCAGCACCGGAGTCAAGATCCTGAACACAGGGGAAAGAGAACAAATATAGGCGATCGCCTCAAACTTGTAATGTCTACGTTCTTGCCAATCTACGACCACCCAGGAGTTGTAGGTTTGCATATCCGCAAAGATGCTGGGATCTTCCTGCGCCATGAGTAAGGGGATATTGGGCAGCAGCAGAAAAGTTCGGAGTAAATGCACCACTTTTTTGCAGAAGCCGCATTCACGGTCGTAGTAAATCTGTAATCCAGCTCGCTCTGCTGTATACAGGCGTTTCCCCCAACGGTCCCAAACCTCGCTAGGGATAAACACTAGCCAGCAAAAGATACTCAACATTGGAAAGATGCCGATATGAAGACTGACACCGAAACCAATATGCAGCAAGATAAACGTGATAATGGTGCCACAGCGGAACCAGGTGGTGCGGAACGGCACAAAGAGAAACAATGGCCCTATCCACTCTAGTAGCAGAGTGCTTAAGGTAAAAAAGGTAAGTAAGGGCGGGAAGTTCAGCAGAAATTTACCAAACTGAGTGGCGTACTGATCAAAGCTCAAGGCGTAGTAGACGGCATCGCCTTGAGGCCACCAAATCGGGCTGGTGGTTTTGAAAGCCGCAGAAAACCAATAGACAAAGCAGATTTGGAAAGTGAGGGCCAGGGTAGCGCCAGAGAGTATCCGTTTAGGCAGAGGTTTAGAAGAGGTGTTGAGGGCGCGATCGATAGAATAGTAAGCGCCTAGCGGCAGAAACATGCACCAAAATAGTAAGGCCCGCAGGACATCATCTGCCGCAAAAATCAGAGTGGGATTACGGTTATGGAGGGAGATGATCAGTGCCCAAGAGGCGATCGCGGCGAGTCGGGTTTGGTAGCCCACCAACAAAGCCAGAGCAATCAGACCAGCCACTAAGAAGATCAAGGCTTGAACCAGGGGCTGACCGCTGATCAGGTGAATAGACCAATAGCCTGGTTTCCAGAGAGCCTCGGTGAGTAGCGATCGCGGCAAGACACCAGCATCTGTGTAGTGGGCGACCAGATCTCCGGAACGAATGATCAAATCGGTGAGAATGAGCAGTGCTAAGCCAATGCGAAACACAGCTAATGAGCGCAAGTCTAAGCCGAACAGTTCTTCTAGCTTGGTTCTCAGTAGGGATTTAGGTTTTTGCGCCTCAGTCACCATATTCAACCTCAGAAAAATCTTTTATTAAGTTCGGTTTTTTGGATTTATTTGAATCTGTTTTTAGTAAGGCAAACGTCGGGGATAGTGAGCTATGGTTCGTCGCGATCGCCTGGTTAACCGCTTCCAAGCTTGGCGAATAGGTTGGCGGGTGGGAGTTGGCAAGCACCGCAGGAGACCGCTAGCAAGCCAATGTCTGATGACACGGAGACGATGGCGCAGGGTTGGCATTCGCTGTAAGTAAATCCAATGCCGAACCACACAGGCGATCGCTCCCTGCAAGGTAAGACCGAAACTTGAGACCACGGCTGATTTGCTGCCCAACGTCAACATCTCTCCTAAATGCAGATAGCGGAAAGAATGCAAGGCTCTCCCTGTGATCACGGCGCGGAGATTGCGAGCGGCACAACTCGCTTGTTGGTAAGCCGCTTGAGCGGTAGCGGGAACTGGCTGTCGTCCTGCCGTTTGAATTGTTGCCAGATCTCCTAGCGCAAATACTTCTGGATAATCTGCCAATTGCAGGGTGGGTGATGTGAGCAGTTGTCCCTGCGAATTCTGTTGGCAAGGCAGATCTTTTACCCAATCTAGAGTTTGAGTTCCAGCAGTCCATAACACTAGATCTGTCTCGATTGTGCGAGTTTGCTCTTGATGAACGAGTGTCAGGTGCTGGGCCGCGATCGCCTCGATCCCAGTTTCCAACTCAATCTGTACCCCTCTGCGTCGCAGCGCTTTGTAGGCCACTGCTCGACTTGCCGCCGAAAAGGTTTTCAGGATGCGATCGCCCCGCTCGATTAACCGCACCTGCCCTCTGGCCTTTAAGCGATCTGCCAGCTTACAAGCGAGTTCTACGCCATTTGGGCCTCCGCCAACAACCGTCACTCGGATTTTGTTTTGCTCAGATGCCTCCAAAAAACGAAGTTTCTCCTTTAAATGCACTGCATCAGCTAGGGAGCGAAAAGGAGAAGCATGTTCAATTGCACCCGGAATGGTGTCAAGTCGCGTTTCTCCACCTACTGCCAAAACCAAGTAGTCATAGGCTAGGGATTCACCATTCTGAAGTTGGACACGACGGTGCGCTAAATTAACGTTGGAAACCGCTTCCTGCCACAGCTCAACGTTAGTGTGAGCCAGAAGTTGTTGATAAGTGGGGGCAATTTCCCAAGTTTGGAGTTCCCCTGTCACCAGTTCATAAAGGAGCGGTGTAAACAGAAAATGATCTTTCGGCTCAACCAGCCTAATTTGATAATTTTTGAACTTCTTGCCTAGAGTGCGCTGTAAGTATAAGGCGGTATAAAGCCCCCCAAATCCTCCTCCCAAAATGCAAATCCGGATAGGATTGATGCCTAGAAAAGGGGTAGGAAGTGTTTCAGGTTGATCTGCAAGCCTATCTTTTTTGCAGTACATCATTATTAGCGAATTAGGGTGAGTGGCGTAGGGGGGCTGACGAAGTGAGGCTGACGGAGTGAGGCTTGCGACTGCGATTTGACCTAGCCTCAACAGACTTATGTCTATTGAGATTGAGATTGAGGTCGTTGGGTGATCGGTGATGCTGCCATCTGATCTCCCATCACTTGCTTAAATTGCTGGGCTAGTTCGGTAGAGCGTATCCTTCTAGCAGGTTGATTCAAGTGATAGTGAGTATCCGCAAATAAGCTAGGGTCTATCTTGAGATTGAAAGAAGCTTTGTCATAAAGAACGGGGGCGATCGCCTCTAGCTTGGTCGCAGTTTTTTGCACATTTTCGATTGTTTGTGGGTCATCGCTGGCATACAGCCAAGGCAACCCTAAGACTAGCGTGCCTCCTTTGGCTTCTACCTCTTGGCGAAATTTTTTGATGCGCTCATAGGCATAGTCAGAGATGGGTTCTTTGATCTTCATCTGCCACCACTTGGACTTGGTACGCCGCTTTAAAACCGTCGGATCGCCATTCTGACTTATAGGATCTGAGTAGTAACCTGTGAGTTTGCCCTTCTCCACCAGATCGAGTGAGGATTTGGTCAAGGCTCGCAAAGTGGGTGCTCCTACCATCAGTGTGTCTTGAGCCAGTTGCTTAGCAGGAATCCCTCCCAGACCAGGCTGACCGATCGCGATACCAAACTGCCCGGAGCGATCGCCAAACCCATCGTTATCTAGAAGTAGCAGATATTCGGGAATCAGCAAGACAATATCTCCCGGACGAATCTTATCCTTGATACTAGGGATAATCACATCCAGACCTACAGGGCCATCCACGCCCAGATTGAGGACAGGGATGCCTAATTCTTGCTGCATCACCCCCGCATCTACCGTGTAATGAGCGCCAGAACCCCCTAAAATCAGGACTCGTCGCGACCCCTGAACCTGATCTGCCAAGGCCATCTTTTGCTCATACATCATGCGCAACCAGCTTAGCTCACCTCCATAGCGGGCATTGTAGAAGTAGCCAGCCGTCCAAGCTAAACCTGCGATCGCGACCCAACTGGTGAGCTTGAGAAGTTTCTGCATTAGAACTCAAAGTAAATAAACTGAGAAGGAGTGTTTGCAGCCAATAAGACTGTCAAAGCCAATAAAGCCCGTGACACCCAAGGAGAAGTTAGCAGGTCATACTCAGATTCGCGTTTCTGCCAAACTGCTATATGTTCAAGTAACAGCACTAAGGTTGCCAGCCCCAGAGTGAGAGCGAGAACGACAGCCTCGTTAGTACTAAACGAGCTAAACGCACTGCTAATGTTGCTAAAAGAGTAGGCTTCCGGGTTAACTAAGGTCTGTAGCTTGGTGCCTAAACGGCGTACATTAGTTTCCATGAAAAACAGACATCCGAGGATGACTGATCCGAAGGTCAAGGCCCAAGAAATAAACTGGGGCATGAGCAATCGCTGACCTACAAAGCTATAAAAAGGTCGTCCTGCATAGCGAAGAACAAGCAGCAATAGACCGTGATAGGCACCCCAAAGGATGAAGTTCCAAGCGGCTCCATGCCAAAATCCAGAGAGGGTAAAAGTCAGAAACAAAAAGAAAGGAGCCCACTGTTTCTTAGAACCCATTAGCGGCAAAAACACATAATCTCGGAACCAAGTACTGAGGGTGACATGCCACCGCCGCCAGAACTCGTTGATGCTTTGGGATGTATAAGGAGCCAGGAAATTAGTTGTCAGCCTAATCCCGACAAACTTGGCAAGTCCTAGCGCGATAAAACTGTAGCCAGCAAAGTCAAAATAAATTCTTAAAGTAAATAGATAGGCCGAAAACCAAACCAGCCATGCATTACTGGCTTCTTCTAAATCGATGTAGGGAGAGATATTATCAGCGAGAACAAACTTCATGAACAAGCCGAGCGACAGCCATCTTAAGCCCGCCTCAAAGTTATCCAAGGTAAATTTGAACCGAAATCCTTCGATTTGGGGAAACAGATCTGCGCGGCGCTCAATTGGGCCTGCGACAACCTGGGGGAAAAAGGAGACAAAGTTGACATAATCAATTACCCCGATCGGGCGCTTCTTCTTGCTAGTGAAGGAGTCAACGACAAAAGCGACCATTTGAAAGGTATAGAAGGAAAGACCTGGCGGAATTGCTCCCATACCTGGAATTTCCCCTTGTGACCTCCAGCTAGCGGCCGCCCCTGGCAATAGTAGCCCTACTACATCTTCGACAAAGAAGTTGAGGTACTTGAAGTAAGCGAGGATGGCAATATCGATCGCAATCACACTGGTGGCAATTATTTTCGCTGTCCATCCTTGGCGACGCAGCATTAGCCGCACCATGATGTAGTTGAAGATAATTTCAAAGACAAAGATGAGAAAACTTGAGCGCGATGCATTGACGAACAAAAACAATGACATCGCAGCTAGGCCAAGGCCGTCGAAGGCAGGTCGCCACAGGTTAAAGGACTGGGCGACCAAGCGAACTGTAAAAAATGGAATACTAAAGAGTAACAGTATCCACCAGAAGGAGAATTCCGAAAAGTTCAATTAACCCATCCTCCCCAAGCTTAAGTGTCCCTTCTCAACCCCTATCCAGGCTGATTCAGTAGGTTGCTCTGTAGAACCATGATTGTGAGAGAGCCTTAAAAGTCACAACTGCTTTGAGTCAGCCATGAAATTAGGCTCTTAAGCGACAAATTAGCTACCACTAATCCGATTCCACAGGCCACCCCAACCAGAAGATTTCTCTGTTTTCTCCTGAGAAGCAGCGGCTATTGGCTCGGTCTTGACCTGGTTCAGGGCCGTGGCTATATCAAACTCTTGCACCAAGAAGGTGGCTGCTTTCTCCACAGTGGGGTAATCCCACAACAAAGTAGAAGGGAGTTCTAGATCCAGCCAATCTTCTAGCTCTCCTACTAGAGTTACGGCATCAATAGAGTCTAAGCCGTAGCGAGTGAGAGGTTCTTGAACCTTAACGTTGTTGGGATCAAGGGATAACTGCTTTGCCAATTGGCTGACCAGCCACTGTTGAATTGCTTCTGCTGGAGAAGTTTCTGTGGTTCGATCGCGTAAAGCGATTGGGCTCGAAACTTCGCTAGGCTTGTAGCTGGAGTTCTGAAGTTGCATTAGTTTGATCCTCTTTTACTTTTGATGTTGCTAATTGAAAAGGAACGATGGAAAAGAGCTTGTTCTCCATGTGAAGCTGTAGAAGCTCCTGAGCGATCGCTTCGTCGTTAATTCGAGAAGCAAGACTGTGAGCAGGGCGGAATGAGAGGGCCAGCTTTCTGAGGCAGAGCGCTAGCCATTCACCCCTGGCAAAAAATGCACCCAAATGATGGCGGTTGTGGAGCCACGTATGCACACAAGCTGCGGCGGCATGTAAGGTGCAATATTGTTTAGCCAGGTCAAACAACTCTGGCGATTGGTCGTGCCCAAACTCAAAAGTAGAGTTCTCTAAGCTCTGATCTAGAGCGCTGAGTTCTTCTAAAAGGAGATGAGTGAACCCACCAATTTGTTGCAATACGCCAGAATCGAGATTAGGATCTGTTTCTAGGCTTCGCAGCTTTTCTAGCGCTAATTCCAGACCTTGTAAGACATCATCTGCACCGCGACTAAACAGCTCCAATTTGCGACCGTCAAATGTGGGAACTGATTGGTCTAGGGAGAAACAAGCTGCCAGACGAGCTTGCAAAGCTTCCAGATTACGATTCTTCTGGCGCGATCGCTGTTTTGCCAGTTGTCGCAGTTGCAGCAGTAGGGCATGTAAGTTGACTACAGTGCTACCATCAAACACGCTGATGATGGCGTTGTCTCGCACAACTTTTTGGAAGATGCCCCAGTCATGAGCGTCGCGCATATAGTAGCGAGCCCCCAGCACCACCGAAACATTCGTCACCATGTTCTCTAGCGTGGTCGTGACAAAGTATTTCACCACTGCCGACCAAACGCTGAACTGTTCAGGGATGACATGGAAACCTCTGGCAGCTCCAATGGTGGCGCAATCGCAGATCAAAATGTCTAAGAAAGCGTCAACCAAAGTTCGCCGAGGTTGGGGCATGTCAAAAACAGTCTTGCCGTAGAGCTTACGGCCCAGCGCAAAGTTGAGGGTAGTTCTGAGAGCGGTATCTGCGGCTCCCTGAGAAAAGGCGGCACAAAGGGCGCGAGTAATTTGGAATCCTTTAAGCGCCCATTCTAGACCTGCTCCCTCTGCCCCGATACGGCTAGACTCTGAGACAAAGCAGTCTTTAAATCCAATGCCGCTCATGTCAGAACCGCGAATGCCATGAGTCAGGATCTTGGGCAGGTTGTAGTAAGTGCTGGGATCAAGTTGGCTTTTCTCCACCATGAATAGGGATAAGCTGCGGGCTCCCCCTGAGTCATCGGTCTTAGCCAAGACGAAGGTAACACCGGAGATCGTCGCTCGATTAATCGGCCACTTTTCTCCATTAAGGAGATAGCCTCCGGTTACTTTGCTTGCCTGCACATCGCTAGCGACCAAATCGCTGCCATGTGCCCTTTCGGAATAAGCCAGACACATCGCACCGTTGTGATCTTTGATGAAGCTGGCTAACCGTTGCTTCTGTTCATCCGTGCCTGCCATCCAAACCAGATAAGACCAAAACAGCGTGGTGAAGCTGATAGCAGTTGTCAAATCTCGACGAGACATGACCCGGACGAAGGCGATGAACTCCTCAAAGGAGGTAAATTCACCCCCACATGCAGTGGGTATGTAGTAATGATTGAGCTTCCAGTTATAGAGCCAATTAAGCAGATCTGTAGGAAAATTCTCCTGCTCGTCCAGTTCTACCACCTGCTGAAAAGACATCAGGCTATCTGGATTAAAGGGATCTCCTAAATCTCGTTCAAGGGCTTCCGCGACCCAGTATTGTTTGAGTGGATGCATTGCATTCTCCTTGGAGCGATCGCCAGATGATCGACAGTACAACTACAGCAGGACTGTAAGCCTTAGTGGGTGGGTTGTATGCGTTGTAGGAGAGAGTTGACATCTCCTTGTAAATGACGGAAGTTCGACCGAATCTGCGGATTCTCGCTCCAGTCTGCTAAAACTTCTAGTTCTCCAGCTAAGAAGCTAGATCGGCAAGCTTGACGCTGAATCTTGCCACTGGAGGTTTTGAGGACATTGCCTGGTTTTACTAGAACCACTGCATAAACTTGCAGCTCATGTTGCTCAGCGATCGCCTGCCGAATTTCGGCAATAACTTCATCTACATCCAAGTTTTGGGCTTGTCGCTCTACTTCTTGCACCACAATCAGCCTTTCTTCTCCTTCAAACTCAACCGAGAACGCAGCACCGTAGTCGGGACGCAAGGCTGGATGAACTTCCTGAACAGTCCATTCAATATCCTGAGGATAGTGGTTGGTGCCTCGGATAATGATCAAGTCTTTGATTCGACCCGTGATAAATAACTCCCCATCCAGGATGAACCCTAAATCACCGGTGCGCAGAAAAGGGCCTTCACCGCTATCACTTAAGTAAGCTTGGAAGGTAGTAGCAGTGTCCTCTGGTCGTTGCCAATATCCTTGAGCTACACCGGGGTCTGATACCCAGATTTCTCCCACCTCATCTACTGCACAACGATTTAGGGTTTGAGGATTGGCGATCGCCACTTGAGTTTCGCAGACTAACTGCCCACAACTAGCAATGGTTCGGGATCCTTCTTGTTGGTTAGGCGGTGCAATCACAATGCGATTCTTCTCGATCGCTGCTGCCTCAACCGTACAAATTACAGGCGATGTGTTGACAGGGCTGGTGGAAACTAGCAAGGTTGCTTCAGCGAGCCCGTATGCTGGGGCAAAGGCGTGCCATTGAAACCCGCAGGGAGCAAACTTTTCGTAGAAGTTCTCCATCACTCTGGGGTTAATCGGTTCGGCAGCGTTGCCTGCTCCTTGCCAAGTCCTGAGATCCAGCGTTTCTAGTTGAGTAGGAGTAACTCGTCGGACACACTGATCGTAAGCAAAGTTAGGAGCTTGGCTATGGGTGGCACCATAGCGAGAGATGGCTTGCAGCCACCGGACAGGTTGCTTGATAAAAGCAAACGGTGACATCACATAGCAAGGGGTACCGTTGTAAAGCGGTTGAGTTAGCCCTTCCACCAAGCCGTAATCGTGAAAGTAGGGCATCCAAGTGACGCTCACACTCTCTGGGGTATATCCACAAGCCCTTTGCAGATAGGCCGAGTGAAACATTAAATTCTTATGGCTGATCATCACCCCTTTGGGTGTGGAAGTTGAGCCAGAAGTATATTGCAGATAAGCAAGAGTATTGCTGTCAACGTCAGGGTCTTGCCACTGATCTGCCAAGCTGAGATCAACTTGCTCAGTGTCAATCCAACGCATGCTTTGAAACTCAGGAAACTCCAACCCCGCATTTGCCAAAATATCAAAAATGCGGCTGGTGGTCAGTACAATCGAAGCCTGTGCATCCTTAACGATCGCGCGTAAACGAGGTAGGGTGCGCTTTAGCCGACTACCATCAGGTGGCGGCACTGGAATCGCAATCACGCCCGCATAGAGACACCCACAAAAAGCCGCAAGTACTTCTAGTCCTTGTGGATATAGCAGTAAGGCTCGCTCTCCCTGAGCTTGATGCTGTTGCAGCAAAGCGCCAATTGATCGGGCCTGACGATCCAATTCAGCGTAGGTTAGTGCTGGGCCTTCTGTCTTGCCATCAATCAAAAACGTATAAGCTTGCTGATCAGGCTGCTGCTGCGATCGCCAACGCAGCAACTTGATTAATGTAGAAAACTCAACAGTGGGTTGAGAAAGACATTGGGGCATCTCTAGACTCCGCAAGGATAGAGCCAACTCTAGGGAGTTCCTCGGTTATGCTCTGACCAAAGTTGGCATTTTAAGCTTTGTTCGCTAAAAAACTTATCTAAGCGTTATTTGTTAAATAACGTCTAAGTGGTTCCCCGTAAGTGAATACCGAACTTAAGTGCAGAGTCTGGCATATTGGGTTTGAGCATTACTAGTCTTTCGACCCATTTTTATCAAAAAAAAATCTAGTCACTCCTCCAAAGAGTGATATTTTTCCTAGGAGAATCCCTCAAAGTGTTGGTTTTAGGATGACTTAGCCTCAGTAGATCACTGAGGCTTCGCTTGAGTGAATTGTGAAGTTTCAGTATAGCTACGGAATTCTGTTGTCCAAAATACAGCTAGCTCTGCTAAATAGATGCTCAGAGTAAGTAGCGAAGTCTCGGTAATTACGGAAATACTTCTTAATGAAAAAGCTTGATTGTTAGGGATTGGCATATTCTCAGTCCCGCGATCGCCTGATTCAGCCCTGATCTACCTGCTAAAAGTTTCATTTTGGTCGTCACTAGGAGCTTTGACTGCAAATCAGCTCAAGCATTCATTCGTAAACTTCAGTCTTATTTCGAGGGGATAGTCGAGAGGCCAGTAAAAATGCTGACAGTCTGGGCTAGACGATAAAGCTTCTCTAAAGCCCATTTTTGTGCAGAGACAATCTGGAGAAGCATAAAAATGTGGATAAAGGCTTTACCTTCTACAGTCAAGATGATAGTGAATTTGCTGAATTTTTTGATTTGAGGATTTGTCAAAAGAAGTGTTAGTTGACAAGTTAAGTTGGATGGAATTCAAGCCATGTGTACATTTACTGGTTTGACAAAGCTGTGACCAGTTTTTCCGGAGTCATTGGCTGAAACAATTTATATCTAAGCGATACGTCAGATCTGCTCAGAAAAACAGTAGAAAAAGTGAGGTTTTGAGTTGATATCAAAATCAGACCTTAGGGCTAAAGAATTCTTAGGCAAGGAAACCAGAAAAGCTCCACGATTTAGTATTCCGCTCATCGTCATTTTTGTTGGCATTCTATTTTCTTTGTGCTTGCAAACTTTGGTGCCAAATGATGTTTTTTACAGTGGTGATGGTGGGTTGAAAGCTTTGTTGGCGCAACAATTTAGTGCTGGAAGCTTTCACTTTGATCTGCGGCTACCTGTAAATACCTGGATACAAAGCCTATGGGACATTGGGCTATATCCCTTTCGGCCTCCCTTTGTCTACAACGTAGAGAACCGTTACTTCGTTACCTTCCCTTTTACCTTCCCGCTGGTAACTGCTCCTTTTCATGCTCTGTTGGGCTTTAGAGGGCTCTATGTCGTTCCTTTAGTTTCTACTTGGGCACTTTGGTTTAGTTTTTACTCAGCCTGCCAACGCTTGAAGCTAGGTACGATTAGGACTTCGATCGCTCTAGTCGTCCTGATCTTTACAGCTCCCTTGTCCTTGTATAGTGCGATGTATTGGGAGCATACATTGGCTGTGGCTTTAGCGTTTCACGGTTTAGCTTTAGCGCTCGTTCCTCCTGTTAAGGGTCTCTCTACTAGAGATGCAATTTTCAGTGGAGGATTGATTGGCTTATCTGTATGGTTTAGACCAGAGTTTTTATGCCTGGTTGGGATCATGCTTGTGTGGCTAGCTGTCACTCAAACCAAACCATTAAAAGAATTTAGTTTTGTTGGGCAGAAGGCGATCGCGATCGCGATTAGTATGATGCTGTCAGTGGCAATATTTTTTGGGATCAATCTGCTGGTTTATCAGCATCCTTTGGGAATTCATTCTGTTCAAATCGTTGAAGAATTCACTTTGAGCCAACGCTTGCGAACGGCATTAGATAATCTTAAGCAGTTGCTATTTAGTCTTGCTTACTATTTTCCAGTTGTTTTCTTTTCCCTAATTTATACCTTTCTGGCCTTTTTAGGAGGTAAGTCGAAACTGACTCCTAAAATGCAGGTGATTTTGCTCATCAGCATTTTATTTGTTCTAGCCGTGCCTCTGATTGTGCCTGCCGGTGCAGGTGGTAAACAATGGGGACCACGTTTCTTGTTAATCACAGTTCCACTGATTGCTTTGCTAGTAGCGATGCAACTGAAATCGTTAATGCAGACTCATCAACGAAACTTGCAGTTGGCATTCATGGGACTGCTGGCTGTATTTGGGTTGGTGGGCTTGTATATCAATACTTTTCTGGGAACGGTCGATTTAGCTCGTAGTTACCAGCTCACCGTACCCGCAGTAGCAGGATTGCGATCGCAACCAAACTCCATCATTGCGATGTCTCATGAGTACGTGGCTCAAATCCTTTCTCCCTCTCTACCTGACAAAACCTTTTTCTTAACTGAAGATAACGAAGCTGTGAAGCGTCTCGGTGAAACACTGTTGTCTGAGGGATATAAAAAGTTTTTGTATGTTTGTTATCCCCATCGTGATTGCAATACCCCTCAAACTAGCCCTGATAATTTAAAGTTTCTGCAAGCAAATCAGGGATTTACACTACAGTTCTCGGATTTGGGTAAGTTGGGTAAGTATCCCATCTATGAAGTATCGATCATGCAGAGTTCTAGACCCTCAGACGCTCTATCTAACCAAGCTGGAAATGAGGCATAGATAGCCCAAGCTTATGTATAAGCACTTTAAAGTCCTTGGATTTAAGTTTGTTGTTTCCCTAGAAACTCTGCTGATCCTGGCGATCGCGATCGGTGTTTTGCTCCGCTTGCTTAACTTAGGTAGCCGCGAGTTTTGGTACGACGAGGTTTTGTCACTGCTTTTGT
This sequence comes from Trichocoleus desertorum NBK24, assembly GCF_030409055.1. GTDB lineage: Bacteria > Cyanobacteriota > Cyanobacteriia > FACHB-46 > FACHB-46 > Trichocoleus > Trichocoleus desertorum_B. The sequence goes on along the minus strand of NZ_CP116619.1, from coordinate 1,674,054 downwards.
CAACTGGACAAAAAACTGCTTATCGTGGTCCAAAAGAGTTACCTGTTGTTTTAGCCCAATACAGTCTTCTATTAGATTTGCCACCAGAAGCGACAGTCAAGGACATTGTGAAGACAGTGGCAAACCTCCTGAAAGGTCTGGCAGGCGGAGAACCGCATCCTCCACTGTTCTTTCTGGCTCAACATCTGTGGCTGCGTTTGTTTGGCAATGGAGTGGCAGCCGTGCGAAGCCTGGGTGCTTTGCTGAGTGTGGGAGCGATCGCCAGTTCCTATGGTTTAGGGCGAGTGTTGTTAGGAAATCGCGGTGGCCTCCTCCTGGCAGCGCTTCTAGCCACTAACCCCTTTTACCTTTTTCACTCCTTAAATGTGCGGATGTATGGTTCTTTAGTGCTCTGGGCAGTTTTAAGTGCTTGGTCTCTACTAGAGATCATTGGCATTGAGCATCAAGAGGCTAACGATGTTCGACCTCGCCAAGACCAAAAGCTCAATCCTATCTTTTGGAATCTTATATTTATCGGTTCAGTAACATCTGGACTGATGACGTTTTATCTTTTTGCCTACTGGGTAATATCTTTGGCAGTAGTGGTGCTTTATCTAGATTGGCGGCGATGGTGGCATCATGGGCTGCGTTTTGGATTGAGTGTGTTGTTAACTGTTCCTTGGGTGCTGTGGGGGACTAGACAGCAACTGCGGAACGCTGACTTAGGGCGTTTTGATGCTCCATCTGGATTTTTGGGAGCAGCGATCGCTCATTTAGGAGACGTAGCCAATACTTTGGGGACGCATTTACTTTTAGGGGATTGGGTTACCAGTTTGCCGCAAAACATCATCACAACTGCGGGTGTGGTGGTGATCAGTTTCCTGTTGGTTGCAGTGACCACGCTTTGGAAGCAGAGTGAAAGGCGACCCCTGGGAGTCGCTTTGATTTTGGGAATTTTCCCCTTGTTGCTAGCCTTAAGTTTGGACGTTGCCGCAGGCAAGTTTACTTTGGGCTTCGGTTGGGGAAGAAGTATGATCGTCATCCTGCCCGGATGTTTACTGCTGCTGACAGTGTGCTTGGAGCAGGTATCTATAAGCTGGCGTCAACCAGTAGCTGCGGTTGTTTTGCTCTTATACATCGGTATTAGTACTGGTGACTTTACCCTCAGGCCGCGCTCGATGTTCCATGAGCTATCAGAGATTGTCACCGCTACACCTCAGGCAGTTGCTAGCAATCCAACATCTACTTTAATTGTGATGAACTCTCAGGCATGGGGACATGTAATGCGTTTGGCATACTACGTCCCTCCAGAGGCTCCTGTAACGCTACTAGCCATAAAGAGCAGCGATTTAGCACTATCGCTAGAAAAGGTTTTGGAGGGACAAAGCACTTCAGAGAAAAGCTGTAAGGAATTTTCAACGTCTCGCTTAGCATCTAACTGTTTGGCCTCGATCCCAGTTTTATACGATCGCGTGCTTTGGTTAGAGAGCGCCAAACCCGTGTGGTCTCCTAGCACCACTGAGGCTGAAAAACAGCAAGTACAAAAAGTGCTGGATCAACAGTACCGCCAAACCCAAACTCAGCACTTAACAGGCACGATGCTTTTGGATGATTTGACTGTCCGTCTTTATACCCGCTCTTCTGCAACCTGAGGCTTTCTAGATGAGTATTGATCCATCTCTTTTCCTGTTAGCAGCGCCTTCTGGCTCTTTGACAATTAGTGAGTCTAAGATTGAGCCTGCTCTTCAACTGGAGGTTCCTGGAGCATCGCCCTCTCATGGGGTTTATCTATCTTTGGTGATTCCCACTTTCAATGAGAGTGAGAACATCGAAGCTATGATTGAGCTGCTGAGTCGGCTGCTGGATCAGGTGCTACCAGGCAACTATGAATTGATCGTGGTCGATGATGATAGCCCAGACTATACCTGGAAGATTGCTCAAGAGCTGGTGAGTGAGTATCCCCAGGTGCGGGTAATGCGGCGGCAACAGGAGCGGGGGTTGTCTACTGCGGTGATTCGAGGTTGGCAAGTGGCTAGAGGAGAAGTGCTCGGTGTCATTGATGGAGATCTCCAACATCCACCGGAGGTTTTGCTCCAGCTGATTGCAGAGACGCAGCAGGGGGCAGATCTAGCCACAGCGAGTCGCCATGTGGAGGGAGGTGGCGTTAGTAGCTGGAGTGTGGTGCGGCGTTTTCTATCACGGGGAGCCCAGTTGGTTGGGTTAGTGATTCTACCAGGTGTGGTGGGTCGAGTTTCGGACCCTATGAGCGGCTACTTCTTAATACGGCGTAGTGCGATCGCCGGGAAAACGCTGAGTCCTGTCGGTTACAAAATTTTGATTGAAGTGCTGGGCCGAGGCAGCATCGGGCGAGTGGCAGAAGTAGGGTATGTATTTCAGGAGCGGCAGGGAGGCGAGAGCAAGGTTACTTGGAAGCAGTATGTGGATTATTTGCGTCACCTAGGCCGTCTGCGTTTGGCGTTGTCACCGTTTGGTCGCTTCATCCGGTTTGGCTTTGTTGGGCTAACGGGTTTGTTTGTCGATATGTCTGTCTTCTATTTGCTGCGGGAGGAGCTGCAATTAGGACTGACAACAAGCAACACGATCTCGGTGGAGTTGGCCATTATTAATAACTTTTTCTGGAATGATGCTTGGACTTTTAGCGACGTTTCTAGTCGGCAGCAGGGATGGCGACAACGTGCCAAACGATTGCTGAAATTCAATGTGGTTTGTTTATTGGGTTTGGTTCTTAATACTTTGATTGTTAACGGTTTGTATAACGTTTTTCACGTTAATCAATATGCCGCCAAAATGATCGCGATCGCAGTCGTGCTGTTCTGGAATTTCTGGATCAACTTGAAATTGAGTTGGCGAGTTACCGAAGTCAAATAAGATGCAGGCTAGCGGCCCAAGAAGCGTTTTGCTAGAAGTGTTTTGCTAACAGACACTTAACCTAAATTTGTGAGAAACTGATTGACTTGGAGGAAAGTGCTTAGATGAGTTGCTGAGATCGATGGGGGCAATTCATCATTTAAGTGGCTGCTAAGTGGCTGACCTACAATTCTTGAAAGCGCTGGCTTTGGGTGCTGACACTTGAAAACTTTGCTTCACAGCCGCTGGCTGCATCTCCTACTGCTGTTGTTTTGGCTGGTTGTGGGTATAGGGCTACGCTTCCTATGCCTTGACTCGAAATCAGTTTGGACGGATGAATTTGCCACTTTGGTGTTTAGCTTAGGGCACAGTTTTCGCACCATTCCGCTGGATCAGGCGATCGCTCTGGATACCCTCCTGCAACCTTTACAGATAGATACACAAACAGGGGTGGCTGCGGTATTGGAGCACTTGATGCAGGAAAGCACTCATCCTCCTCTGTATTTTGTGCTGGCTCATTGGTGGCTGCAATGGTTTCCGGCTCAAGAGGGATTGGTGTCCATTTGGGCAGCGCGATCGCTCCCTGCCATCTTTGGGGCTGTTTCAATTCCGGCGATGTTTGGTCTGGGGTGGCTGGCTTTTGGATCTCGCTTAGTTGGGCATCTGGCAGCAGCGGTGATGGCCGTTTCCCCGTATGGTATCTACTTGGCTCAGGAAGCGCGTCACTATACCCTGGCTGTGTTGTGGGTGATCGCTTCCTTGGGCTGCTTAGTCGTTGCGCTGCGATCGCTGCGGGTTCATAAACCTTTACCCCTACGAGTTGGGGTAAGTTGGGTTGGGGTGAATGCGCTGGGGATGGCAACCCATTACTTCTTCGTCCTGACTTTATTCGCAGAGGCTTTGGTATTACTGGGATTTTGGTTTTCGGCGGGGCGGAAAGCTAGGCCCAATCAATCTCATCTGCCCTTCCAGTTACCAGCGCTTAAACTGTGGGGACGAATTTATGGGGTGGTCGCTGGAACTGTAGCTGGCATCGTGGTTTGGTTACCTGCTTGGCAAGGAGTTTACGGCAATCAGCTAACCACCTGGATCTATAGCGGTACCCGATCTGGGCTGGGTTGGTTCGATCCAGTGCTCCAGGCTTTGGTGGGATGGATCACCATGCTGGTTTTTTTACCCGTACAAGCCCCCAGTTTTACCCTAGTGATTCTGTCTGGCCTGGGTATGCTGTTGTTTTGTGCCTGGTCAGCTCCGCTAATTTACCAAGGGTTAAAGCAGCAGTGGCAGCAACTCCAGAGCCGATTGGCGCTGCAAGTATTAGGTGGTTTTGTCCTCAGTGCGATCGCCCTCTTTTTTGTGATCGCATACGGTCTGGGAACCGAGATTAACAGTGCTTTTCGTTTCAGCTTTGTTTATTTTCCTGCTGTTGTTGCTTTACTGGCAGCTAGCCTTGCTGCTTTTTGGTCTGAATCCGTCACGCTTCAACCCGAAGTGTCACCCCCAAAACCAGTGGGTAATATTTGGCAACGGTGGCAACCCAACGGTAAAACAGTGGTGATGATTGTTTGGCTGGTTGGCCTGCTCAGTGGCCTGACCGTTGCGACAGGATTGGGTTATCAGAAAACTCATCGCCCTGATGTGGTGGTGCAACATCTTCAGCAAGCGGCTCAATCTCCTCCCTTGATCGCGATCGCCCATATGACTCATGGACAAACAGGCAGGCTGATGGGTTTGGCTTGGGAGCTGAAACGCCAACCGATCACAGGGGTATTAGCCAATCCCCTCTTCTTGCTGGCCCACCAAGATCAAAATCCGCTATCTAGTGCGATCGCGCTCCAGCAAACCTTAAGCCAATTGCCTCGCCCGCTGGATCTATGGTTGCTCAACTTTCCTAATCCAGACGAGACAACGAATTTAGCCTCTCTCTTGGCAGGAGAGCGTTGTATCGCCGATCCACAGCACAAGCATCGTACCGATGGCTACCGATACCGTTTGTACCGTTGTTAGGCAATTGGGTGTTCGGTAATTGGGATCATTTAGGAAACTGCACCTGATAAGCCGTTAGCTCCAAGCCAGAAACAGAGAGTTCAATTGCCTCGCACGTCCAAGTAGATTGCAACTGCTGGAACGCCGACTCCGTCAGTAAAATCTCGTTCGATCGCGCTAGGTCTTCTCCCAATTTGGAAGCCAAATTCATTTCATTGCCGTACAGGTCTTTGCCCGCCACCAGCAGCACTTCCCCGTAGCCGATGCCAATGCTAGCGTACAAATCCATTGCATCTGGTAAGCCCGAATTGACAGCCGCTAAGCTTTTTAAGACATCCACCGCAGCGCTCACCGCAAACTCAACTGTGGGGAAAACCGCAAATAGGTTGTCAGCTTCTTGTTTGATTACGGTGCCTTTTTGCTGCTCCATTAGGGGAGTGGCGATCGCACTTAAGCGATGAATCATAGCCAAGAAATGAATAATGCCATGCCGAATCGTCAGCCGAGAAAAGCCTGACATATCCAATACCAGAATTGCGTGAGTTTCGGCAAAAATGGCATGAATTTGAGCGTCAATTTCAGCGATCTTTTCGGGATGCTCGTTGCGATCTTGAAGGAGGCGGTGCAATTCAGCTTTGGTGTTTTGAGGGTGCATAGAGCTAGGAGGACAGAGGAATTTGACAGTATTTCTGGAGCAGGTCTACTGGACACTGTAGTGGAGAATAGTGAATTACACTAATCTTTATGGTGCGACCAACCACTCAGCTAGTAGAACTTAAACCAGTAATTCGTGCCTTGAAAAAGTATGCCAAATACATTTTTCTGGGTGCCAATGCTGCGATCCTTTCTTTGCTTTTTGCAGGAGTATCGCTGGAAGTAGTCAGCAGTATTGTAATTATTAATATTTGGATCTATTTGTTAGTGGCTATTGGGCAGTTTGGATGGGTGCTGTTTAATAGCAGAGAAATGTTTGCTGAGATGAGAGCTAGCAACAAAAAAGCTACAGCCGAACTAGCTGCCATAGAAGCTGAAATTGAAGCTTGGAGGAAGAGCTCTGAGATGGCTCAGCAGCAGTTTCTTGAAGATATGAAGGGGATCGAAGCCATGCTCAGTACTCAGCAAAAGAAATCCAATTAAAAGCCTGTAGTGCTGTTCTAACCCACTGCATAACCACCGCGATAGATCAGCACCTATAGATCTTATTTCAGGACTGCTAGGTTTAATTGAGTTGTGCGATCGCAATTTCTAAGCCTTTGCTGAAATAAACGGTTGTAAGCGTTGCACAATTTGCTTTGCCTGCATCACACCTTCTATGCGATCGATTGGCTGTCCATCCTTAAATAAGACCAGCGTTGGCAGCGCATGAATTTGGTATTGAGATGCCAATTCTGGATAAGTTTCTGTGTTGATTTTCACGACGCGCAATTGTTCCTTCATTTGAGCATTGACCTGCTCTAAAATCGGAGCCATAACTTGGCAAGGGCCACACCAAGGCGCATAAAAATCTACTAGCATTGGTAACTCAGAACCAGATAACAATTCTTGAAAGTTACTGAACTGTTTTTTGGTAGCCATAGGACACAACCAGTTGCGAATCACTGCTTTGATCCTAATGCAAATCTTTTGTAGCTCATCTGTCCTCGGTTAAGAAGCCTTGGTTAAGGAGCCCATCGGTAAGCAGCCCATCGGTTAAGCAGCAGAGTAGGGACGTAAATGCCCTAAGATGATTGAGCGATTGGCTACTGATATTCGAAAAGAGGAATTAGGTATGGAGGCACTGCAAGAGACTGCATCGAAACGATTGCAAGGGCAAGTGGCGATCGTAACTGGAGCATCTAGAGGCATTGGTCGCTCTGTCGCTTTGGCGCTCGCTGCTGAAGGAGCCAATGTTGTGATCAACTATGCCAGCTCTAGTACTGCTGCGGACAAAGTCGTGGCTGAGATCACTGCTATGGGCAGTGACGCTGTGGCTCTACAAGCCGATGTCTCCAAAGCAGACCAGGTTGATGCTTTGTTCAGCGCTGTGATGGAAAAATGGGGACGCATTGATGTTCTCGTCAACAACGCTGGAATTACTCGCGATACCTTACTGTTGCGGATGAAGCCGGAAGATTGGCAAGCTGTGATTGATCTCAACCTGACTGGTGTGTTTCTATGTACCAGATTGGCTAGCAAAATTATGCTGAAGCAACGCTCTGGCCGCATTGTCAATATCACGTCTGTGGCAGGCCAAATGGGCAACCCAGGGCAAGCAAACTACAGCGCCGCTAAAGCTGGGGTCATTGGTTTTACTAAGACTGTTGCTAAGGAACTGGCGAGTCGGGGGGTAACGGTCAATGCTGTAGCTCCTGGCTTCATTGCGACTGACATGACCAGTGGCTTGAACCACACGGAAGAAATTCTGAAATTTATTCCTCTAGGTCGCTATGGACAGCCAGAGGAAGTAGCTGGCTTGGTGAAATTCCTTGCTGCTGACCCAGCGGCTGCCTACATTACAGGACAAGTCATGAATGTAGATGGCGGCATGGTAATGGCTTAACGGGTGTAAGGCAACTGTAAGAGAATTCTCTGTGGTTGCCTTCAAAAATTGAATTATGGAGAAAACTGCCTTCAGCAAGCTAAAACTGTAGAACAGGACCCTGATAATTTAAGGGGCAAATCTCAGGTGGGATACTGCTGAGGCAAAGCCATGAAGAATGACGATAAAAGTGCGATCGCCCGTGAACTCAGAAGTCATGCTCTGATTCTAGGCAGCTTCATTGTCTGTATTTGGTTGCTAGAAATTATTGATTTATTTGTTTTCCGCAACGCTCTCAACCTCTACGGTATCCGTCCTCGTAGTATTAGCGGTTTGTGGGGTATTCTGTTTGCCCCGTTTTTGCATGGAGGTTTAGGGCACTTAATGGCGAACACCATCCCCTTTCTGGTTTTGGGATGGTTTGTGATGCTCCGAGAAATCAGCGACTTTTTTATCGTGAGTCTGATTACAATCCTGGCGAGTGGCTTGGGTGTGTGGTTGTTTGGCTCCGCTAATTCGATTCACATTGGAGCCAGCGGTGTTGTTTTTGGCTACTTCGGCTTTTTAGTGTCACGGGGTTACTTTGAAAGAAGCATGGTGGGGATTGCCGTTTCGCTTCTGGTCGGTACTCTCTATGGCAGCTTGATCTGGGGAGTGTTGCCTATTCGCAATGGCATCTCTTGGGAAGGCCACTTGTTCGGTTTTCTAGGTGGACTTCTAGCAGCGCGTCTTTTAGCCCGACGTAAAAAGTCTATTTGACGAGCCAAGTTGATTGTGAGTGCAGCTCGTTGAGCTTTGTAGAAATCTGAAAAAAGGGTGAGCCTAGTCATTAAGCCCACCCTCGATCACACTAGCAATCTACTCTGATTGCAATGCACTTATTCCCTAACTATCTGGTTAGCTCAGAGTTAGGTTAAAGGATTAGAGCGATCGCTCACTCCACGACCTTGGCGATCGATGTCTAGTTCTTCCCGGCGAATTTGCTCTTCTGCCTGAACCGTCTCATGATCGACTTCTTTTCTGATATTCACTTCTTCGCGTAGTACCGCCTCTTTGTGAATGTCAGCTCGCTCCTCATAGATTTCTACCCGTGCTACTTCTCCTTCATGGAAGGTAGCTTCTCCAGGTGTAACTGCGTTACCCGCATTCGTTGGGGTAGTGCGCTCTACAACTACACGCTCTTTCTCAACCGGAACGCTAACGCGGGCAGTTTCAGTTTCTACATGCTTACCAACGTTGACTTCACCAGTTTTGACACGGGTTTTGTCAGCAATCAGTCTTTCTTCGTACAGGTTGACTTGTTGAGTGTCGCCTCGGCTAGCAAGATTTTGTCCAGAGTTGCGATCGCCAGAACCTTTGACTGTATTTTCAACCTTATCCCAAGCATCCCGGGCTGCGTGCTTTGCTTTATCCCAACCTAGACCTTTACCGCCATGACGGGTTTCGTAATCGCTCCGAAGATGGGGTTCGATCTCATCAAACTTTCTTCCAGTCTCTGCATGACGACCATAGCCCTCATACCCTGTTCGGTAAGCTGACTGATAATCATCGTAGGTGTGGCCTGGTTCTACATAAGGCCGAGAAGCATAATTATTGCGCCAGTATTCCTCTTCAACGGTGGGGTCAACGGCTTCAGCCGCACTTTTGCCAACCAAACCACCTGCTACTGCGCCAACTGCGCTTCCAATCACTGCGCCGACAGGACCACCAATTACACCCCCTACTACCGCACCCACTGTGCCAATTCCAGCGGCACCAATGCCAGTTCCTACGGGATGAGCACCGGGTTGACCAGAAAGTGGGTCACGGTTCGCATCGGCCTCATGAGCCTCATTTCCTTGATTCAAATCTCGATTTTTATCTAAATCAGCCATATCTTTCCTCCTTTTTCTTATGGGTGGCAACTAACGAGAGCTAACTCTGCATTTATCTGCCACTCCACCAGCCTAGGGGCTAGATTTGGCAGGGTTTTATACCTCAGGTAAGACTTAGGAGATTGCAGCTATGTTTTATAGCCTAAGAAGGAGTCAAATTAAAATCACCTAAGCCTATTGAGCAGTAAAATTTCAGGCTACAGATACTTTTTGTGCCCGAAGTTGCACATCTAGATGGAGCGATGAAGTCATGATTCTTAATATCAAGATGAAGAGGTATTGCTGACAGACGCTTCAGAATCTAATAGGCTAAATCAAAGTAGTCATCAAAGCTAATGCCCAGGAATTAGTATTAATTTTTCTGTGCAAATTAAGCGATCGCTGCCTCATTTTCGTTTGATATTTCATCGCCCAGTTAGCGAACTGTTATGAACAATGAAACTTAAAATTATTGAACATTTTGATAGCGGATTTACTCTGGAGCCATCAGCCCAAGCAGATTTATTTAGCTTGTTGAGAAGTGAAGCCTTTTTACAACAAGTGGCTCAACAGTCGCAATGTGAGCAAGTAGAATTTACAGGATTACTATTTCAGCCTGTGCCCTATAGCACGTCAAGTCCTAAAGGTATGCCTCAAGAGTTTGAAAAATATTATGAATCTAATCAGTATGTGATTGTGAATGTGCCGCCTAACTTTATGTTTAAGGCTAAGATTTTTCAGCCTAGTCGCTTGTGTGCTATCTATCACAAAATTGACTAAAACTATTTCTTTAAGCAACGCATGACTTCTATCACTGATATTCCTATTCTTGCCGACTTAGAATACATTCCCTACCTCGATGATGCTGGTCAAGTCAACGAGCAATTTCAAGGGAAAGTTGGCGTTTATGCAATTTTTGACCAAGCCCAAACTCTGCAATTTATTGGCTACTCACGAGATATTTATCTCAGTCTCCAACAGCATTTAGTGCGTCGGCCTCAAGCTTGTTACTGGTTCAAAGTTCAGACGAGCGATCGCCCCAATCGTACTGCGCTAGAAGCGATTCGAGATGCTTGGATCTCTGAAAACGGCAAAACTCCGGTAGGCAATGCGGAGGAGCAAAATCTTTGGAATCAGCCGATTGATGCCAAGCTCGCCATGACTGAGGAAGAGCAGACTGATTATCGCGAAGCTGATGAAATGACTCAAATAAAGCTGCTGAA